>NZ_JBNPEF010000021.1:0-177022 GCF_051117495.1 Marivirga sp. | reverse complement strand
AGGACCCACCCAAACTACAAAATCAAGGCAAACAGGGGGTTCTTTTTCCTGAATATGGATAAAGCTGGATTAAATATCAGAAGGATTAGGTTTTTATCTCAATTTTAAATTATTTAGGACAGCATTGCCATTAAGTGTAAAATAAAGTATTTTTCACAAATATCTCTACCCTAAAGCTCCCCACTCTCAATGAATATCCGTACCTTTGCGCTCTGATTGAAAAAATGCTATGATTAATACCAGTAATTTAACCCTCCAATTCGGAAAAAGAGTTCTGTTTGATGAAGTAAACATCAAATTCACGCAAGGAAATTGCTATGGCGTAATTGGCGCCAACGGAGCAGGGAAATCTACTTTCCTAAAAATCCTTTCAGGTGAAATAAACCCTACCAAAGGTAATGTAAGCCTTGATGCAGGCAAAAGGATGGCTGTACTAAAGCAGAACCATAATGAATTTAATGAGCATACAGTGCTAAATACTGTAATGATGGGGCACGACAAATTGTGGAATAACATCAAAGCGAAAGAAGAATTGTATAGCAAGCCTGATTTCTCGGAAGAAGACGGTATCAAAGTTTCGGAATTAGAAGAAGAATTTGCTGAGATGGATGGCTGGAATGCTGAATCTGATGCAGCAGCTCTATTGAGCGGTTTGGGAATTGAGGAAGAACACCACTATAAATTATTGAAAGATGTAGATGGTAATTATAGAGTTCGTGTCCTTTTGGCTCAAGCATTATTCGGCAACCCTGATGTATTGATTCTGGATGAGCCTACCAACGACTTGGATATCTATACCATTGCATGGTTGGAAGATTTCCTTTTGGAATTCAAAAATACCGTTATCGTAGTTTCTCACGATAGACACTTCTTGGATACTGTTTGTACGCACATCGTAGATATTGATTTCAGTCAAATCAATATGTTCTCTGGAAACTATTCATTCTGGTATGAGTCTAGTCAATTAGCTTTAAGCCAAAAATCATCTGCTAACAAAAAAGCGGAGGAGAAAAAGAAAGAATTACAAGAGTTTATTGCTCGATTCAGTGCCAATGCTTCTAAATCAAAGCAAGCTACCAGTAGAAGAAAATTATTGGATAAAATTAATGTAGAAGATATCAAGCCTTCCAGTCGTAGATATCCTGCTATTATCTTTAATCAAAATAGAGAAGCGGGTGACCAAATCTTACAGATTGAGAAACTCAACAAAGCGGTTGAGGATAAAGTCTTGATTAAGGATTTGGATTTATTTGTAAATAAAGGTGATAAAATATCCGTTTTGAGTAAAAATAGTTTAGCTACGACCGCCCTATTCGAAATCTTAAACGGCAATATGCAAGCTGACTCAGGAAGTTTCAAATTTGGTCAGACCATTACCACTTCTTATTTACCCAATCATAATGATGAGTTTTTTCAAGGTAATGAAAACCTTATCGATTGGTTAAGGAATTATTCAGATGAAAAAGATGAGGTTTACATACGTGGTTTCTTAGGCAAAATGCTCTTCACCGGAGAAGAAACCTTCAAATCAGTAAATGTATTGTCAGGAGGAGAAAAAGTAAGGTGTATGGTTTCCAAAATGATGTTGACTGGTGGAAACTTGTTGATGTTGGACGAACCGACCAACCACTTGGATTTGGAATCTATTCAGGCATTTAACAATGGCTTGAAAGATTTCCCTGGCACTGTGATTTTCACATCTCATGACCATGAGTTTACGAACACAGTTGCTAATAGAATTTTAGAGCTTACGCCAAATGGCAATATCGATAGTCTGAAAACTTATGATCAATATATGGACGATGATAGGATTCAGGCTCAGAGAGAAGAGTTGTACGGTAAGGTGACGGCTTAATTTGGAAGGAACTTTATATTCATATTTCAGTTTAAGGGAATAATGAAAATTTTAATTAAAATATTAAAAGGCTTACTCATTGTAGTAGCCTTTTTCATTTTAGGCTATTATATGGTAAAATATTTTGTTCCGTCTGTCGGGAAAGCTCCCAACTCCAAGGAAATGGCATCATCTCCTTATTATAATAAAGGAAAGTTTGTTAATGTGGTGCCCACAAAAAGTGCAGAGTTCACTCAAGTTCCTCGTATTCTTCGGAATTATTTCAAAAGAAATGTGGAAACCACTCCAACTAAGGATTATGTTTTTACAGAAAATAACAAACAAGAAAACGATAGCATACTGCAAGTCAATTGGTTGGGACATGCTGCAGTACTATTTTACAAAAACGGCAAATATATTTTGGCAGACCCAATGTTAGGAAAACGTGCGTCTCCTTTCCAGTTTATGGGACCTGAAAGGTTTAGTGCTCCACCTATTTCGGCTGAAGATCTTCCTAAGTTGGAAGCTGTTGTGATTTCACATGACCACTACGATCATTTGGATTATGAGACCATTAAAAAAATCACGTCTAAAACGAAATACTTTTTTGTTCCTACAGGTGTAAAAGCAAGCTTGGAATATTGGGGAGTTCCAGCGGAAAAGATAAAAGAATTTAGTTGGTGGGATACTCATACTGATAATGGAATCACTATAACCGCAACCCCAGCACGCCATTTTAGCGGGAGGTTATTTAGCCAGAACAATACCTTCTGGGCTTCATGGGTAATTGAAATGGAGGATGTAAAAATTTATTTTGGTGGTGACACAGGGATTTTTGATGGCTTTAAGGAAATAGATGAAAAACTAGGTCCATTTGATTTAGCCATAATGCCAATTGGGGCTTATAATGATGCTTGGCACGATATTCACATGGATCCAACAGAAGCTATAGATGCTTTTCAGCAAATGAGAGCAAAGAAATTATTCCCCATCCACTGGGGCACATTTGATTTGGCTTTGCATAGCTGGTATGAACCCATTTTAGATCTTGAAAATGAAGCTGTGGAAAAAGATATCCCATTGTTAAGCATTCCACAAGGGAAATGGTTTAGTCTAGATGCTGAAAGTGAAAATGGATGGTGGAAGAAGTTCTCGGAAGAAGTAAAATAATTAAATAGAGTACAGGAAGATAAAACGCAGTTATAGTACTCAAAGAAATTTACTTCCGCTAGCCTCCGGCTAGTGGAAATTACTATCGCTGGCGAATTTTTTCTATTTTTTTGATGTAACACATTTAAAAATTATTCCGTGCCAGAGGCACAAGTAAAAATCACTAGCCAGAGGCTAGCGATAGAACAGTCTAATTAATTACAATCTATTTTTTACTATCTTGATTTTAGAAAAAATTGAAATATGAAAACATTGACACTCCAAATACCTGATACTGTAGATGAAAAAGATATAAAAATGCAAGTTGCCACTAGCTTGTTTGAGAAAGGAGTTTTATCTTCTGGACAAGCCGCTCAATTAGTAGGAATTTCAAAAAGAGAATTTTTGGAAACAGCAGGTAATTATGGAACTTCAATATTTGGAGAAACTACTGAAGATATAGAAAAAATTATGAATGAGTAAAATTGTCATTGTAGATAATTCAAACTTATTTCCCACATATTTCAAATAACTAAATCATAACTTTTCCAAAGTTCTAAGCTTTGGAAAATTTGATAAATACAAATTTGTGAGCATCACCCCATTAGAAATAATATACCAAGACGACTATTTAGTGGCTATCAATAAACCTCATGGATTGTTGGTGCATCGAACTAAGATTGCTACTGAAACGGATGTCTTCGCTTTGCAATTGCTAAGAGATCAATTGGGCCAGCGAGTTTATCCTGTTCATAGAATTGACCGCAAAACCTCAGGGGTTTTACTCTTTGCTTTGGATGAAGAAAACAATTCAAAAACCACTGCCCTTTTTAGGGATCAGCAAATTGAGAAAACTTATTTAGCAATTGTAAGAGGTTTCACAGATTCCGAAGGTACTATCGATTATGCTTTGAGGAAAGAAAGTGGTCAATTACAAGAATCTGTGACTCATTATAAAACTCTAGCACAAACGGAAATACCAGTCCCTTTAGGTAAATTTGAAACTTCGCGCTATTCTTTGGTGGAAGTTCAACCTGAAACTGGCAGGATGCATCAAATCAGAAAGCATTTGGCACATATTCATCATCCGATTATTGCAGATCGACCTCACGGATGCAATAAACAAAACAAATTATTTAAGGAAAAATGGGGAATGGATAGTATGATGCTCCATGCTAAAGAAATGAAATTTAAACATCCTGTTACGGAAGAAGTTTTACATATAAAAGCAGATATTTCATCTGAATTTGAAAGGACATTAAGCTTTCTTAATTTTGACTTGAAGAACTAATAAATCATTCAAAACGATAGATTTTTGAATGATTTATACGTATATAAATATAAGAAAACCAAGATGAGCAAGAAAAACAAAAAAAATAGAGTAGGTATTGTATATTCCACCTCAAATGATTTTGAATATGAGTATGAAGAACAAGAAGAACAGGAAACCCTTCCTCCTTCCGAACAGAGTTTGAAAGTACAGTTAGATAAAAAAGCTAGGGCAGGTAAGGAAGTGAGTCTGATTACAGGTTTTATTGGAACTGAGGATGACTTAAAAGCCTTAGGAAAACAACTAAAATCGAAATGTGGAGTAGGTGGAAGTGTGAAAGATGGGGAAATTCTTATTCAAGGAGATTTTCGTGATAAAATAGTGGAAGTTTTACAAAAGGATGGCTATAACAAAGTTAAAAAGGTGGGCGGTTAGACGCTTACGCTTTTACAAAGACAAATATATTTTTAAAATCAAGCGATATACCATTGCGGTACTCACTTCAGATAAATCAGATGTATCCATAGCCTTAAGTTATGCATTTGGAACTTTAATTGCCCTCTTACCTACACCAGGTTTTAGTACTGCAATTGGAATCGGTTTTATGACCGTTTTCAAACAATTAAATAAAATGGCCGTCTTGCTTTCCATGATGGTCTGGAATGCTATCACCATTATTCCTATATATTGGTTAAGCTATAAAATTGGGAGCCGAATTTCCAATAGTCTTCCAGATGTGGAGGTTCAAAATGAAATAATCAGACAAATATTATTGTTTTTTAAGCAATTTGCATTGGGCAATTTAGCCTTGACTATCCCCATTTCGATAGGAAGCTATTTCTTGGCGATTTTACTTTTACAATTAGCTAGAAAAATGAGGCTTAGAAAGACTGAGAACAGAAATAAAATATCTACTTAAATAAATCTTTCAGATTTCGGATAACTTTCTTTTAAATTTATGAAGAAAAATTCGGAAATGATGTTTTAGAGATGTTTTACTGGGATTTTAAACCGAACTCTAACTATTAGTAAAACTATCATTTAAATTGTAAATAATGACAAATGTCATGATTTTAGCTGTTTGAAGTCAGTGAATTTCAATTCAGTAATTTCTAATTTTATGCTACAGATTACAACACAGGTTTATAAATGTAATCTGTTAAAATAATTATATTAAACTATAAAAATTAGAAGCCATGATAAAGCAAATATTAGTTCCGACCGATTTTTCAGATTGTGCAATAAACGCATTGGAATATGCACTAAAGTTTGCAAAACAAATCAATCCTCAAGCAGAAATCACTATTCTTAATGCCTATACTGTTCCTCTGGCATATACCGATTTTCATTTTGCTTATGATGTGGGTGAAAGTGAAGAAGATATTAAAAAATTTATTGATTCCGAATTCAATAAATTGGAAGGAAAGCTACCACTTTTAAAGGAATTCGAATATGAAACCATTAAAACCGAAAATTATGTAAAGGATGCAGTGGAAGAATATTCGCTTGAGAACCCAGTTGATTTGATCATTATGGGAACCAAAGGTGCAAGTGGAGTTGATGAGGTAATTTTAGGTACCAATGCGCACCGCGTTATCAAGGCCGAATTAGCGCCTGTATTGGTGATACCGGAAGACGCACAATACGAAGACATAAAAAACATCGCTTTATCCAGTGATTATAAAGGTATTATGTCGGAGTTATTAGATCCAGTTAAAGCAATCAGACAAGCTTATGCATCTAAAATTCATTTGATTCATGTGAGTCAAGAACCGATGTTGGCTCAAGATAAAGCAGAGGAAGCAAAGAATTTAGAAATGCATTTAAAAGGCTTGCCACATCAATATCATTTTATGGTCAATAAAAATGTGGAAGAAGGAATAGATGAATTTGCAGAAACTAATAAAATTGATTTGTTGGTAGTATTACCAAGAAAGAAAGGATTATTTGAAAGCCTATTTGGCAAGAGCGAAAGCAAATCATTGATTTTCCATACTAAAGTTCCGCTTTTAGCACTTTCGCCCAATAAAAGAAAGGTTATTGAGGCTGATTGATAATGACATTCTGCTTCCGGTCGGTGTGCCACCGGCCGGGGCTATCTGCTTTTTACTCCATCTGAAATCCATTTTCTAATAAGATTTCTTGATTTACCCTATCAGATTTAAATCTTATTAACCTACCGCTAGTGCAATGACATGCAAAACAAAATTGTTTTTCTCCATCATGTGTAATCTTCAAATCATAATAACTAATATCCAGATTATTTAAGTATTCTGAAACTTGCTCTTTAAGTTCTTCATCAGAGTCAATATTATTTTGTTCCCAAGGGTCAGCACAATAAGTTTCAGCACGAAAAAAATCCTCAAGCTCTCCTGATAACTCTTCTTCAGATTCACATGATAAAATGGATAAGAATACAATTATTAAAGGTAGGACAAATTTAAAAACTACTATTCTCATGAGTACGATCTATATTAGATGAAGTGAAATGCTCTTTTTATAAAGGACACAAAAGAATAAATATTGGTTGGAGATGACATTGGTATGTATTTGAATTTAATTTAATCTTGCTTCCGGTCGGTTTGCCACCGACCGGGGTGCATTTTTGGAAAGTATAAAGGCTGCTACATGGTCGATGGCATACCGACCATCTGCCAACTTAGCACTTATTCATGTTGTACAAACTGTGCTAAATCCTCAACACTTTCCAAATCAAGCTCTTCCGCTTGCTCTTTCCGCATCAAAATCGCAAATGTATTATTAAAACCCAAAGAGGGTAACCATTCAAAACCGAATTGTTTTTGCGATTCATGATTTACAAAATCATAGACCTTTTCAGGATTTGAGAACAGCTTACTCCTCTCCTGTTTACTGGTTTCCAATAGTAATAATAAGGCAGTCCCAGTATATTCAGGGTAAATGTCAATTTCATCATTTTTCATAGCATCCATCAACAGTTTTGTTCCTCCAAAACCTAATTTGAGTTCTACATTTAAATTGGTGTTTCCTTCAATTATTAACTTAAAAATATGAGCCAATATGTAATTTTCAGTAAATGCCTTACTTCCAATTCTGATAGATTCTGATGTATTACTCATCTTTCTAGTATTCCCAAGCATCTTTTTGGAATCAAGAAAATCCAATGCTACTTCCTCTGGTTGTTTCTTTTCCTCATCCACCTGATAATTCATTGCTGTCATTTCTGCATTGCTGATTTGATTTTCCAGTTGAGCTAGACTTTCTCTTATTTCAGGATATTTATTTAAAATAGCTTGCCTGGCAACAGGTGCCGCCTCATAGGGAGGAAAATAATTACGATTATCTTCCAATGTTTTCAAATTATAAGCTTTAATCCTGCCATCAGTGGAAAAACCGCTGACAACATCTACTTCCTTATTGGCCAAAGCCTGATACATTAATCCTATATCCATTTCTACATAATCAAGCTCGAAATCATAAGCTTTGAATAATCCTTTTAAGCCATCTTCTCTAAAAACAAATTCAGAAGGGAATCCGCCCAATAGCTCTTTTTTGTCAGATGAGAAATTAAGCTTCTGAAATCCGGATATAAGCAGATACACCAACATCCCACCAAAAAGTATAAAAGAAAACCAGCGAATGATTTTCAAACTGCTTTTTTGAACCCTTCCTAATACAGCATCAAAAAATAATGCTAACAATGAAGCCGGAACTGCTCCTGCCAGAATCATATTAGTATTATTCAGTTGAATTCCTTGAAGGATAAATTTACCTAACCCTCCAGCTGCTATAAAAGCACTTAATGTGGCCACTCCAACATTAATCACTGAAGCCGTTCTAATGCCAGCCATAATATAAGGCAATGCCAACGGTAATTCCACTTTGAATAAAACTTGAGAGCGCTTCATCCCCATGGCCACCGCTGATTCTTTTACAGCACTATCCACTTCTGTAATCCCCGTATAGGTATTTCGTACTATAGGAAGCAAGGCATAAAGAAAAAGCGCAATAATAGCCGGAACTACTCCAATACCAAAAAAGGGCAACAAGAAGCCTAAAAGGGCTAGACTGGGAACAGTCTGTATGGTATTGACAAATGAAAGGACTGTTTTAGTTGATTTCTTGAAAACAGAAATTAAAATCCCAATAGTAATTCCAAAAATTACAGCAATACATAATGAGACTAATGTCAATTCAATGTGTTCTAGCAATTGCTTTAAAACTTCTGTTTTATTTTTGTGAAGGAATTCAATAAATGATGTCATAACTTTTCCTCCTTCCATTTATAAAAAGCATCTAAAACATTAGCATGAAGTTGGCTATCGGATTTCTGCAAGAAATCAAGGATAGAAATTTCGACATCCTCAATCTTAATTAAATCCTGATTTAAAAATGGAAGGATTTCATTAAGGGAAATAGCCGCTAAAGAAGCTTGAAATTGATCAAATTTTACAAAATTCTTTATGAGATTATTTTTAGGGTGAAATAGAATTTCTTTTGCAGTTCCTACTTGTTGTATTTCTCCATCTGCCAACAAGCAAATTCGATCTGCTATGCTTACAGCCTCTAAAACATCATGTGTAACCATCACAGCAGTGAATTTTTCTTCTTGCTGGATTTTCCGAAACTCATTTCTGATTTTAACTCTTGAAATTGGATCTAATGCGCTGAAAGGTTCATCCAACAGAATCATTTTAGGTTGAGCCACCAGCGCCCTGGCCAAGCCAATTCTTTGAGCTTCTCCCCCACTTAATTCGGCTGGAAATTTATGAGCATAAACAGATGGATTCATTCCAATTTTATTTAACCATTCATGAACCTTTTGTTTAATTGAATCTTCCTTTTCAGCTTTTAATCTCAAAATAGTGGCTACATTATCATAAACAGAATAATGGGGAAAAAGTCCTACTTTTTGAATCACATAGCCTATATCTTTCCTTAATTCCAATAAAGGATGCTTTATTAAATCTTTATCAAAAATTTTGATAGAGCCTGAATCAGGATTTTCCAATGCATTGATCATTCTCAACAAGGTAGTTTTCCCACTTCCACTTGCCCCCAAAAGCACCATTAATTCACCTTGATAGATTTCAAGATTAATCTTTTTAAGCACTTGCTGCTTATCAAATGACTTTTCAATATTTTGGAAAACTATCATAAATATCAATTTACAGTGGAAAAACATATCTGAAAAGAAATGTTAGTTTATTTTCAATAAGCAAAAACAAAAAGAGTAGAAAATGGTCTATAATTCAGTCAAAAAAATAGATATGCTACATATTAATTCTGAATCGATTGAAAAAATGGAAAGCCGATATCAGGCTAATCTCTTCAATACTATATCAGGTTTTAAAAGTGCCAACCTAATCGGTACTGCTGATAAAAATGGAAAAACCAATTTGGCTATTTTCAATTCTGTTATACATATAGGAGCAAAACCACCTTATTTAGGTTTCATTCTTAGGCCCACAACGGTTGAGAGGCACACCTATGAAAATATTAAGGAAACTAATTATTACACTCTCAATCACGTTCATGAAAGTTTTATAGCACAAGCACATCAAACCTCTGCGAAATATGATCGAGAGGTATCTGAATTTAAAGCTTGTGGATTTGAGGAGGAATATTTAGATAATTTTCATCCTCCCTATGTGAAAGAATCAAAAATAAAACTGGGGTTGCAATTTGAAGAGGAACATTTAATCAAAGCAAATGACACCATTTTGATTATAGGTAAAATTCTTCATGCATATTTGGATGAGAAATTAATTTCGAAAGATGGTTCTGTTGATATTTCAGAAGCAGGAACGGTTACCATATCAGGTTTATATGAGTACCTAAAAACAACCAAATTGAAAAAATTTAAATATGCTAAACCATAATTCAAATTGTACAAAACTTTATATAGTCAAATGAGTATAAGAAGCAACAAGCAAATAATATTACAAAAATGAAAAGGGTTAAAATAGGGAAATCATTAGGTTTAATAGCTATTCTATTAGCAGTTGGCTTTCAGTCATGTGCACAACAAAGCAATAGTTCAGAAAATAAAAAAAGCTTAAAAGCCCACACTTTTGAAGTTCAAAAATCTGAGGCAGAATGGAAAGAAATTCTAAGTCCTTTAGAATATAAAGTATTGAGAGAAGCAGGTACGGAAAGAGCATTTACAGGAAAATACAATGACTTCAAAAAAGAAGGTATATTTATTTGCAATGCTTGCAAAACCGAATTATTTAGTTCTGAAACAAAATATGAAAGCGGTACTGGTTGGCCAAGTTTCTACAAACCTTTAAATGATGAAAATGTACTGGAAGTAGAAGACCGCTCTTTGGGGATGGTGCGTACTGAAGTAGTTTGTGCTACTTGTGGCGGTCATTTAGGACATGTTTTTGAAGATGGGCCAAAGCCTACAGGATTAAGATATTGTTTGAACTCTGCATCCTTAGATTTTAAAGAAAAATAAACTTAACGAATACCCTGTTCAGGGTATTTTCCTTTGATTGGTCTATAAAAATCTTTTATTTTCTCTATAGTTTCAGTCATATCACCTTTGGCTTCAAAACTTGGACCTATACCGGCTATTTTATTTTCGTAATCCAAATATCCACATAATATTGGAACACCTGCTCCTTCGGCTACCCTATAAAAGCCCGTTTTCCAATCTGGTTGATAGCTTCTTGTGCCTTCAGGAGTGACTAGAATTACCAATTCATCCCTATCATCGAAAAGCTGAATCATGGCTTCAGTCATAGATTGTTTTTTTCCGGCTTTGTGAGTTCTATCTATACCAATAGCACCAAATCCATTTAAAATCCATTTTAATGGGCCTTTCAATAGCTCTTTTTTAACAGTGTAACGAACAGGAATTTTAAGAATGTAAAATGCGGATCTTGCCCAGACCAAATCCCAATTAGAAGTGTGAGGAGCAGCAATCATCACTGCTTTTTTAACATTTTGAGGTATTTTTGCGGATACTTTCCAGCCACCTAGCCAGAGAATAAATCGAGCCAAATATAGCGCCATATTTTTTTGAATTAATATGGCTCAAATATAAGCAGATTCAGGTGAGTTATTAGTTAGTTACACTGACAAATACAGTATTTCTTTTAGAATCATAAACATCAGCTTCTGTCAAATCAATTGATTTTTGTATATTATAAGATTTCTGTGCAGAATATTGAGATTTATCTTGTTTATAATAATTATTACTTACTACCAAACTTGATGCTACTAAGGTTAATAATAAAAATGTTGAAAAAAATCTTTTCATATTTATATCTTTTCTATTGTCTTGGTAATAATGACACAGAAAGATTGAGAATGGTTGGTGTAATATTTTAAATAAAATTAAGTTATTTAAATAATACAATTTAACTTATGAGTTAATCTTGATTATTTTTCAACTTTAGTAATCAATAATGGTTATAAATCAATGTAATACAGTCTTTAAAGAAAGTTTCACTTTATTAGAAAAATATAAATTTATTTTTTACAAAAAAAAGAGCTTATCAAAACAATTCCGAGAAATTACCTTGATAAGCCCTATAAAATAATTAAACCGAGATCCTTAAGACTTAATTTCTCCGTATTTATCTGCCCAAATATCTTCTAACTCCTCTAGGCTTCTACCTTTTGTTTCAATAATGTATTTATTGGTAAATATGATAAGTAATAATATACAAACCCCAAAAATCACATATGGTAAAGATTTATTCCAAACTACCTCATTATGTTGACTATCTGCAATAATTGGAAAAGTTTGGGAAACAAGATAGTTACCGGCCCATTGAATGGCTACTGCAATTGACATGGCGATACTTCGGATTTTATTGGGAAACATTTCTGATAATAAAACCCATGTAACTGGTCCCATACTCATGGCAAATGAAGCAATAAATAATAAAACACCTATTAGGGAAATTAACCCAACTTGTTCTAGGTACAGTGAACCACCTAATAAGATAAAGCCGGTAAGCATACCAAATGAGCCAATCATTATCAAAGGCTTTCTACCTAATTTATCGACCGTGAACATGGCTACAAATGTGAATACAAAATTAACTGCTCCCAATAAAATTTGCTGGGCTAAAACATCATCTTGTGTATATCCTAATGCTTTCTCAAAAATATCGCCTCCATAATATAACACGGCATTAATCCCGGTTAATTGCTGGAATAACGAAAGTAAAGAACCAATTAAAATTATAGCTATAGCCCCTCTTTGGAATAAATTTACATTCGTTTTTTCAACTTTTCTTTCTTTAGCCAAGGAAAATTTTATTTCAGCCAATTCAATTTCAGCTTCTTTTTCTTCATGCAAGGAATCTAATACTTTTTTGGCTTCTTCATCCCTGCCTACCAATACCAACCATCTAGGACTTTTAGGAATAAAAAGCGTAAGCACAAAAAAGATAATACATGGAATTAATTCAGACCAAAACATCCATCTCCAACCTGAGTCAATTTTACCTTGCTCAGATGCATAACTCTCTCCAATATAGTAAGTAGCTAGAAATACTACGAAAAAACCAGTCACTACAGCCAATTGATAAAATGTCACCAAAATCCCTCTTTTATCCCGAGGCGAAATTTCGGCAATGTAGGTTGGTGCCGCCATGGAAGCTAATCCAATAGCTAATCCGCCTACAACTCTAAAGAAAACCAATAATCCAACACTTTCCGGTAAAAAGGAAGGCAATCCCGAACCTGCTGCGGAAACTGTAAATAGGGCTGCAGAAAAAATCAGTGTTGCTTTCCGGCCAATCTTAGTGGTCATTGGGCCTGCGACCAGCGCCCCTACCAGACAACCTAATAAAGCACTACTCACTACCCAGCCTTTCATGGCAGCACTTAATTCAAAATATTTACTAAAATAATACTGGGTTCCGTTTATAACACCCGTATCATATCCAAACAGCAAACCACCTAAAGCAGCCACCGATGCGATTAGTATTAAAAGTCCTTTCTTCGACATTTTTCCAAAGTATTTTAAAGTGAAAAGCTATATTACCAAAAATTTTTGGTGTATAAACATCTAATTGCAGTAAATTTTATAGATGGCGCAATATTTAAGTCAGAGGAGATAAATTTATTTTGACAAATCAGGCTTTTGTGAATAGACCCTTACATAATCAATAATAAATTCTTGAGGAAAACTATTCTCATCTATACCATGTTTACCTCCCCAATTTCCACCTACTGCTAGATTCAAAATTAAATGAAATTCATGGTCAAAAGGCCAACCAGCCTTGTTGTCACCATTTTTATAAACCGCATGATAGGGAATATCATCAACCAACCATTCAATTTTTTGATCAGTCCAGTGAATAGCATAAGTATGAAATGCCTCATGTGCATCCTCAATTTTTATTGAATCAGACTTTTCTGTTCCCTTTACATGATTATAACTTTCTGTGTGAATAGTTCCATAGACTGTCCCGGGATTATAGCCTACATATTCCATTATATCGATTTCTCCATCTCTGGGCCACTCCATATCTCCCTCTATGGTCGGTAGCATCCATATAGCTGGCCAGGCGCCTTTTCCTGTGGGTAATTTTGCCCTCACCTCGATATAACCATATTTCCAATCACCAATTTCTCTTGTGGTGATCTTGGCTGATGTAAATCCCTTTTCGCTGTCTTTTAGGGCATTAATCACCAATTTACCTTCTTCTAATCTGAGGTTTTGGGTATTATCAGTGTAGTATTGGGCTTCATTATTTCCAAAACCACATAATTCAGGACATCCATTTCCTTCAGTTATATTCCAATATTTAGAATTGGGCAATCCACTTCCATCGAATTCATCTGACCAGATCAGATAATTCTCCTGCTGCTTACATTGGCTGAACAACAATAAAAGACCGATTATATATAAATATCTCATTTTAACTCTAATTTTTGGTGATGCTCAACAGTAGAATTTCCTCCAATAAAAACATTGAATTTGCCTTTTTCTAAAGATAATTCTCCATTTGACTTGTAGTAAGAAAGCATTTCTTTATTAATGGAAAAATCAACCTTTACAGATTGCCCAGCTTTAACTTCAACCTTTTTGAAAGCCTTTAATGACTTAATCATGGGTGTTTCCTCAGCCACTAAATCTTGAATATAAAGTTGGACAATCTCATACCCATCCACCTCACTAATGTTTTGAATGCTTACTGAGGCGGTAATATTCTCATTTTCATTCATGGAATTTTGAGATAACTCTATTTCACCATATTCAAATTCTGAATAACTTAAACCGAAACCAAAGGTATACAAAGGGGAATTATCCACATCTGTATGGTGAGTATAAAAAACTTGCCCTGGAGCAGTTGAAGGCCTTCCCGTTATTTTATGGTTATAGTAAATTGGTAATTGACCTACAGTTCTAGGAAAACTCATAGTCAATTTTCCTGATGGGTTGTTTTTACCTAATAAAGTTTCAGCAATGGCAGTACCTGCCCTTTGCCCTAAATGCCAAGCTTCCACTATGGCCGGAATATTTTCATCCTCCCAACTTAGTTCTAATGGCCTTCCATTCATCAAAACCAATACAATATTAGGATTAATAGCATGAATTTCTTTCAGTAATTCTTTTTGAAGGCCTGGCAAGCCAATATCGGCTCTACTTCTTCCCTCTCCTGACATATATGCGGTCTCGCCTAAAGCCATAATGACCAAATCTGAATTCTCAGCCAATTTTTTTGCTTCTTCAAATCCAGAATTATCAGTTTCATTAATCACTTGTTCTTCAAAAAAATTGTTTGGGCCAATGGATAGTTTCACACCTTCAGCATATTTTAAATTGATATTTTTAGGAAGTGATTGCTCAAGGCCTTCATACAATGAAACTGCTGAATTAGCAATTGCTTGAGCTCTCCAGTTTCCAAGTGGAGTATCTTTGTCTTTTGCTAAAGGCCCAATAACCGCTATGTTTTTAGCATTCTTAATGGGTAATAAGGATTCTTCATTTTTCAATAGAACGATAGACTCCTTAGCAATTTCCTCTGCTAAATCATGATGAATTTCATTTCCTACAATTTCTTTTTCTCTTTCCGGATCAGAATATTTATAAGGATCATCAAATAACCCCAATTCAAATTTTAATTGGAGCACATGTTTTACTGCTTTATTAATTAATTCCTCATCTATCTCACCGGATTCAACCAGATTAGATAGATTTTCGACATAGGCATTTCCTTCCATATCAATTTCACTTCCCGCACTAATCGCTTTTTTTGCCGCTTCTTTCAGGTCAGCTGATACTCCATGATTGACTAACTCTCCTATTGAATTCCAATCAGAAACCACGACACCATCATAATTCCATTCTTCACGGAGAACATCCTGCAAAAGATATTGATTAGCTGTAGCAGGAACGACATTAATATCATTAAAAGCATTCATAAAGCTTGCAACATTTGCTTTAGAAGCTGCTTTGAATGGTGGTAAAATATGATTGTGTAAAATGTAATTATTGATATTGACTGAATTATAGTCTTTACCACTTTCGGCATAGCCATAACCGGCAAAGTGTTTGGCTGTGGCCGCTATGGTTTTATTATGTGACAAATCCTGACCTTGAAAACCATTGATTCTAGCTTTAGCAATTTCAGACTGCAAGAAAGGATCTTCACCTGCCCCTTCCATTACCCTACCCCATCTTGCATCAACAGTCACATCAATCATAGGGGCAAAAGTCCAATGAAGACCAGAAGCAGCAGATTCTGCAGCAGCTGCTTGGGCCGTTTTCTGCATTAAGTCAAGATTCCATGATGCACTTTCAGCTAATGGAACAGGAAACATGGTTTGATATCCATGAATAACATCATAGGCAAATAACAAAGGAATACCTAATCTGGTATTCTCTATTACAAGTTTCTGCATTTTACGGGTATTCTCCGCTCCCAATAAATTCAAGACAGAACCTACTTGTCCTGAGACTAATTGTTGATACCGGATACTGTCCTGTCCCTTTTTATTTCCGGGGCCTGTGAATTCACTACCTAAACTGTATTGATTGAGTTGCCCAATTTTTTCCTCTAAGGTCATTAAAGCAAGCAAGGAATCAACCTTTTCATCAAATCTACTTTGAGTATTTTTTGATTTTTCGCTTGGATTAGAACATGAAAAAAATATGATTAAAGCGCAAAGAACACCTGCTAATCTCCCTAGAAATTTTGTCATGGTTATAAATAAGTTTTATGGTTGTAGGCTAAATTATTTATTCTGGTTGTTGAAAAACTCTAACATAATCAATCCACATTTCCTGAGGAAATGTAGTGGTCTCATCCGGATACTGCGGCCAGTTACCTCCAACAGCTACATTAAAAATGAAGAAAAATTCATCTCTAAATTCATCCAAATGAGAGGGTCTGATATCAATTGCTCCGTAAGATTGATTATCAATTAACCATTCAATTCTATTTTTATCCCAAATAATGGAAAAAACATGAAATTGATCCGCAAGCGTTCTGTCCTGAAGCGTTCTGCTATGTCCGAAATTAGCATAACCTTCATTGCTTTGCCAATGTACCGTTCCATGAACAGTAGCTTCCCTGCCTTGGCCGCCAATCATTTCCATGATGTCAATTTCACCACAATGTGGCCATCCTACTTGTCTGAAATTAGCTCCTAACATCCAAATAGCTGGCCAAATTCCTTGACCGAATGGCATTCTGGCACGAATATCAAATCTGCCATATTTAAATTCTTTTTTACCCTCCGTAATAATTCTGGAGGAAGTATAATCTTGTCCTTGAAAATCTTCTTCTTTGGCTTGTATCACCAAGTAACCATCTTCTAGGCGGGTATTTTCTTCTCTATAATATTGGGACTCGTTATTACCCCAACCATTGCTTCCGGTGCCAATTTCAAAAGTATAATCATCGGAAAGTTGATCAGCTTCAAATTCGTCTTGCCACACTAATTCGTAACCATCGTATTCAAGCGGGCTTTCATAACCTTCAAATGATGGATTTGCACCAATTTCTTCTTGGGTATCAGTATCTGTAATGGTAATTTCAATTTCTTCGGTAGCAATTGAGGCATTAATTGCAGAGTTAAGGACTACATAAAAATGTTCTTGTTCTTCTTTTATTTCATCCCCTAATATGATTAAGGTGATTGAAGAATTTACATCCCCGGCTGGGATAACCACACTTTCACCTTGCTGGCTGCGGTAATCAGAACCCGCAAGTGCAGTGCCGTTTTTAGTACTGTAATTAACTATAATTTCTTGTGTGGAGGGTTTATCTAAAATTAAATCAAGCTTAACTTCAGTGTTTTGATTTTCTTCTGCAACAGTAATTGGACTTGCCGAAATATTCGGAAGGGTGTCATTTTGTATATCATTTTCATTGCAAGCACTAATGAAAAGAATAAGAAAAGAGTAAAGGACAATTTTTAACATGTTAATAAATTTACTTAAGAATAAATCATAAATGAAGTTTAATATAAAAAAGCTGCCTAAAATTACATGTTAACATGCAAAATCAGACAGCTTAAACGGCTAATTATTCTAAAATAATATCATCAAAATAGTGAGTTCTTTCTGTAGATTTCACCGTAGATCCATCACCAGCCGGATCAAAATCAAAGAAAACAACTAAAACATCGAATTTCTCAGAATCTTCAGCAGAAAACTCGTAGGTTAATTCCACCCATTCATTAGCAGTTTCGATAGTTTGATCTACTTCTGCCGCAGTATTTGGATTTGCACTATCTTCTAATTTAAGTTTAACTACTGCCCCCTCAATTGGTGACCATACTTTCATTTTGAAAGTATTTTTAGATGCAAAACTCACATATCCATCTAATTGCGTAGAAGCACCACTGTAAAATTTAGATGCTTCTGGCTCGAATAATGAAGCTACTGTGGCACTAGTATTAATACCGCTAGCATCAGGATTGTCAATAACTTCATATACCATTCCTCCACCTTGATCATCAGTACCACCGAATGGATTAAATGTTGGTGCATCTGCCTCAAAATCAAAAGCTACATTTTCAATTATAGTTTTATCACCACCACCATCATCTGGACAATCTTCAACAGTCACTGGATTAGTGTCACCATAGCTTACTAATGTAAACTGCCAGAAACCACCTGCTTCTTCCAATTGAGTCTTTAACACTAATGTATCAACATCAGCTTCTACAAGCTTTACTACCTCGTAGGTAACTGATTCTTGAGGTTCTGTAACTTCTGCAGAAGTAGCCGCTTTGGTTAAGCCTATAAATCCACCTTCAATTGTAAGACTATTATTTTGGGCATTATAAGTAAACGGGTGAGTACCTGAATCCCATCCAGATAAATCTTGACCATCTGCACCTACAAACGCATCAGGAGCTGAAGTATCGAAACATCCTGGTTCAGACCAAACACCACCTTCAGCCCAAAAATCTCCATTATTTTCAAATGTATAAGTACCATCAACGTTGAAAGTCCAAGTATCATCAAAAATACACTCGCGCTCGCATATTGGTTGCTGGTTTCCTAAAGCAAACCAAACCACAACTGATCCATCATCAGTGTTCGGCCCCACCCAAATTGGATAATCGATTCCTGAAGGTTCGGCTAATAACTGCCAAGTTTTACCATCATCACCAATTAAAGCTCTTTGAGCTGCTAATGGATCATCTACTTCTACCACCTCTTCTCTTGTAGCTGATTCACCAGCAGCATTGGTAACTGTTAAGGTAACAGTGTATTCACCTGCCGCCTCGTAAGTATGCACAGGGTTTTCTTCTGTTGAACCTTCACTTCCATCACCGAAATCCCATTCTGATGATTCATAATTCTGGGAGAAATTAGTAAATGTAACCGTTAAAAAATCGGTTTCTCCCACTTCAAATTGAAAACTTGCTGTTGGCGGATCTGTTTCCACAGGATCCTCGTCACACGCAAAAACTAAGGCCAATATCATTGACCATAATCCTAATTGATAAATTGCTTTTTTCATAATTGTTGTATTTATATTGGTTTTACTCTTTAATTAAATAAATCGGCTGACGGGTATTCCGTAAGGGAACCGCCAGTATTGTCAATGTCTCTTTGAGGTATTGGAAGGAAAATTTGTCCTGGATCTAAATTACCTGCTTTTTGGGCAGTGAAAAGACTATTTTGTACTCTGTCAGAGCGCACTATATCAAACCATCTATCTCCTTCACAAGCAAACTCTGCTCTTCTTTCATACCAGATTGCTTCCAATAAATTCATTCCTTCATCAGCCATTAACTGCTGGGTAGATCTGAAATCACCTGAATTATCTCCTGGGCCAGCCGCTCTTTCTCTTACCATATCTACATATTCCATGGCTTCACCTGCAGATCCATTTCCTCTTTCTAATGCTTCAGCATACATCAATAATACATCTGCGTATCTGATAACGGGTTGATTTGGATCCTTCTGTAAGTTGATGTCACCTCCATTAGGTGCGGTATAGTCTTTATAGTTTGCATATTTAATTTGCCAGTAGCCATCAAAATCAGAAGTATTTTGTTCTCCCATATCGATATTACATCCTTGAGCCTCTAGTTCTTCAACTGAAACAATACTAGCCGTTCTTCTATATTCATCATCATTTAGAAAATGACTATATAGACTCTCTGTAGGTAATAAAAATCCCCAGCCTGCATTATATTCAGGATGGTCGCTACATAATCCTCTAATACCGCATAATTGCGTAATCATATTGCCATCAATGAATTCTTGACCGCCCCAATCTGCAGGCACGGCATTAGTATGCTGTATTTCAAAAACAGATTCTTCTGTATTCTTTACACCAAATGCGAATAATTGATGATAGTCATCCAATAATTGATATTGACCTGAAGTAATTACGCTGTTTAAGTGTGTAGCTGCCTGATCAAATAAAGCAGGGTCATCATTTGACATGTCTGCCCAGTATAAATATACCTTTCCTAAAAGTGCTTGAGCAGTGGTTTTACTCACTCTTCCAGCAAGAGATCCAGTATATTTTTGATCTGGAAGCAAAGGAATAGCTTCTTCCAAATCAGTAGTAATAAATTCAAATACCTCATTAAGACTTGCTCTTTTTAGCTCCCTGTATTCATTTTCCAGAACTACATGATCAAGAACTGGAACTGGGCCAAAGATTCTAAACATATCAAAATGATAAAAAGCCCGTAAAAATTTAGCTTCCGCTTTGTATTCTTCTACTGCATCGGAAGAAAAATCGTCATTATTGATAATTAAGTTCGCTCTATAAACTCCCCACCAACCTTTTTTCCAAAAAGCTTCACTTTCTAAAGTTAAACTTGTATTCAGGAAGTCATCTATTGCTTGCCAACCCGGTTGATCACCATCGGAAGGATCTCCTCCTGCATTGGCATTGTCAGAACGTATCTCTCCTAACATTACACTACTTGACCATGCCCCTTGCGAAAAAGTCCATTGTAAAGGATCATAAGCTGCAATCAATCCTCTAAACATCTGTTCTTCGGATTGATAATAATTGTCTTCAAGTATGGTGCCTTGAGGTTCTGTCTCAATAAATTCATCCTTACAAGATGAAATGACTACCATTAAAATTGCGATTAAAATTGATTTAATAAATTTCATAATATTAAAAGCTTAATTGTATTCCACCACCAAAATTTCTTGTTTGAGGGTAATAACCTCTATCTATGCCTGCTGCAGACACATTATAACCTGTCACCCCGATTTCAGGATCAAATCCGGAATAACCGGTCAGGGTCAATAAATTATCAACTGATATGTAAACTCTTGCTTTTGTTAATCCAGCCTTCTCTAATAAACTAGTAGGCAATGAATAACCCAATTGCATGTTTTTAATCCTTACAAAGTCGCCATCTTCTACATAAAAACTAGAAGGGCTATTATTATTTGCCACAGGATCAACAGCACCAGATACTACTCTAGGATAGCTTCCATTAGGATTTGACTCACTCCATCTATCTAACCACTCTGATGTATAATTATTATTAGGTACATCTTGTCTCTCAAATGTCCTGTATATTTGATTACCAGTTTGACCCGCGATCAACATATTCATATCAAATGCCTTGTAATTAGCAGTAAGATTTAGACCAAATGTAAAATCAGCCCAAGGTTTACCTATATTGGTCCAATCATCAAGATTAATTTCACCATCGTTATTAACATCCACATATCTCAAATCTCCAGGCTCAGCATTTGGTTGTAACAAATCACCTTCACTATTGATGTGTCCAAAAACTTCAGCCTCATCTCTAAATATTCCATCAGCTTGATAGCCTCTAAAATAAAATAAAGGTTGCCCTACTTCCATTCGACTAATAAATGCATTTCGAACAGGCCAGTTGTATCCGTTAAGGAATCCTTCATTACCATCCACTTCCGTAACTTCATTATTAAGTGTTGATCCGTTTAAAGTAACGCCAAGCTCTAATTCTCCTAATTGCTTGAAGTAATCAATTTTGAACTCAAATCCGGAATTTTCTATTCTACCTACATTGGTAAATGCCGGATTATTTCCTGCGATTATTGGTGTTGCGCCATTAACAATTAAAAGGCCATCTGTTACTTTTCTATAATAATCTAATTCAAAAGAGACCTGGTTTCCGAATAATTTTGTTTCCAAACCAATATCCAACTGTTTGGACTCTTCCCATCTAACAAAAGGGTTAGACAAATTACTTGGCACAGCTCCATAGTATATGTTTTGATTAGAAGCATCACCAAATTGATACGTACTATTAAATGTTACTAAACTGGTATAATTAAATGCCCCAATATTATCATTTCCATTTGAACCCCAGCTGGCTCTTAATTTTGCAAAATCAACATAAGGCACATTAAAGAAATTTTCTTCTGAGGCTACCCATCCAGCAGAAAAAGAAGGGAAAATTACAAATCTATACTCGCTACCGAAATTCGAGGAGCCATCACGTCTAAATGAAACTGTGGCTAAATATTTTTGATCGTAATTATATAAAGTTCTAAAAAAGATACTGGAATTTATTCTTGGCGCGCTTGCTCCTCCATATGATCTTCTTGAAGAATCAGGTGTTAAATCAACATAACGAAGGCTTTCATTAGTCAAAGCTTCCACAGGAAGGTTTTGTCCCGATGCACCAAAAAACTTTTCTGTAAAACGAATAGCTGTTGAACCTAATACCGCCTCAATATTGTGCAATCCAAAGTCTTGGGTCACCGTTGCATAGTTTTCCCATTGCCATCTAAAGTTGCTGTAACTTTGTGTACCCACTACGCTATTTTGATTCACAAATGCTGGAGTCAATTGGTAGGCGGGAGAATAATTGTCTGTTGTTTGATTAAATCTATTTACACCTAAATCAGTTCTTAACTTTAACCAGCTTACAGGTTTCAATTGTAAATAGGCATTTCCAAAAATCTGTTCTGAATTTGATTCACTATTATTAATGAAAATTCTACTAAAAGGATTCACATATTCCTTTTGAACATAAGGTGATTGAGCGAATCCAAATTGGGCATTATTATCAAAAACAGGAGTAATAGGGTCATAAACAATAGCATCCGCTATAGGTGTTCCAAATTCATTGTTTTCAGGAATTGAACTATTACTTGTAGCAGTAATAGAAAGATTTTGACCAAAAGTTAGGTAGTCTGTTATATTAGATTCAGAGTTTAATCTAACAGTAAAACGATCAAAATAAGATTTTTCCGGTGCTATAATACCGTCTTGACCGGTATAAGTCATTGATGCGAATAAATGACCATTTTCCGAACCTTTGCTTACAGAAAGATTATGGTTTTGAATGCTTCCGTCAGTAAAGATGCGATCCATCCAGTCAGTATCGAAAGCAGGAGTAGTTCCTCTTTCAGGAAATCCAGCTGGTAAAGGTGTACCTCCATTCTCATATTTTTCATTTATAATGTCAATGTATTGTTCAGCATTTAACATCTGAGGGGTTTCCCAAGCAGATTGAATAAAATAAGAACCATTGTAGTTTAATTCTATTTTTCCCGGCTTTCCAGACTTCGTTTTCACAACAATAACACCATTAGCTCCCCTTGTTCCGTAAATTGCTGTTGAAGCCGCATCTTTTAAAACTTGTATAGACTCAATATCGCTAGGAGAAAGCGCATTTAAATTTTCCACTTGAGTTTGTAAACCATCAATTACTACCAATGGTCTATTATTTGAATTACTACCAACCCCTCTGATCAAAATGGTAGGATTTGAGCCTGGTTGACCAGAAACTCCACTCACACTAACACCGTTTACTAGACCTTGTAAAGACCTTCCAACATTAGGGACACTAATTTTTTCCATTGCCTCTACATCAGCAGAAGAAATCGCAGCTGAAGCAACCGATTTCTTTTGACTACCATAACCCACAACGACAACCTCACTTAAAGACTCAAAATCGGATTCCATTTTGATATTGATGGTTGATCTTCCATTAACATTTTCTGTTATAGTAGAGTATCCAATAAAACTGAATCTTAATTTTGCGTTTTCATCTACGGATAATTTGTAATTACCTTCAAAATCCGTAGTAGTTCCTGATGATGAATTCACGATCATAATGTTCACCCCCGGTAGAGGCTCACCATTTTCATCAGTAACAGTTCCGGAAACTACTATATCCTGAGCTGATAAATTGAAGCTGTAGAATATAATAAAGACAAGAGTAAAAATGTGTTTCATAGTTATTTGATTTGTTCAATTATTAAATTTTTACTTTTTGTTAATTAAGCATGAACCAAATGACCATTAATTAATACACTAAGCAAATTTTAACAATACATCATAACTACATCAAAGCATATTTTAACATTGCTCAAAAACTCATCAAAAAAGTAAATAAATGTAGCTATTTGTTAAATAAAAGGATATTTAATACTTAATATATATCAGGTTTTTTTCTACACTATTTTCACCAACATTACTACAATCTTATCATATTTTATTAAATTGTGATTAATTAATGATTTGGAAATGAAACATCATAAAGAAAGGTTAATACTCATTATTGTAATAATATTTTCAGCATATATCGGTAAAAGCCAATCAATAGGTTATCCGTTTTACAAATACTTTTCAAGTCAAGATTACCATGGCGGAATCCAAAATTGGAAAATCACCCAAAGTCAAGCCGGCTTACTATACGTAGCCAACAATTTTGGTTTACTGGAATTTGATGGTACTAATTGGAATAAGTATTCTTTGGAAAGCGGCACAAAATGCAGGGACGTATTTGTGGATTCAAACGGAAAAATCTACATAGCCGCACAGGGTGATTTCGGCTATTATGTTCCCAATCAAAAAGGAAAATTGGCTTTTGTTAGCTTGGCTGATAGTGTGCCAGAAATCAATAGAAACTTTGATGAAGCATGGAGAGTTTTCAAACAAAATGACCATATACTATTCTGTACCTTTGATGATATATTCATATTTAATTTATCAGGTCAATTAGTTAAGATAGTGAAACCTGAAACTGATCCAGACAATTTTTTCTTGGTAAACAACAAATTGTACCTAAATCAAGCTGGAAAAGGCTTATCCGCTATGGAGAATGGTGAGGTAAAATCTACCCCTTATGGCAATTACTTCAGTAAAATGACAATTAGTGGGATTATCGAACTCAATAATGATCAATTACTTATTAGCACTTTAAAAAATGGGGTTTATTTGAAAACTGGAGGAAATATTAATGTTTGGAACACAAAAAGTCAATCAATTTTTAAAAATGCGAACATTAATAAAATGAAAAGATTGAGGTCAGGTAATATTGCCATAGGGACACAAAATGAAGGGCTTTATGTTTTAAATATTAAAGGAGAAATTCAATTTCACCTAAACAAAGGAAAAGGAATAGAAAACAGAACGGTTCTTTCATTACATGAAGATATTCAGGGAAATTTATGGTTAGGTCATAATAATGGAATTTCTTCAGTTGCCCTGAACTCTCCTTTTGAACATGTAAATGAACAAACAGGCTTACCCGGTACCGGTTATGATGCATTATTACTAAATGACACCTTATTTTTAGGGACAAACAATGGGCTTTATTATAAAAACATCAATCATAAAAATAGTTTATTCGAGAAAGTTAAAAATACAACTGGACAAGTCTATAAAATTCAAAATATAAATAATGCTGTCATTCTGGGCCATCATGCCGGTACTTTTAAGATTAAAAAGGGTGAGGCTCAGCTGATTTCAGAAAGCCCGGGGACTTGGACTTTTTTAGATCTAAGGAACCATCCAGAACATGTTATTCAAGGTAATTATAAAGGTTTATCATTATTTAGGAAAACAAGTAAAGGAATTGAATTTCTCCATGAATTAAAAGGGTTTGAGGAATCATCACGAGTAATGGAAGAAGATGAGGACGGTAATATATGGATGACTCACGGATATAAAGGGGTTTACAAAATAAAATTATCGGAAGATTTAAAAACTGTAAGTTCTGAATATTATGGAATTGAAAAAGGCCTTCCTTCAAAGGTTTTAATCAATGTATGGAGACTCAATAACAACTTGATTTTCTCAACAGAAGACGGTCTCTACGAGTATGATAAAGCGAAAGATCGTTTTGTTAAATCCTCCTTTTTATCAGAGTATTTCTCCCCTGAAACCCAATTTGTAAGTTTTGCAGAAGATGCGTTGGGAAATATTTATTTTGTGAGCATGAAAGAAACAGGAGTTTTGGAAAAAAGTACTAATGGTAAATACCACAAGCATACCGCAGTATTCAATCAATTAAAAAACGCATTAAATGATGATTTACATAATATTATCCCATTAGATGCGAATAAGGTACTTTTTGCCGCAAAAGAAGGTTTTGTTCAATTTGACAATACAATCCAAAAATTACCTGACATCAATTATGATGTTATATTCACTAAAATAGGCATTTCAAATTCCAAGGATTCAATTATTACCTATGGACGTCAAATGAAGGGTAATACAGTTAGTTTTAAGCAATTAAATAAAGAAATTGAGATTCCGTTTAAAGAAAATTCAATTAGAATGGAATATAGTGCCCCATATATGAACGGACAATTCCAAAATGAATATCAGTATTGGCTTGAAAATAATGAAGCTGGTTTTAGTGAATGGTCAGTAAGAACGGCTAAAGAATATACCAATCTAAAGGAAGGAAATTACATATTCCATGTAAGGGCGAAGAATATTTACGGTCAATTAAGCAATGTGGCCACTTTTGAATTTACTATACTTCCACCATGGTACAGGACAAATTGGGCGTATGGCTTATACATATTTTTAGGGTTGGTTTCTTCTGTCCTAATATTTTTATTTTTTGAATTACGTTATAAAAAGAAAACAGAAATAATTACGGAAGAAAAAGAAAAAGAGATAACGAGAATAGACAGCGAACTCAAAACATCTGAACAAAAGCTTGAACACCTCAAAAACGAAAAACTAAAATCAGAAATAAAGCTGAAAAATAAAGAATTGGCCACCTCCACCATGCATTTAATCAATAAAAATAGTTTTATTAATAGCATTAAATCAAACCTCAATACCATTTCAAAAAGGAGCAAAAATCAGGAAGTAAAACATGAAATCAGCAGGGTAATTCATAATATTGATAAAAACATTTCGGCCGATGATGATTGGGAACACTTTTCTATTCATTTCGATCAAGTTCATGGAGATTTTATCAAGAGATGGAAAAATGATTATCCTGACTTAAGTCCGCAGGAAATGAAATTAAGCGCCTACCTAAGGATGAACTTAAGCACAAAAGAAATTGCTCACTTATTAAACATCTCAATCAGGGGCGTTGAAATTGCAAGATATAGATTGAGAAAAAAGCTCAACCTAGAAAGATCAGATAACTTACAAGAGTTTATATTGAAGTATTAAAATTATATAAACCTGTCAGGTTTTGAAAATACAAAGCATGAAACAATCAATTATGCAAAATACAATCAATTAAACCTGACAAGTTTAAGATATTTATCATAAGGAATTTTACTGCCCTAAAACAATAGCAAAAATCAAGGGTGCTACAATAGTAGCGTCTGACTCTACGATGAATTTTGGCGTATCAATGTCTAACTTACCCCATGTGATTTTCTCATTAGGGACAGCCCCTGAATAAGAGCCATAACTTGTTGTTGAATCTGAAATTTGACAAAAATAACTCCAAAAAGGAACATCCGAATATTCCAAATCCTGATAAAGCATCGGAACCACACAAATTGGAAAATCACCTGCTATTCCCCCTCCTATTTGAAAGAAACCCACTCCATCTGTTCCTGCATTCTGCCTATACCAGTCTGCTAAAAATGTCATATATTCAATCCCAGATTTCATGGTGGAAGGTTTGAGTTCACCTTTTACACAATAGCTGGCAAAAATATTCCCCATGGTGCTATCTTCCCATCCTGGTACAATTATAGGCAAGTTCTTTTCAGCAGCAGCCAACATCCAACTATTCTTAGGATCAATTTCATAATATTGTTCCAATACTCCTGAACGAATTAATTTATACATAAACTCATGTGGGAAATATCGTTCACCTTTATCCTCAGCATCCTTCCAGATTTCAAATATGTGTTGTTGCAACCTTCTAAAAGCCTCCTCTTCGGGAATACAAGTATCTGTCACTCTATTAAGACCTTTTTCCAACAAATCCCATTCTTGTTGAGGGGTTAAATCCCTATAATTGGGTACTCTTTCATAGTGACTATGAGCCACTAAGTTCATCAAATCTTCCTCTAGGTTTGCACCTGTACAACTTATGATTTGTACTTTATCTTGTCGGATCATTTCGGCAAAGGAAATTCCAAGCTCAGCTGTGGACATGGCTCCTGCTAATGAAACCAACATTTTCTTACCTGACTCTATGTGATGCTTATATCCGTCAGCCGCATCAATTAAGGCCGCAGCATTAAAATGTCGATAGTTATGTCTTAAAAACTCTGTGATTTTCATAATTAATTATTTGTTGTAAAAATAATCAAAAATGTGGAAGAGCTAGGTATTATATTGATTGATAATTCAGAAAGTATCCAAGACAGCATTGATATTTTTCTTGAGAACAGCCTTAACGGGTAATTGCCTCATTTTTGCAACCAATATTGAGCCATAAGTAGTGGTTAAAAGCATACTGACCATATCGGAAACATCGGAGCTTTTGGTAATTTCAGTTTGAAATATGGCTTCTAGCATATATTTTTCCAACAATTTATCAAATGCTAGAACTTCCATATATTGGATATCATCTTCGTGGGGAAAGAGTAAAAGCTTTTCTGCTTTTTTAATGCTGATTGGTTTTAATACCAAAGGTGAAATAGCATGGTATTTAATTAGATGAAGGATAACTGAATGATAATTTTCACATAAATTACCATATCGGTCAAATATTAATTTAACGGCTTTAATTCCTTTAATATCATTTTTTTGTAACTCTAAGCTCAACTCAAAAGCCCATACTCTCATAAAGTACAATAATAAATCTTCCTTTTGAGGGAAATATCTGAAAAAAGTAACTTTTGAGATACCTGCTTTTTTACAAAGTTCGGTAACGTGTATATCTTGGAAATTTTGTTGCCTTAGCATTGTTTTGGCAATAGATAATATCAGTAATTTTAATTTTGCTGATTTTCTTTCCCTTAAACTTATGCCCTCATTAGCCATTTAACTTATTTAAATTTTAATGATGGTAAATTCAACTCTGCGGTTCAGTTTTCGAGTGGCCTCTGATTTATTACTTGCGATAGGTCGCGCCCCACCGTAACCTTTACTTTCCAATCTTTTGGCATCTATCCCTTTTTCTACTAAATATTGTTTTATCCTATCGGATCTTTTTTGTGATAATTCAATATTCAATTTAGCACTACCGGTATTATCCGTATGACCTGAGAGTTCAATTTCAATTTTTGGGTTCTTTTTAAGCATACTGTAAACACGATCTAATTCTTCAAATGAGCCTTCCAATATATCAGCGGTTCCTCTTTGAAACAATACACTTTTTAATTGAATGGTAGTCCCCTCTTCTAAACTTATTAGCTCTAAGCGGATTGTTTGGTCTGCCTTGATAGTATCTGTTTTAATTGTCTGTAGATCATCTAAATAACCTTCGGCAGAAATATCTACTGTATAAATGGAATCTTTAAACAATTTGGTCTTATATGATGAAGATTTACCCATTACTATTTCAGAATATGAGCTTTTACTCATTTCATTCACTCCTTTGATGAGCAATTGAGGTTTTAATGGATTTCCAGTAAAGCCATCTACCACCTCAAATTGAACTGATATTTTCTCTCTTACTGGCGCATCCTTTTTATTGGAATTATTATTTAAAGCCAAAACTGATTGAGAAGAGGCTGTCATACTTTTTTCGGCTTCAGGCTCTATGACAACTTCAGCTGGGGTTTTTGTTTTCAAAATATTACCCAGACCGATACTGTTGACAGTATTAACCAATAATGCATTTTCACCATCATCGATCAATTTAAAATACCAGTCGGCTCCTTCTGAGTTTACACTTTCCAGATTGACCACTTCTGACCAAGTGGTCCATGTTGCATCCTTTCTTTTGGTATAAAAAACGTCCCTACTTCCTTTTCCTCCTCTTCCATTAGAGCTGAAAAATAATGTTTTATTGTCAGAAGCTAAGTAAGGGGTTAATTCCTGAGCTTCAGTATTAATATCAATTCCTAAATTTCTTAATTCAGTCCATTCATCAATTGATTTTCTGAAAGTATAATAAATATCTTCGTTCCCTCTAGTGCTAAAACTTTCAAGGCTTAACACCATTATTTTTCCATCCTTACTAAGGCTTCCCGATAAGTGTTCAGACTTGTTTTTGTAATAAGGTATATCTACTGGTTGAGGTTCACTCCAATTATCTCCAATTCTTCTTGAATAGGAAATCCCTCCCTTTCTAGGACTTTTATAATTACCCACTACATACATGATATTGTCATCGGGCGTAATTCCAATTACTGCGTTAAAATGTGTATTATTGACAGGTCCTCTCAATCGCTGAGCACTAGTCCATTTATCATTTATTTTTTTACTATACCAAATATCACCCATATCCCGCTCTCCTCCTGCATTCTCCGGATGATTCTTTTTGGTGAAATATAATGTGCTTTCATCTGCTGATAATACTGGTGATATATCATCATAAATGCTTTCTAATGAATCAATTATAATAGGCTTCTCTTGACCTTTACAAAGGAAACCAATGGATTGAAACATTATGAAAAACACTAAGATTAATCGCATTCTTTTAGATTTTTTAATAACACAATATAACTGATAGCAACAAACGTTACAATTATCAAATAGTACAAACCTTACCTCTTATTCTTTGTATAATTAATGATATAAAATAATGGTACTGCAATACTACGATGCTAATCTAATACAATTTTTACTAAATTCAACTTAAAGTTATAAAATAATTAAAGGTATCTTTAAAGTTAATAATCAGATACTTATGATAAATAATTATAAGAAATAATCAAAACCTATAAACCGTTGATTGAAAATTAAATCTGGGGCATGAATAAAAAATATAAATGAAAACACAGTAAACCTGTACATCTAAGCTGGAATAAAAAAATGAATCTTATTAGAAGTAGGGCTAATGATTATCCTTTTCTTGATAGATTAATAGAGGATGGGTACTCAAATAAGTAATTTCCGTGGACACACTGTTTCCCAGTAATTTCTCAAAGAAATTTCTCTTTCTCTTCAATAATACCAACACATCGCCTTGTTGTTCATTTACAAACTCTTCAATGCCACTACTTATATCCTTTTTGTACTCTTTTAAATAATAACTGATTTTTTCATAACCTAAAAAGCTAGAAAGTTCTGACTTAAATTCTTCATAGCTTTTTTCGCTCATTACGTTTTTGGAGTGGCTTACATGTACAAAGCGTATCCTGCTTCTAAAGGGATAAATAAAACTGACTAATTTTTGCATAGTGATTTTATCGTGATCAGAATAATCTGAGGCATACACCACAGAATTCCAATTTTTAAAATCAGCATCAAGGGGGACAGTTAAAACAGGGACAGCGGAATTTTCAACAGTTCTCAAAGTTCTACTCCCAATAATGGTTTTACGACTATATCCATTCCCTTGAGTTCCCATAATTATTAAATCAAAATCATTGTTAACAGCATATTGACTTATTGAATTATTTACCTCCCCTATTGATAAAACAAAATCGCATTCAAACTCATATTCTTTTTCAATTTCATCTGCCAAACCGCTCAATTTATCTTTAGCATGTTGCTTTAAATCATCGAAATCAGATTTTTCACCTTCTAAGGAATGGAGAAATTCTTTTTCAGAAAAAATATGGATGAGTGTCATGCTTCCTTTTCTTATCTGTAAAAGCTTAGAGGCATATTCTAAAGCATTTAGGGAATAAGCCGAAAAATCTACTGGGCACAAGAATTTATCCATTGTATTTATAATTTAATTCTAATTTATAAAAAAAACATTTTATTACGGCTGACTTATAAATTTATTTCCTGATATATAAAACCTCCAAGGTAGAAAAGCGTCTTCTCCAGCATAATCAATTCCTATACGGGTAGTTTTTACAATATCATTTATCTTTTTATTGCCATCGACTATAAATATTTCTTCGCTATTTACGAGATCAGTTGCATTGAAGGATTTATTAATACCCAAAGCCTTTGTCAACTTACCTGGGCCGGAGAATAAAGAAGGTTTTAAAATCTTTGCATTCCTTCTTTTCAACATGGAATCAGTCCCTTCAATGGGTTCTATTGCCCTAATTAAAACTGCATCAGCATTTCCATGGCGGTTCGTGACAATATTAAATAAATGATGAATACCATAACATAAATAAATATAGGCTGTTCCTCCTTCTTCGTACATAGTTGCGGTTCTTTTTGTATATCTTCCCATATGAGCATGACATGCCTTATCATTAGTACCGGCATAAGCTTCTGTCTCTGTAATCATTGCCTCACAATACTGACCATCTATTTTTGTACAAATTATTTTACCCAATAATGCTTCTGCTATTTCAACGACATCCGGATTTGAAAAAAATGCCCTATCTAATCTTTTTTTTGTAACTTTCATTCAGAAAAGTAGTTTTCGATTGCGAATTACCTTTTAATTTTACTAAAAAATATAATCATTATGAAAAAATCAATTTTACTATTTAGTTTATCTATTTTTATAATAGGTACGCTCGAATTAAATGCACAGATTGAAATCCCACAACCTTCACCCAAAGCGAAGGTAGAAACTACAGTAGGTTTAACGGATGTATCTATCAGCTACTTTAGACCAAGCGTAAAAGGACGTCAAATTTTTGGAGAAGGTGGTGATTTTCTTCAACCTTATGGAGTTTTATGGAGAGCAGGTGCCAACAATGGAACAATATTGGACTTAAGCACAGATGCCATGATTGCTGGGAATAAAGTGGAAGCTGGGAAATATTTGGTTTTAATGACTCCAGGGGAAAATGAATGGGAGTTTATACTTTACAGTGATATTTCTTTAGGTGGAAATGTGGGCAATTTTGATGAATCAAAAGAAGTTGTTTCCGTGATTCAAAAAGCCACAAAATTAGATGAGCCGGTAGAAACTTTAACTTATCAAATATCTGACATCTCAGCCAATAATCGATCTGCCAATATCCATTTTGAATGGGAGAATGTAAGCTTGAAAATTCCTTTTGAAGTTACTTACGATGATAAAGTAATGGCTCAAATAGCGCAATACACTAGAGTGAGCCCTAGAAACCTAATCACTGCAGCGAATTATTATTATACAAATGATAAAGATTTAAACCAAGCTCTAGAATGGGTAAATGCTTATTTGGCAGAAGGTAAAAATAGTGAGCAGTTTTGGAACTTACATTTAAAAGCTCAGATTTTGGCTAAAATGGGTAATAAAAAGGAAGCAAAGCAAGTAGCTGAAAAATCAATTGAATTGGCTAAAAAGAACAGCTCAGGTGATTTTGGATATGTAAAAAGAAATCAAGATTTAATTGATGCTTTATAATTATTGATTAATCCTACTTTGTCATATTCCTCAATCATCGCTATGAGATGTGTCTTCACAGCTCTAAACAGTTACAAGTTCGATTTATGAAGACCTGTCTGCAGGCAGGCACAAATCGATAGCAACAGTTCCAATATGACAAAGTAGGATTATTGAATGGGTTGATAATTTGATCCCATTCATTCATCAAATTTTGAGAGATCTAGTATCTTAACTTCTGCTTTTCGTGATTTATCCTCACTTCCGCCAGTAAGCACACCAAATCCCCTAGCGGCTAATCTATCCTCCTCTATTCCTTGATTTTTAAAAAATTTCAGTACTGATTGTGCTCGTTTGTTTGATAATTCATAATTGTATTTTGGATTTCCATCTGAAGATGCAAAAGCAGAAATTTGGATGCCTAAATTTTGATGGGATTTTAGAAATGTTGCCATGTCTATCAATTTGGATTCATGTCTTTCTAAAATATCTGTTGAATTAACTTCAAAATAGACCTGATAAGCCGAAATATTCAGAACTGAATCAATTAATTTTTTAATTTTCAATTCCTCATCAGTCACAAATTCATTTTCGGTTTTCTTCAACTTGGAAATTCGTTCTTTGGCAGTAATACCTAAATCCCCTACATGTTTCACCATATAAATATCCGTAAATCCTAAGCCTTCCTCTCTTACGGAAGCTAAATAGCCTCTTTCCCCATCAGATGTGGGATGAAAATAGACTTCATCGTCAACTGTATTGACAGGATATCCTAAGTTCTCAGGCTTTCCCCATTTTTCAGTTTTAGTATCATACTTAGAAGTGAACACATCAAAACCACCAAACCCTTTATGCCCTTTACTACTAAAATATATAGTTAGACCGTCTTTTGCCATATAAGGGCCATCTTCATCTTGTTTGGTATTGATTTCCGGCCCCATGTTAAATGGTCTTTTCCATTGCCCATCTTCTTTATAGCAACCATAAATATCGAAACCGCCATAACCTCCAGGCCTGTTAGAAGCAAACATCATAAATTCTCCGTCCTCTGAAACCCAAATTGACTGCTCAGCAAATCCTTGAGAATTGATCCTGCCTTCAAGTGGTTTAGGTTTACTCCATTCTTCATTTGCATTCTCAGTAGCATAATAAATATCACCATTTCCTTCATCAGAATAGATATAAAGGGTTTTACCATCGCTACTTAAGAACAAATTTGAATCATGATAGGGTGTATTAATATTTTGACCAATATTTTTTGCCTTGCTCCAAGTAACACCCTTTCTTTTTGAAATATAAATATCTTCAAAATAAAAGTTGTCTTTATCTACGTTTTCATTGGTGTTATCTTCCTGTCTTCTTGAAGTAAAGATCATAACGGTTTCATCCTCATTCAAAACCGGGGCATAATCCGGCCAAGTTGAATTAACATCTTCCCCTACATTTTCAATTGTATAGGAAGAAGGCATTCCTATGATTTCCTTGGCATTCCTACATTCTTCAATCCTGTCGTTTACCTCATAGATAGAGGTTTTATCTCCCCCACGATAACTTTTATTAGCTTGTAATCTTTTTTTGTACAGATCAAAATGAAATAAAGCCTTTTCAAATTCCAAGCCGTATTGGTAACCCCGACCCAACAAATAGTCGATATTAAATCTATATTTTGAGTCTATCTTTTTAACCCTTTCAAAATATTTAGTGGAATAATCTCTGTTCACAGTTTCCAAAAACAGTTTTCCAGCCATATAATTAGCTCTAATATTCATCGTATCTGCTTCAGTGGCCTGTACATATATATCTTTTGCAATTTCTATTGCATCTTTTGCCTCAGCATAAACTTGATCGGCCTGATCCATATAAATTTTTGCTAATTCAGGATCTTGAGCAACTGCATTGAAGCCCATTAGAAGTGAAAAAAATACAAAAACTATTTTAATTTTTATTTTCATATAGATTAGAAAAATACAACTAGAGAATGAAATCTCCAAATCTTACAGTATAATACATCTTGAATAAATACTATATGATTAAAATAAAGATACTGTGATATTAATTACTTATTCTTTAAAAATTGAAAAACAAGACCAACTATAATAACGATTCCACATCCCAATAGATTGAACCACAAATAGGCCATATCACTAAAAAAATAAAAATATAACACCACCATTTGAGCCACTAAGGCACCTATGAAAACAGCATTTCCTTTAATATATTTTATAAAGAAGCCGGACAGAAATACACCTAAAATAGTACCATAAAAAATTGAACCTAAAATATTTACAGCTTGGATCAAATTATCCAACAGCCCGGCAAATGTGGCAAATAAAACAGCTATTATTCCCCAAAACAAAGTGAAAAGCTTAGAGGCAATCAAATAATGTTTCTCACTTCCGCTTTGGTAAATATTTCTTTTATAAATATCGATAATACTGGTAGAAGCCAATGCGTTCAATTCCGAGGCTGTTGATGACATGGCTGCAGAAAAAATCACAGCCAATAAAAGCCCAATAATACCCCTCGGTAAGTTTTCCATTACAAAAGTAATGAAAACATAGTCCGTATCAGTGGTTTCCAGATCTGCATTGGTATCTTTAATTATAGCCTTGGCTTCCTCCCGAAGTTGATTTTCCTGCGCATGAATTTGCGCGATACTTTGTTTTAGTACTTCGATTTCATTACCCTCTGCTTCAGATAGTAAGTGTACTTGCCTTCTTTTTTCTTCAAATAAATTAGAGTATTCTTTTTCAACTGCTTGATATTTTTCCTTTTGCTCAGGATTAACATAAACCTCTTTTTTAGCCGCTTCATTAAAGAAAACAGGTGCTTGATTAAACTGATAAAAAACAAAAACCAAAGCTCCTATAAATAAAATTATAAACTGCATTGGGATTTTAAGCAATCCATTGAACATCAATCCTAATCTGCTCTCGGTTAAAGATTTGCCTGAGAGGTAACGAGCCACCTGTGACTGATCTGTCCCAAAATAAGATAAAGCCACAAATAACCCGCCTAATAGGCCTGTCCACAATGTGTATCTATTTTCCAAATCCAGTTCAGTATTGATCAATTCCAATTTACCTAAATGACCTGCTAATTTGGTTGCTTCTGTTAAGCCAATATCTTCAGGAAGTAATTTCACCACAAATAAACCGGCAACTATCATCCCTCCCATCATCACAATCATCTGATGCTTTTGCGTTTGGCTTACTGCTTTAGTGCCTCCGCTTACAGTATAAATAATTACTAATGAACCTATAATAACTGTCGTATAAACTAAAGGCCAACCTAAAATGGTAGAAAGTATAATTGCAGGAGCATATATTGTAATTCCAGCCGCTAATCCTCTTTGAATAAGAAAAAGAAAAGCGCCCAATATCCTGGTTTTTAAATCGAAGCGTGATTCAAGGTATTCATAGGCAGTATAAACTTTCAATTTATAGAAAATAGGTAATACCCAAATACTCAAAATAATCATAGCCAGTGGCAAGCCGAAATAGAATTGTATAAAGCCCATGCCACTGTTATAAGCTTGACCGGGTGTTGACAAAAAGGTAATAGCACTGGCTTGAGTTGCCATAATGGACAAACCAATAGTCCACCATTTCATGCTATTGTCTCCTTTTAAATAGGATTCAATATTTTTGCTGCCTTTGGTCTTATAAACGCCATAGCTTACAATTAGTAAAAGGGTTCCAAAAAGTATGATCCAATCTAATGAGCTCATTTAAAATAAAGGGTTATGGCATAAAAAATACTTATCAAAATGACCAATACGATGATCAATAACCAATAAAAATTCTTCCATTTCCCAAGAACAGGTGGTTTATTGTCTTCTAAATCTTTATCGTTTTCCATTAGCGGAAATTAGATGGATTTTTCGTAAATAAAAAATGGGATTTGGTAAGCGGTATATAGAATAGCGTGAAATGAACAAATAAATAGTACTAATCGAGTGTTATAGCCTCCTTTTCATCCAAAATTTTCTTCATGGCCACAGCCACTCCATTAGTCCAGCCAAAACCATCTTGCAATGGGTATTCCCCTCCTCCTGCCTGTAAGCTGGTATCTGCTACATTATATTTCTCCATCATCTTGCCTGTCTGTTGATAGACTTTTTCATTTAAACTCAACCATCTATCCATCACATTAAGTCCTACATCATGTGCTCCATAATTGAACAATGCTTGAATGCCAATCCACTGTAAAGGTGCCCAAGCATTTGGATAATCCCATTGCTGTCCGCTTTCTATAGTAGTGCTGACAAACCCTCCTGCAAGCAACAGACTATCTTGCATTTGTTTTATGACCATCCGGGCTTTGTCTTTAGGAGCAATATTGGCAAACAATGGGTATGCAACGGCCATACTTAGAATATTTGTATGTTTGTTTGTAAAGAAGTTATAGTCCGCATATCTTTTTTGCTTTTCATCCCATAGCAAACTGTTAATAGCATCTTTTCTTTTGTTCGCTTTCTCTAAATAAATATTGGCACTATCGAGTTGTTCATTCCAATTGTAGGCTTGTGCAATTTTTATTTCAAGGAAATATAGAAGTACATTTAAATCTATTGGGATAATGTCAGTTGTTTGAATAGAATGCATTTTTTGAGGTTCAGAAAACCATCTGCTGCTGTAATCCCAACCAGATTCAGCGCCTGCTCTTAAATCACGGTAAGTTTTATCAGGATTTAAGTTATATTTAACCACCAATTCATAATCTTCCTTAAAAGATTCCGGTCTAGGCTTTGAAAATTCATCGTAATAGCGATTTAAAACGATATTATCTTCTAATAAAACCACTCTTTTATTGGCTGGTTTTTTTTCGGATAAGTTTCCACCTCCATTCATCCAGAATTGATATTCCTTTTTCAATTGAGGAAGATAAGATATAAATTTTGTACGATTATTAGATGTCAATTCATCAACCATAAGCGCAAAAAATGGAGGTTGGCTTCTTCCGGTATAGTATGCCCTATTTCCATTTGGGATGAAATCCAAGCTATCAATTAGAAAAGCAAAATTATCCAACATATTAATAGCCAATTCTTCTTTACCTGAAGCCTTTAAACCCAACATCGTAAAATAGGAATCCCAATAATATATTTCTCTAAAACGCCCACCGGGCACAACATAAGGATTAGGTAATGGGATTAAAGAAGAGTTTTGAACTGTATCTTTTGAACGAGTTAAAATTGGCCATAAGCTTTCGATATGCTCGTACATATCTATTTCCTGATCTGATTCAAAATCAGTTTTAGGGTTTTCAGGTAACTCAAAATTTACTAAAACAAATGCCTTTAAATCGAAATCCTTTTGATCTCTCTCAGCCAAGAAACTGATTTGTACCTTTTTTAAATCAGTTTTGGGGATACAATCTACAAAGGACTTAGAGTCCTCAAAAATTTCCCCTAATTGAACCGCTTTAAATAATTCAGAATCATAAAATTCTAGATATTCATTTAAATCATTACTATTCGTATCTATCTGCTCATTCGTTTGTGAACAAGAAAATGAAATCCAGAACAATATTAACAAAGAATAGATCCTAGAATTATTTAAACGATTTCCCATTTTATTTAGTAGCAATAGCTTGATTGTCCTTAAACTTTATTTCTTTTCTAATCATTTCCCCTATTTTATTTCCTTGCCAAACCCCTTCTTCTATGGCTCTTCTGTAATGAATCCCACCATACAATCTACTGATGGCTGCTTCTTGAGAGGCTTCCATAAAAGAATTGAACTCCCTGCTTGGCAAGCCAAACTTAACTTCCGTACTATCTACAAAGCTAAAATTATCACCAAAAACATCAGTTAATGCGTTGGCTGCTGCTGTAGAAATAACACTGTGCCCACTGGTATATTCCGGAAAAGGAGGAGTTTGTAGTGTAGGTGTCCAATCTCCATCAATATTTCTATTAATGATGGTTTCTGGACGGATTAAATTTGATCTATATTTTTCATCCCAACATGAAATAAATCCATCAGCCAAAGCAATAGAAGTCTTTGTGTAGGCTTGACTACTTTTCATTAAATCCGCTGAATCTAAAATAGAAGCAATTTTAGTAATTCCCATCCAATGACCACCAGGTGTGATTTTTTTAGTCGCAAACATCACATGACCAGTAATATTCATCACATAAGGATTACAATCCCAAAAAGAAGCAATGGCTTTTTTCTCTTCATCCACATCCTTAACTACCCGATATACTTCCATCATTTCTTTATAGAAAGGACTATTTTCTTCCATGCTGAATTCATAAGGAGGCTTTGGAATAAATTGATCTGCACTATCCAAAACAAAAGTCCTGATTTTATTCCAATGAGGTTCTATAGCCGCCATATAAGCAGGCGGGGTTGGTTCCCAATGATGTGGTTGATCACTTAAAGGGTGTTTAGACATCGTCCTGGTTTCCTTATAATTATCTTCATTAGCCCATTCCACAATATGCTGATGAACTTTTTTGGCATAATCCACGGAAGCTTCCCATTCGTTATCATTTAAGCCTCTTTCTTCTAAATCAGCTTTCCAGTCTGCTAGCCACTCTTCCATTTTTTCTTCTGAAAATATCAACATTTTAGAAGTTAAATAATTAGCATAAAGTGCTGCTATTGATAAGTTTACCTCACTTTTTTGTGGTTTAGGAATTGGTTTAAATCCATTCAGCTGACCAGCTAATGACACATAAGATGAATCCTGCGAAGCTAAAACCTCATAACTAGCTATGGAAGGATAAACATAGACCCTACTTGCTACAGGTGGGGAAAAAATATCGTGGACTGTAATATCTGTCACTTCCTGCATTAAAGAATGCAAATCATTGGCATATACCTCAGTCTTCTGATTTTCATTTTGGGAACAGGAAAAAAAAATCCCAAAAATCATTAAAAAATATAATGTTCTAATTCTCATTACTTAATTATTTACTTTTTCAAATGCTATTAATTTTAAGCTATTATCATTTCTTGCCACCAAAATATAAGGCTTTCCATTCACTTTTATTGATTGCATTTTTCTCACTTGACCGTCAATTCTTAAGTTTTTCACCTTTTTGGTCTCAATCAATGAATCATTGATTTGAAAAACAGTACCATATTGCGCATCATATTTTCCCATTTCAATGTTATTTTCATAAAAATTACCAGCACCTAATAGTTCCCTATTTCCTTCTTTATCGATAAATTCAATCGCATTTAAGGTTGAAATCTGTAACTCCATGGGCAATTCATGGGCTGTGAAGCTTCCATCTCCGTTATTCTGATAATAGTAACTAGAAAAATCATTGGCTGATAATTTCTTGGCGGTATTCAAATTATCCCTTCCAAAAATCTCATCCAAATTTGCTCTTGAAAAATCCTGCGCATATTTCCAATCCTTCTTAAGGTAAGGTAACTGCTTCAATATTTCAGCATGGTTGGCAAATGGAATTTCACGTCCTTCCAGATAATAAGTCATAATTGGGTCTGTTTGACCATTATCATCAAAATCTTTGATATATAAGTTGACTGGTTCTTTATCAGTGGGTTTAAATCTTGAATTTTCACCCGTATTTCCTGCAATAATATCTAGATCACCATCCCCATCAAAATCCCCTGTTTTTACAAGTTTCCACCAACCCTTTTGGTTTCCAACATCTTGAAGATTGAATTTATCACCCTCATTTATCATGATTTGAATAGTTTCCCATTCAATTGACAAAACAATATCCACTTTTCCATCCTCATTAACATCTGAGGCTGTAGCATCAGTCACCATCCCTAATTCATCCAAAAACGGGGCGTTTTCCGTATTAGCTAATTTGAATGTACCATCTTGATTATTGATATAAAGTTTTGAGCCTGGAGCTAATCCATATCCGTAAGGTTCCGCCCTACCTCCAAAAAACACATCCACATACCCATCGTCATTAAAGTCAGCAACTGCTAGAGAAGAGGCCGTCATATAACTATCCTCAAAAATATATTTTTGATCAAAATTACCTTTACCATCATTAATGTAAACCCGTTGCGTTATGTATTCGGAATCTCCTCTATATTCATTTCCCCCCGAGGCAATGATTAAATCCTGATCGCCATCATTATCAATATCAGCAAAAAATGCGTCCAAGTCTTCAAAGGTATCATCGCTATTAATTAATGGCTGATCAGAATGCTGGAACTTACCTTCTTCGGTTTGAATCCATACTTGGCTTAATTCGCGTTTGGAAGAACCCAAAAAGAAATCCTCTCTTCCATCTCCATTAATATCTGCAACCGCTAAAGCAGGCCCCTCGGATGAAACCATGTGAGGCATTAAGGGCTCTCTGATAAATTCCACAAAAGGATTTTCTTCATGGACAATTTTCAAATCCATTGAATCTTGCAATTCAGTAACTTTGTAGTCAAATTTATGGGAATGAAGTTTAGCAAAATCAAATTGATTTAAGCCTTCTTTGTACTCCAATTTGTGTAGCTTATTAAATTCTAAATTATTTAGAACTTGAGTGCTTCCATCAGGCCAAATGAAATGAATAGTTTCGACTTGGCTACTGTCTCCTATGGCAATATGAAATTTATCTTGGGCTGAGCTTTGAAATCCTTTTACTGGGAAATATTCATAATTTAATGATTGACCATTTTTCAATTTTACGATTACACGACTGCCAATAGCATTTCGATTATTTTGAGAACCTTTTAGGTCAAATTGGAGATATTTACCACTTCTCCCCTTTTCAATTGCTGTATTTTTATAGATGAATGGTTTGTCCTCCAAATTATTGACGACTATGTCCAAATCTCCATCATTATCCAAATCAACATAAATAGCTCCATTTGAATAAGAATTTTTATTGTTAGAGATATTAGAACTTATATCATCAAAGGTTAGATTAGCATTATTGGAAAAGAAACGATTAGGTAATTTAATCTTAGGCATGCGTTCCACTATTTCCAAATCTTCCTTATCCACTATACCCATTTCTGTTTTTTTTCGCTGGTCTTCATTAGAACTCATATAATTGATATAATCAATATCATTCATTCTCCTAGGAATTCCATTGGAAACAAATAGGTCCTTTTGGCCATTATTGTCAAAATCCATGAAAAGTGGTGCCCATGACCAATCTGTAGCATAAACATCCGAATAGAGTGCTATTTCACTGAATGTCCCATTTTGGTTGTTCAATTGTAAATTATTCCTTGCAAATTGGTCGTTATAACCAAAATCTTTTTTAAATCGATAGACATCAAATGCTTCTTCCCCCAAACTGCTTTTCAAAATTTGGGGATCATAAGCAAGCATATCCAAAGAAATGATATCATTAAAGCCATCATTGTTGATATCGGCCATATCTACTCCCATAGAAAACCGGCTTGTATGTTGCATTTGTTCGGTCAGCAATTCTTTAAAAGTACCATCTTGTTGATTGATATAGAGATAATCATTTTCATGGAAATCATTGCCTACATATATATCAGGGAAACCGTCATTATTCACATCACCTACTACAACCCCTAAACCATATCCAATCACAGAACTATTAATTCCAACTTCTTTGGTGACGTTATTAAATGTACCGTTATCATTTCTGAAATACCTGTCACCTGAAACATTGCTGACCTCTCCTTGAAAGTCCTTTCGCTTTCCAAAAGTACCATTTTGATGGATACTATGGTTTAGTTGAAACATATCCAAGTCACCATCCTTATCAAAATCAGCGAACACAGCCTGAGTTCCGAAGCCTGCTAAATCTAAATCATATGCTATGGCCTCATCTTCAAAAACGGGAATTCCATTCTCTATTTTTTGACAAACAAATAGTTGATTAGAGCCTTTAAGGATTTCATGATCTCCAACTACATTCACATAAATGTCCAACATCCCGTCCTGATTAATATCTACTACTGAAGCTCCTGTTGACCAATAGCCTTCACCTTCAATACCCGACTCCTTACTTACATCTTTAAATTTAAAATCACCTTGATTTATAAAGAGTTTATTTTCACCCATATTGGATGTGAAAAACAAATCCACTAAGCCATCATTATTGAAATCACCTGCTGCTACTCCTCCTCCGTTATAAAAATACATATAATCGAAAAAGGAAAATTCCGTAGTTTGCTCCAAGTCATTTTCAAAATTCAAACCTGTTTCCTTTGCCTCCAATAATTCAAAATAAGAATCTTTGGAATCATTACAGGCTGTAATTAAGCCTAAAAGCAAAAAAACTATAACAATATTTACTCTAAATTCCTTTAATTTCATTTTTATTTACTGATTTGTAATAAGACTGGTTTATCATTATTGATACCAATGAGTAAATGCTTTTTATTATTGATCTCTATCGAGCTTATTGAACGGACATTCCCCTTTAGCCCTAGGCTTTTATGTTCTTCAATCAAATTAAAGTTGCCCTTTCCATCACCAAGAAGTACCAAACCATCATTAGCGTCCAATTTACCATATTGAGGCTTGAAATCACCCTCATTGCCGGCTAATATTAAATCTAATTTACCATCTTGATTAATATCCAAAACTTTGATAGCATGAATAGCTGAAAATTGTGCTTCAAAGGGTAAATCAGCTTTTTCAAATCCACTATTTCCTTTATTGAGCATTACAGTAGCTTGAAAAGTATTGGCTGATTTATAAGTTGCATTTTCGATTTTTTCAACTCCAAATAAGTCTTGAATAGATTTTTTTCCATAATCCTCATATTTCAAACTTTGCTTTTTCAAAGCAGGCAGTTGACCAATCATTTCACCCTTTTGTTGCAGTGGCATATCTTTTCCATCAATGGTCCTAGTCAATATTTTATCTTTATCGCCATTAGAATCAAAATCCTCTAACCATATTTTCACAGGCATTTCGTCTGTTGCGGTGAAATAGAAATTATCACCTCTATTTCCCAAAACCAAATCAGGCAAGCCATCATCATTCAAATCAGCTACTTCAACTGTGTTCCACCAGCCTTTTAAGTCTTGCAATGGATTAGTTTCTATTCTTTTCAATTGCTTTCCGGCTATTTCAAAGATTTCTATGCCCATCCATTCTCCTACGAGGATTAAGTTTTGGTTACCATTTTGATTAATATCTGCTAATTTAGCATCTGTAATCATACCCAAACCATCTAAATCTTTGGCTCTTCTGATGGTCATATCTTTAAAATTCCCTTTCCCATCATTCTCAAAAAGAAAACTTTTAGGGCTTTGTCCATACTCTTGCGGAACAGAACGGCTCCCCACAAACAAATCTAAATCTCCATCTTCATCATAATCAAAACTTAAAACAATTGAAGTATTATAGCCAGTTTCAGGAATGGCTTCATTTGATTTTTCGAAAATTCCCGACTTAGTTTGTATAAATAATTGATCATTAAAAATTGGAGCTTTTACAGCTTGATGATTTCCACCATATCCAAAATAAACATCCAGTAATTCATCCCCATTGGAGTCAAAAGTATGAATTGCAGTTACTTCATTTTCTTTATCCTCAAGTATAATAGCTTTAAAACTCCCACTAGCTTGCTGAAAATAAATACTTGTATTTTGACCATTTGCACCGCCCATAATCACATCATCTAATCCATCATTATTTAAATCGACTACTTTAAATGCTGGACCTTCCTTAGAAAGCATTCTCATAATCAATCCTTCATAATAAAAATCCACATGATTATCTTCTTTATGAGATTTAAAATCATGTTCAACTTGCTGAAAGAATTGATTAGCAGTTTCTTTTAAAAATGGGGTTTCCGCTTTTCCATCTATCTTGTTTTCGGCCTTATAACTGATTGTTAGTAAAGTGTCAACCGATGGTTTTGGAATGATACTACTTGTTTTATTAGGCCAAATGACTTTGACAGAATCGATATTTTGAATATTGCCCAAGCCAAAATGCAAATTATAATCTACAGAAGACTGAAAGCCTCTTGTAGGCATCATTTGTCTATGAAATTGTGTGTCACCAGAATAAACTTGAACCTTTGCCCCTATTGCATCCCTATTGGGTTTTTCATATTCCAAAGCTACTTTTAAGAAATGGGTACTATCTGTCTTAGCATTACTTTTATAAATAGTTGAGAGATGATTAAGATTACTGACCACTATATCCAGACTACCATCATTATTTAAATCCGCATAAGCAGATCCATTTGAGAATGTTTCCTGCCCCATTCCCATCTCATGTTCTTTGCTATCGAATTGTAAATTTCCAGAATTAATAAATAGCTTGTTGGCTTGCGGATTACTCGGCATTTTAGCCAACACATCCTCCATTTTATCTTTTTTGCCAGTTAGCACCATTCTTTGCACCACATCATTTGCAAAGAAATCCATAAAATCGGCATCTGTTACGTCTTGATATACACCATTACAAACAAAAATATCATTATAGCCATCCATATTGGCATCAAACATTAATGCCCCCCAGCTCCAATCTGATTGAGCCACACCAGCATACCAAGCTATTTCTTGGAAGCTACCATTACCAGTATTTAATTGTAGCGAATTATGCATGTATTGATGATAGAAATCCCTTCGGAGTTTGAGTTGATAGGTGTTGTAATCTTCAAACTGTAATTTCTGTTTGATCAATTGATCCGTTTCAGGAATCATTTCAGTTGTAAAAATCTCTGGATATCCGTCATTATTGATATCAGCCAAATCCGCCCCCATAGAAGCCAAACTCATGTGCCCCATCCATTTTTTACTGTCTTCTGAGAATGTGCCATCTCCCTGATTGATATAGAGATAATCTCGTTCGAAAAAATCATTGGAAACATAGATATCAGGTAAATGATCCCCATTTACATCCCCTACGGTTACTCCAAGGCCAAAACCAATCAAAGAACCATAGATTCCAGCTTCCTTGCTTACATCTACGAATTTACCATTATCATTTCGTAATAGTTTGTCGCCACCACCTTTCACAAAATCTTTTACATCCCAATCTTCAGCATATAAGTCTCTTTTATTGCTGTTATTAAGTGTATTTACCGGAATAAATGAGTTATTGAGAATATAGACATCTAAATCACCATCCCCATCATAATCGAAGAAAGCAGCGTGAGTAGTATAACCTGGTTCATCTAATCCATATTCAGCTGCTTTTTCTGTAAAAGTATTATCACCATTATTAATGAATAATTCATTGAATGGATAACTACCCTCTTCATAACCAGCATTACTTATATAAATGTCTTTAATACCATCCTGGTTGATGTCAATAATGCTTACACCAGTACTCCATCCGCCATACCCCTTCAATCCAGCATTTTCAGTAATATCTTCAAATTTAAAATCTCCTTTATTGAGATAAAGCTTGTTATTGACCTGATTTCCTGTGAATATTATATCTTGTAGTCCATCATTATTGATATCTATAATACCGACACCACCACCATTATAGAAGTTGCGGTAGGAAAAAATATTGAATTTATCTTTATTTTCAACTTGATTAAGGAATGTAATACCCGTTCGGGAAGAATCAAGCAGTTCATAAGTAGTGATATCATTCGAAGTAGTCTTTTCATTTTTTGGATTGTTATCACAAGCCAAAAAGGGAATAAAAATAAGACTTAAGAAAAAAATATTTTTTTTAGTAGGCATGACTATTTAAGCTTTTAGAAGCATAAATGTATAAAAAAAGGATAATGAAACTAAATTCATTATCCTTTTAAAGTTGTTAATAAAAATTAATAACCCGGATTTTGCTCTAAATTAGGGTTGGTACTTACTGCTGTTATTGGAATTGGGAATAAAAGCCTGTTTTCATCATTCACTGCAGATTGGTCTTTGTATAACCAAGGCTCAAGATAATCTCCAAATCTAATTAAATCTTGTCTTCTCCAAAACTCAATATACAATTCACGACCTCGCTCGTCAATAATATCTTCATCAGTAAGCCCTGTCAAAGGAGAAGCATCTCTCACACTTCTTAATTCATTAATCATAGTTAATGCTTGACCAGTATTACCTGATCTATATAGTGCCTCTGCCTTCATTAACCAAGCATCTGAATACCTAAAGAAAATCTGAAATGGAGGTCCAACACCTGGGTCTCCGGCTTCAGTTAACTGCGGTGGATACTTAATCAATCTAATACCAGTTGCTTCACCATGTCCTGTAATCTCTTCAGGCATATCTCTTGTGAAGAATAATGGAGAACCACCACGAGTTTCCAATGCTTCACCTTCGAAATTATACTGCTGTCCAAACAACATTCCTCTACCCAAATTATCATCAGGCACATATCCCCTTCTTTCTTCTTGACCGCTTTCAGGAGCATTCGTATCGTCTGGTCCTTCAAATAAAGCATAAAATTCTGAAGTAGTAGCGAATCCATTCCAACCACCACCATTTAAGATGAAGTTATGATTATAATGAAGTGTATTTGCAATTCTAGGAGTAGAACCATCTCCACCGGTTATGATATAAATTGCTTCAGAGCTCATTGCAGGGTCTTCAAATATACCAAAATAGTCATCTTGAATTGAGAATCCCTCAGCCGTAATAGCATCTACATCACTAATTACCTGTTGCATATCAGCATTTTCAGCGGTTGCGCCACTACTTCCACCATTTAATAAAATGTGCTTATTTAAGTGGAATTTTGCTCTTAAGAATAATGCTGACGCTTTAGAAGCAACTCTTAGGCCATCAGGATTTCCTGGTCCAGCTGATGGAAGACTGTTAATGTGTGAATCAGATAAATCTTCTGTTATTCTAGCTACAGCTTCTTCTCTTGAAAGAATGATTGGATCTTCAATCACAGGAGCACTTGGATCTCTATCTGGAACCTTACCCCATAAATCCAAAATAAGGAAAGTGGCCAATGCTCTCATATATCTTGCTTCAGCCTCCTCTTGAGCATCAGGACCTGACAACAAAATCTGATTTGCAGAAAAAGTCATTCCATTAAGTCCATTCCAAGAATTTAAAATCTGTGGGTGACTAGAATTCCATGAATGTTGGTGAATTTGTCTCCAAACACCACCATCACCCCAGTCAGTTCCTCTTGTTGGTACTAAATGTTCATCACCACTTAAAGACATCAAAGCATAGGTATTGTCTTGGTAAATCATGAATCCACCAAATGTGTTATATAAACCAGTTAGGTTTTCTCCCACATTCACCGTACTGAAATCTTGCTCAATTACTTCTGAGTCGATTTCCTCAACTTCTAAGTCGGTACAACTAAAAGCTGTTACCGCTAAACTCGTTAATAATATATTTTTAAAATTTTTCATTTTAATATGTTTATTTAAAATGTAACATTAAGACCTACTGTTAAAGTTCGTGGTCTTGGAAATGGAGTATAATCTATACCAAATGATGGTATTCCATTTCTACTTGCAGTATTGGATACCTCAGGATCAATTCCACTATAATTAGTAAATACAAACAAATTTTGAGCATTAGCTGAAACTCTCATAGCTTTGATAAAGCTACTTTCACCTAAATCAAAATTATAACCAACTGAAAGGTTCTGCAATCTTAAAAAATCTGCTTTTTCTAGGAAATTAGTAGAAACAATAGGAGTATTTCCTTGAGCTTCACCACTTTCCAAAACATCCTCGGTCACGTTTCTACCACTACCTAAACTACCAGCCGTGAAAAATGCATTCGCAGTATTATTATAAATATGGTGACCACCTTGACCATTCATATATAAAGCAAAATCTAAGTTTTTGTAAGTAACTGTTGTATTAATACCATAGTTCCAAACTGGGATTGGAAATTGCCCAGTTAATTTTGGATTTTCGTCAACTACATCATTAAATCCATTTTCATCAAAACCATCTGCTTCAATCATATAGTATGCAAAAAGTGGTTGGTTATTGGCAATTCTTTGAGCAAATGCACCAGATAGACCTTGTCCAAAAATGTTCCCTGTATCGAAAAAGAATGCGCCTAAATTCCGAACTTCATTTTCATTCCTAGAAACATTAAACCCAACATTCCATGTTAAATCACCATTATCAACTGCCACATAATCCATCATTAATTCAAAACCTTGATTAATAACATTAGCGTCTAGGTTTCTCCATGTAAAATCTGTTGCTGCTGGTTGTGGAGAGAAAATTTGAATTAACAAATCAGTAGTGTTTTTATAATAATAATCAATACTACCTGTTAATCTGTTATTTAGGATACCAAAATCAAAACCACCATTATACATAGCTGTCTGCTCCCATCTTAAATCAGGGTTTTCAAATGCTACATTAGTTCTTCCTGGTTGCTGTATAGTTCCATCATTGTTGATATCAATACCTCCAAAAGATTGTCTTCTTTGATGAAGATTGTGTGGAATTTCTTGATTACCAGTAACACCATAACCTAATCTCAATTTCAAGTTATCAAATGTATCTGCTGCCCAATCTTCGTCAGAAATCCTCCAAGCAAATGCTCCTGATGGGAATATCCCGTATTTGTTATTTCCACCAAATCGAGTTGAACCATCTGTTCTAATTGTGGCAGTAAAAAGAAATTTGTCCAATAAATTGTAGTTTATTCTACCAAAGAAAGATTGTAACTCGTTATAATTCCCATAGTTATTTTCAACTATAGCATTTACTGGAATATTTCCAGGGTTACCTAATGTTGGTGCAGTTCCAAATTGATTAGTAAAGAAAGTATTATTGGCAGGATTATAACCAAACTGTTGGTAATCGCCATTAATAGCACCTCTTACTGTATTACCTGCTTGGATTGTTTGATCAACCATAGCATCCAAATCGGAAGTGTTATATCCAAAGCCTGAAACGCTACGCCCAGTAAATCTAAAATCCTGATAAGAGTAACCCGCTAAAATATCTAAATTACCCTCTCCTACTTTTTTGTTATAGTTAAGCAAAGCCTCGAATAAAGTACTTCTATTAACGTTTTCTACATTGCTCCCTCTACCATTATTTGTAATACCTCTAGTGTCAATCACCAAATCTCGAGAAGTTACTGAATTACGAACTGAATTCGCATAATCCAAACCACCATTAATTCTAAAATTTAGGCTTTCAGTAATATCATAATCAGCAGAAATATTGATTAATGCTCTGTTTGTTTCAGCTAAATCTTGATTATACTCTAAAAGATTATTTGGATTTAAAAAACCTAAAGTCTGAAAATCCGGATTTAAGGTTGGTGGAGCAATTAAAGCAGCACCTAATAAATCCCCTTGGAAACCTGCATTATTTGTGATTGGTGCAAAACTATCGTTAACCCTAGACACATTAGCTGAGGTATTCAATGTCAATTTATCGTTCAATAATTTTTGGTTCCAATTCAATCTTGCGTTGAATCTTTCTAAAGAAGCAGTTTGAACGATACCATTTTGATTTTCATACCCAACTGAAGCTCTATAACTCCCTGTCTCATAAGAATCACCATAAGAAATATCGTGTTTGGTAGAAACAGCTGTCCTAAAAATTTGGTCTTGCCAATCTGTATCAGCATTGTCAAATCTCACATCATCAGGATTGGAACCTAGATCTTCAACACCTTGAAGATATTGATCTCTATTTAACAAATTGTAACGATTAGCAGGAGCCGAAATACTTACATTTGCATCGTAAGTAACTTGTTTTCCCAAACCTTTACCGCTTTTGGTAGTGATCAAGATAACACCATTTGCACCTCTTGCTCCATAAATAGCAGTAGCGGAAGCATCTTTTAAGATGTCCATGCTTTCGATATCATTAGGGTTTAAGAAGTTTAATGGATTTCTAGGACTGGAAGTTCCTAATCCGCCATCGGGCCCTCCGGCAGTAACATCATTACCAGATAATGGAATACCATCTACCACAAAAAGCGGATTATTGCCATTTCTCACTGAAGAACTACCTCTAACACGGATATTTACCCCTGCACCTGGCTCACCAGAGGCAGATGTAATTTGTACACCAGCAGATTTACCCTGGATCAATTGTTCCGGAGAAGCAATCACACCACCGTTAAATTCCTTAGAAGTAACTCTTTCTACAGCACCAGTAGCATCTCTCGATTCTACTTGGCCGTAACCAACCACCACTACTTCTGATAGTTGTTCAACGTCCTCCTGTAATTTAACATCAACTACGCTTCTACTTCCCACTTTTACAGTTTGAGATTTGTAGCCAATATAAGAAAATTTTAAGCTGACATCTCCAGATACAGTTAGCTTGAATTTCCCATCAAAATCAGTAGTAGCACCATTAGAGGTTCCCACTACCAATACGTTTACACCCGGAAGACCTTCTCCGGTTTTTGAATCTGTGACAGTTCCTGAAACTGTCCTGTCTTGTGCATATAGGCTCCCTAAGGATAACCAAAACACACTTGTCATAATTAGTAAAAAGTGTCTCATGAATTTTTGAATTTAGCCGTTTAAAAGTTCCATAATTAAATTTTAGTTTTTGTAATTTTTCATTCTTTTTATTAAATCTAATTCATAACTGTTTATATTATATTTTGTTTTTAACCTAAACTTAACAACAATGTAAATATTACATAATTTCCTTGCAAGGCTTTGAGTGTATTTTGTACACTTACTTATTTACGTAAACGATTACGTAAATAAATACAGGCTTTATTTATAATTATTCTAAATAAAAAGGGTGATTTTTATCAATATAATATCAACATGAGCAAACATAATATCAGACTTAAAGATATTGCCGAAGAATTGGGCATCAGTATTCCATCTGTTTCAAGGGCATTGAACAACAAACCAGACATAGGCAAAGAGACAAAAAGGAAAGTCTTTGAATTAGCCAAAAAGCTTAATTATCAACCCAATCAGTTTGCCATCAATTTTAAAAACCAGCAATCTTTTATAATCGGAGTAATAATTCCTCAAATAGTACATCATTTCTTTTCTAATGTTATTAGTGGTATTATAAATGAAGCTGAGAAAAGAGGATATAACATTATGCTATTTCAAAGTAATGAATCATTTGAATCTGAACTAAAAGGCGTGGAAACCTTCCAAAAAAGTATGATCGATGGATTAATTATTTCCCTTTCTGATAATACTCAAAAGGTTGATCATTTAAAATATTTGCAAGAGCACAATGTACCTGTCATATTAATTGATAGAATTACGAATGAAATAGATGCAGCTAAAATAATATGCGATGATTATCAAGGAGCTTATATTGCAACTGAGCATCTGATTAATTTAGGCAAAAACAAAATTGCTCACATCACGGGATCTTTAACACCACATACGACAAAAGAGAGGCTTAGAGGATATGAAGCAGCTTTGAAAAATCACCATTTAAAGATTCATGAAAGATATATTAAGCAATGTAATCTAGAATCAAGAGAGGAAGGCTATAAGGCTACCCTAGCTTTACTTGCAGAAAAGGAAATTCCAGATGGCATATTTTGTGCTACAGACATAAATGCAGTAGGAGCCATTGAGGCCATAAAAGAAAAAGGAATAAAAATACCTGAAGATATTGCGGTGATTGGTTTTAGTGATTGGGAGATGGCCTCAGTTGTGGACCCACCACTATCTTCAGTTTCTCAACCTGATTATGAGATGGGTAAAAAAGCAATAGAACTCATTATAGAAGAAATCCAATTGACGAGAGAGAACAAGCCCATAAAATATGAAACGCTAGTGATGGAAACTTCACTTATCATGCGGGAATCCACCATTGGTAAAAAATAAAACCACCAAATTAATTTGGCACTTTTATCATGTTAAGATCAATTAATTTTGATTCTTCATATCCTATGGATAAATACCCAAACACCCCTCCTGCTGCCTCGGCAACTTTCTTGGCAATATCCTTCATGGAACTCACAAATTGTGTAGCCCAGTCTTTATCTACTTTTTTCAGTATTTCATTCAATCTTTCCAATTCTTCAATCACTTGCTTACTTCTTACTTCAGCATCTTGGGGATAAGAATTAAGAAGTTCATTTAAGCTTTGTTCAAAATCAGGGGCAATTTCTTGATAATAACCTAACAACTCTTTTCGAGCTTTGCTTTGTTTAATTTTTGTCAGATTAACTGCTTCCTTTAATTCACTCTTGCTGATTTGGTCATCTGCACCGGCAATTAAAATAGTAACCATAGCAGGGATTTTTTTCAAAAGATCGATTTCTGATTCAGATAAATTTTTTAATTCGGATATCATGGTTGTGAGATAGTTAAATTTTAAGCAATATATGTAAACAAAGAAATTTTAATAACTGATAATAAAATAATTATTTAATTTTCGATAAATCTATAGCTACCATCTATAAAACAAAGAACTATTTTGGAAATTTCTTATGATGATTGATGGATTCAATTTGATACTGATGATGCTTCATGTGAGCAACAAAAAATTGCATTGTTTGTAATATGTTCAGTTTCCCAACTACAGGATGTGAAAATATAAAATGCCCGATTTTATCATTCGGAAAATCATTTAAAAAAGAAAACATTTCCTTTCTTATATCATCCCATTGATGAGAAAATTCATGTGGATTTTTACTGATATTTAAACTGTCTTTCTTTTCTTCTAATATTTTAGGAGCTTGATATTTTTTCCTGGAATTAAGTCTATTAACCAACATTACTGTCTTGACTTCTGCCTTCAATCCTACCTTTTCATTTTTTCTGTTAAAATCAAAATTTTGCATATACTTCAAGCTTATTTTCTCGGAAGTAAATAAATGTTGCATTACATCCAACATTGACCAAGATCCATTTTCAGGATGAAAGTTTAACTGTTCGTCATTGAAAACCTGAAGCAAAGCATCATAATACGCTTTCCCCTCTTCCATACGTTGCCAGTGCTTTTGAATTTTTGGGTTCATAAAAATCAGATAAAATTTGTTGAAGCTGAAATTAGGAAAAATATTGAAATAATTAATTAAGAAGAGTAAAACTCATCCAAACTGACAAGTGATCTGAAATAGTATTGGCCTTTCTTAATACATCAGAATTGATTTTTTGAATCTTGTTTTTATTATAAAATATATAGTCCAATCTTTCATAAGGTTTGGCTGTATTAAACGTATAAAATTGTGATTCGTCTTTAAGGTACCTTTCTTTAGAAATTGCTTCTTCAATCAAGGGGTTATCAAAAAAAATCTGAATGGTTATTTCTTCTGTTCTCATTTCGCTTGCAAAAGGTGGGCGACTATTAAAATCGCCCATTAATATAACGGGGAAATTATTAGCATAAGAATTAAATACTTTCAGCACTTTCTCAGCTTGAAGCTCACGGGTCTCTTTATCAAAGGCTTCGAGGTGTAAGTTCATAATTACCAATGTATCTTTTCCAATTAGCACTTTATTAATCTGAAGAATTCTGTCCAAATAAAAAGCATTATAATAAAAAGGAGCATTTATTGGCTTATCCAAAACAAATAATTCATTAGATATTAATTGTATTTTACTAAGCAAACCTTGTCCAGAATAAATACTACCAAAATGGTATTTTATAGGGAAATATGGAAATGGGACATATAACTTATCCCAGTTAACAGCATAAGCTCCTTGGTGAAAGTTTAAGTGTTTACCTAAGCTATCAAATTGATTATACTGGAAGCTCCTTGCAGAATTAAAATCAACTTCTTGCAGACCTATAAAATCAAAATCATATGGCCTTAATAGACTGATAGATTTTTGAAGATTATCCTTAAACAATGTTTCCTTTCTATCGACTGGAAGGTTATTAGTCATGCCTGAAAAATAACCAATATTATAAGTCAGAACTGACAATGTATCATCGTCAAATTTAACCTTCTTATTATAGGTTATAACTTGGTCGTATTGATCTGGATTATTAAAGCCAGAACTAGCCCAAAAATAAAAACCGATTATGGTGAAAATTATCAATGTTAAAACAGCTATTAAAATCTTTTTCATAATACCAAAATACTCAAAATCAATAAAAGAAATTACTTTTCAAGATTAAATTTAGAATTACTTTCAAAGAAGGTTTTAAGATTATTCTCATATCCAAAAATTAACACTATTAAACACATAATTCATCGATACAACCATAAAATTAGAACAGGGGATTGTAGAAAAATATATTAAAAAATATATCTGATATTAATACAAATTATAGAATACAATAGGACGATAGAAAAATGAATAAAAGCTTACATTTCATAGGGAATAGAGCCATTTTACTATGTACCTAAGAAACCAAATATTCTACTGACTTAACAAAACTCACCGATAATTAACCTTAGTAAATAATTAAAGTATTACTCTATATAATCAATATTAATAATTCATTTTTAATGTATTAAGCATTCCAAATGAAGTAATACATTAAGTTTATAAAAATAGCCAAATATTATTCTGCCTGCTTAAAATATTATTATTTACATTATGTGTTCAATAAATACTTGAAATACTTTTTAAATTGAAGAATTAGTAAAATAATACAATTAAAAATAAATCTATCTAGTAGTAATTTTGTTATAAGTGATTTATTGAATAAAGTTCAAAAGTTAAATGTAAATTATTTATTATTATTAAAATTGCATTTTACCAACCTACCCCACCCTATTTGTTAAGTTCTTGAAACTATCAGCTTTTACTTAAGTTTGTGATGATAAGTACAGTAAAAACAGATATGAAGAGATTTCAAGATATTGAACAATACAGTAAATTTTTCTCAAGCCTAATTCTAAAAGAGAGAAGAGCTGAAATGGATTTTCACTTACAAGAAATTCAGCTTTATTCTAGCCGACAAAGAGAGGCAAAAGGTAGGGCTATATTAGGCCTTTCGGGTAAAGATTCAGGCACCGGAATTGGGGGAGTTTATTTAGTAAAATTTGTTCGAGGATCAGGGCTTCCAGAGAACGAAATTTCAAATGGTGATGTAGTCATTATTTCTAAGGAAAAACCAACAGGAAAAGAGGAACAAGCCACGGTAGTAAGCAAGACCAAACGTAGTATTACAATAGCCTATAATAAACTTCCTCCCTATTTGGTTTATGGAAGAAATTTAAGATTAGATTTATTTTCAAATGATATCACTTTTCAAAGAATGTTGGATGCAATCAATCAATTGGAAAGGCTACCAAAATTACAAGATTACATCAAATCAAATATTGTATTAAACAAAGAATTAGAAAATAATTTTTTAACTCTTATAACAGATGATATCCTAAATAAAAAGCAAGGTGAAATTATTCAAAAAGCTCAAGTGTCAGATGATATTTTTCTAATACACGGCCCACCCGGAACAGGTAAAACCACTACTCTATCTCATTTGATAAAAGTATTCTATCAGGAAGGAAAAAAAATATTGGTGACCGCTCCTTCGAATACCGCAGTTGATAATATTCTAGAAAAACTAAATAACTTGGAAGTACCAGCAACCCGCATTGGTAATCCCATTCGCATGGATGAAAACCTACTCAATTTGAGTTTGGATGTTCAATTGCAAGACCATCCAGATTATCAACAAGCCAACAGCATTTGGAATAAAATTCAGATTCTAAAGAAAGAACAGGAGGAATATGTGCCGGCTACCGGTCAAAACAGAAGAGGTTTAAGCGATCACAAAATAATACAATTGGCAAGCGCTAAAAAACCTTATAGGGGAATACATTCTGCCAAGCTAAGAAAAATGGCGAAATGGATAAAAATCCAACAGGATATTAACAAAAATTATGAAGAAGCACAGACTTTACAACAGGGAGCGATTGAAAGCATTTTGGAGAAAAGTCCTGTAATTTGCACCACTAATTCCTCAGCAGGTAGCGACCTATTAAAGGATATAATATTTAATATAGTATGTATAGATGAAGCCACTCAATCCACAGAACCAGAATCATTAATTCCATTAGTAAAAGGTAAGAAATGGATATTAGCAGGCGATCATCAACAGCTACCCCCTACTGTAAAATCAAAAGATGCAAAGGATTTAAGCATCAGTTTGTTTGAAAGATTTCAAGCAGAGCTTCCTCATGACCGGAGCGATATTTTAACTATTCAATATAGGATGCACCAAGAGATCATGAAATTCTCAAATGAAAATTTTTATCAAAATCAATTGAAAGCTCATCCGTCTGTCGCAAAACATTCTCTAAAGGATTTGCCTGGTTTTGAGCCATATCCCTATATTAATCCAAGAGTTGAAGCCACAGTGAATATTTCCAAACCAGTTGTCTTTATTTCCTGCCCAGAAGGAGCGGAAGAACAGTTGGCAGACAGCTATTCCTATTTTAACCAACCTGAGATTGAATTAACCAAAGAAGTAACTGACGTTTTATTATCTTCTCGACTATTTCCTGAGGATATTGGGATAATATCACCCTATGAGCAACAAGTTAGCCGCTTAAAATCCTTATTAAGAGATTATCATGTAGAGATAAAGTCAATTGATGGCTTTCAGGGACGAGAGAAAGAGGTGATTATTTTAAGTTTAGTAAGGTCAAACACAGAAGGAAATATAGGCTTTTTAAAGGATTACAGACGTTTGAATGTAGCACTTACAAGGGCTAAAAGAAAATTGATAATAATTGGTAATTCTAATACATTGGTTTCTGACCCTATATATAAATCATTAATCAAAAACAACCACTTTCAAGATGAAATAAAGGATTAAAACTTATATTAGTGCTTTTACGATTAAAATTAGTTCCCCCACATGAGATTTATATTATATATATTCATTACGGTTTTCATCAGTTTATCATTCAAACTTTATCCTCGTCAATTATCTAATTCTCAAGATAGTATCGTAAATATCCTCAATGAATTGAGATACAATTATCCTGATTCTGCTCTTAAGTTGTTAAATGACGAAATTAATAATATAAAAATTCCTAAAAGTGAATATCATGCGGAATTACTTTTCACGAAATCAGCAATACAATATATTCAAAGCAATTATCTTGAATCAAGAAACTCATATGAGCAACTTTATAATCTATCCAAAGAAATTGATAATGATATAGGAATAGCTAGAGCACTAAATGGAAGAGGATTAATTTATTTAGGTAGGGAATTCTACCAGGAGGCTTTAGATGAATTTAATAAAGCACTAGAAGTCAATAGGAGGATTGGACATCAAAGAAATATTACCACAAATTTACTCAATATCGGCATTTGTCAACAAGAACTAGGAGAGTTGGAAAAGGCGCTAATTTCTTATCAAAAGTCTTTTCATATTGCCTCAAAAAATAAACTGCATACTTATTCATTAATGAATATGAATAGGATTGGAACTATATTTTTGGAACAAGGTCATCTAGATTCTGCCAATTATTATCTAGCCAAAGTATATAATGACACACCAAATCAATGGGAAAAAAGCTATAATTTAAGTGGTTTGGCTGAATTAGAATTAAAAAAAGGTCATTATAACAAAGCGATAGCGTATGGAAAAAAATCATTGAAAATTGCTCAAGAAATTGGCGCAAAATGGGATGCTTCTGAAGTGGCGCTAAAATTAAGCAGGGCGTATGAAAAATCTGGTAATGCTAGAAAAGCGCTAGAATTCCATAAACTGCATAAAAGCTATAGCGATAGCCTTCTAAATGAGGAAATGAATCGTGAAATCAATTGGGCTGAACTACAGCAAGCTAAAGCTGAAAATGATCAGCTTAATATTGAAAAGGAATTGCTCTCAGCCAAATCTGCTAGGAATCAAATGATTATTTATTTGATGAGCGCTATCATATTATTCTTGATTATATTGGCTTTTTTATACAGGAGACATCTAAAACAAAAAGAAAAGTACAATCAAAATTTAAGCAGTATCAATAAGCAATTAGCGGATAAAAAGCTTTTAATAGAAAAACAAAACCAAGATTTAAAAGAGATCAACAATACAAAAAACCGTCTCTTTTCCATACTTTCTCATGATTTACGCTCCCCTATAAGTTCTGTAAAACAATTATTGGAGATTGGAGATAAAATTCCTAAAGAGGATTACAAAAAATATAGTGATAAACTTACCCTAGAAGTTGGAAAGGTAGATAAACAAATCAATGCACTTTTAAAATGGGCCAATACACAAATGGACGGTTTTGAAACCAATCCTAAAACAGTCAAATTGAGTGATTCCATCGATAATTATATTGAAGATATTCGCTACATAGCAGATGAAAAAGATGTTAAAATAATCCATTATAAATCTGAACATAATGTATGGATAGACCCATTTCAGTTGAAAATTATTATTAATAATTTACTCAATAATTCCTTAAAATATACCTCTAAAGGCGACCAAATAATGATTAATTATTTGGTTAATGGTAACCATATAAAGATGATTATTGAAGACACAGGAACAGGCATGGATGCGGAAACGATAAGCATTCTAAAATCTGAAAATAAAAACCGAACCTACTCTAAGGAAGGTACTGCAAAAGAAACAGGAACGGGACTGGGAATGCTCTTAGTAAGACAATTTCTTTCTTTTAACCATGCTTCAATGGATATTGAAAGCCAGGAAGGTAAAGGTACTCGCTTTATTTTGAAATTCCCTATGCCAAAAGAAAACAGAATATGATTCCCACTATTATTCATTATAGCCTTCATTTTATTGCCCCATTAGCCATAGCATTTCTATACAGTCCGAAAAATTGGAAAAATGCTTATTGGATATTATTAGGCACTATGTTAGTAGATCTAGATCATCTGTTGGCAAGCCCTATTTTCGAGCCCGATAGATGCAGTATTGGCTTCCATCCACTTCATTCATATTATGCAATTCTAATATATTTTTTCTTACTATTCCCTAAAAGAAGCCGATTGGTAGCCATTGGTTTACTTTTCCATATGTTCACAGATGGTTTGGATTGCTGGTTGCAGGGCACTCTTTAAAGCGACTGAAAAGGAAAAATCATAGGCAAAAAGAGGGTAGCTAAAATCCAAAATAATAAATTCAACATCACGCCCACCTTAGTGAAATCAGTAAATTTATAACTGCCTGCTGTATAAACCATAGTATTGGTTTGGTAGCCAATGGGTGTCATAAAACTTGCTGAGGCTGCAAAAGTAACCGCCATGAGGAAAGGTGTTGGAACCAAGCCTAACTGGGTACTTATGGCAATAGCAATTGGCGCCATTAAGGCTGCCGTGGCATTATTGGACATTAATTCTGTCAAAAAGGAAGTCACTAAATATAAACCACTTAAAACGATGATAGGGCCAAAAGAACCTAATTGATTTAACAAACCTCCAGCAATTTTTTGATCTAATCCTGTATTAGTTAATGCTACCCCAAAGCTTAAAACTCCCGCCAATAAAAAGACAATTTTCCAATTAATAGCTTTATAAACTTCCCGCATATTCAGGATATTCAATAATACCAATGCCACCACCCCAGCCATCACGGAAATCACAATATCCAACAGCCCGAAAGTAGCTAAAGCAATTACGGTCGCAAGAATACCTGTTACAACCAAAAATTGCTTTTTATTAAAATCGATTACATGATCAGATGAAAGTAGAGCAAAAGGTGCATTCTGGCTCATTTCCTTTTTTCGTAACTCCTTTACATAGTGAGATTTAACTTCTGCCAATAGCACATCCCCTGCCTTGAGTTTAATGTCATATAAATCTTCATGTAATACCTCTTCTCTATGTTTAATAGCTAAAGGGGAAGCCCTGAACCTACGTCTAAAGTCCACTTCCTGAAGGTTTTTACCATCGAATTCAGAATTGGCGCTGATGACCATTTCGACCAAGGAAGTACCGGTCCCCTGCAAATTATCACCTGCCATTTTCAAGGATGAACCTTCCAATACTTTAGCCCTGCTTTTCAATTCCTTAATATTGGATAGGTTACAGCGCACTTTAAGTATATCCCCGGCATGTAAAATAAAATCCCCTTGTGGTAAATTATAGCGTGTGCCATTTCTATTGATTTCCAGTATATCAATTTTCAAGTCATTTACCAGTGGACTTTGCATGATCGTTTTGCCAATGGAATCAGTATTATCTTGCAATTCAATTTCGGTGAGATATTCCCTCATACCAAATTTCTCTTCAAGATTTTCATCATTTTTCCGGTTTTTAGGCAGAATCCTTGATCCAATCAACATCATATAAAGTGTGCCCACCACAACTAATACTAATCCAAAAGGCAATAATTGAAACATGCTAAAACCATCATAGCCGTAATCTTGTGCTATACCACTTACTAACACATTGGTAGAAGTCCCTATATAAGTACAAGTTCCACCGAAAATAGAAGCAAAGGACAACGGGATTAATAATTGAGATGGGCTTTTGCCTGTACTTTTGGCAATTTGAATCACAACGGGTATGAAAACTGCCACTACAGGCGTATTATTGATAAAAGCAGAAATAACCGCAATAAGCAACATCATTAATACCAACCCCCAACGGAAATTACGCTTAAAAATATCGGATAATTTATAAGCAACATATTGCAGTGCCCCGGTTTTTAAAAGTGCCGCACTCATCACAAACATAAAAGCAACTGTAATAGTAGCGGTATTGCTAAATCCTTGAATTCCTTCAACTGGACTAATCACACCCGTTATCACCAGAGCACAAATGATCACCAACCCAATAAGGTCAACCGAGAGCTTTTCAGTGACAAATAGAATAATTGCCAATAAGATGACTGCTAAAGTCGCAATAGTTTGAAAATCCATACAAAAGGTTTAGTCACACAAATATAGGATGCCAAAACCTAAATAAATTATAAAATTCTAAAAATCTACTAAATCTATAGAGAAAAGGAAAATTAGGGAGTTTAAAGTTAGGTGATGAATGTTTAGGTGTTTATTAAAGAATCATTTTAACTGCTTAAGCTAGTCAAAAATCTAAAGGGGGCACCTTGGGAATTCCTTTCACCAAATTGCTTCTTCAGCTTTCTAAACTCTTTTTGGTGGTTCACCGGAAATACATTTCTGATGTTATTTAGATTTTTGATATTGCTGATTAAATCCACTTCAAGTTTATCAAAAGGCAAAGCAATCATTTTGCAAATATCTTCGCCCAAAAGATAAGCCATCATTGCTTCCGTGGGGAAAGTAAAAGGCAAAGGTTGATTTTTGATATAACGCTGCAAATTGATAGCCAACATCTCGCCTTCTCTCGAATTGCGGAAATTACGGTTTTTGATTTTTTGCTCTAGTATAAAAGCATCTTGATTACTTTCAGGCAACCACTCTTTATGTACACCCAGCATCTCTCCTATCAGATTCCAATAGCGGATATAAGTTTGAGATTGCTCTGCTGAAATGGTATAGCCCAATTTTCTCAAACCTCGGATGGCTATTAATGAAAATGACAGATTAGTTCCTGCCATGTCTTCCTGATTAACAGGAGCACCTAATTCATTACTCCATTTATCATTATTGAGTAAATGAAAGCGAATTGCTGCATGCATTAACCTAACTTTAGCGATGCTGATAAAGCCTTTTCCTTGTGGAGTAAATGCTTCAGGACTGCAAACATCAAATACAAATTCAGCAGTTTCAGTCAAACGTTTTTCGGGTTGCTCGTAAATCCTTTTGGAAAAGCTTAGTACTTTTGCTCCTTCTGCCGCAGCATAGCAATAAGGAAGAGATAACATCCCTAAACAAAGCATAATAGCAGAGGCATGTTCTACATAAAATTCAGAGCCTTTTTCTACTAGCTTTTTATCTATTTGAAAGCTTTTTATCTCTGCAAAATATTGTTTTAAGTGTTTAGGAAAGTCTTCGGGAATAGACTGATGATTAAAGACCAATTCATTGTAAGCCTCATTAGACAATGGATTAAATCCGCTTTCAAATAAAGTCTTTACAGTTTTATCAGCTAAAGCATCTCCTGTTTTACGGGCTAAATCGAGTGTTTTATTGGGATATTTAATTTCTTGAGTTTGCACATTATAGTTAACTCAGAAGTGGGTAAATTGATTTGATAATTTTACAGAAACTTATAATGTTTTTTTTTAATAAAATCTTAGCGAGACGCTAAGACTAGTGCATGACCATCTCAAAGATATATTATGAAAAATCAATAAAATTTTTATAAATTCAACTTAGGTATTGTTATCAATGTTAAAAAATATTGAAAATACCATTATGGAAAACATACAAGAATTTATCAGTATTGATCCAAATATTCGATTTGGGAAAGCATGTCTAAAAGGTACAAGAATTACGGTAAGTGATGTACTTAATTGGTTTGCTTCTGGAATGAGCGAAAAAGAAATTCTGGAAGATTACCCATATCTAAGCTTAGAACAAATCCGAGCTGCCCTATATTTTGCTGCGCACAGAAACGAAATTACTAAAATTGTTGCTGCCTAAAAATGGACTTACTTTTGGATGCTAATATTTCGTGGAGAATTTGCAAGAATTTATCCAAGACCTTTCCAAACACAGACCATATTTAAATCACTTTAAACATGATGAATCTGATTTAGCCATTTGGAATTATGCAAAAATCAATAACAAATGTATCGTGACAAATGATACGGATTTTGAAGATTTACTGTCGTTTAAAGGTTTCCCTCCCAAGGTCATAATTTTAAAATGTGGAAATCAATCAAATGATAATTTGGAAAAACTTTTAATCAAGAATGAATCTAATATCAATGAGTTTATAGAAAATCCTGAGATGGGTATACTTGAATTATATTAAACTTGTATTTTACTGAATCGGTAGAATTTTTGCTTGATTTGACCAAAATATTTCAAATTCGTTCATTACCAATTTTCAGACTCTTTTTCTAAATCAGCTTGAGAAATAAACTCACCAGAATTAATTTGAGCCTCTGCAATTTCATATCTTTTATTGTATTCAGAAATTGTTAATGGTTAACCGTCAGTCGTATATCCTACTGTAAGTTCTTCCTCCAGTAATTTTTCCACCTTTTTCAAAAGTTTTGAATCATTTACTGTCATCAACTTCTGCATTAAATCTAATTTTGTATCTTTTATTCCCATCTTAAATAGAGCCTATTAGGCAATTACACGAGAGAAACTTGAATCTATTTGATATTCAGTACCAAATAATAAATATTTGTAAAATTGATTATTAGTTTCCGTTTATAACCTTTTACTAAATATAATGAATTTAATAATTCCAAAAAATTGAAAATACTACCTTAGTTAAATAAATTCCTACTTCTCAATATCCCCCATCTGAATATTTAGAGCTTTTACACTGATTTGGATTTCTATTATGGAAAGCAATAAAGAAATCATTAAGAGCACTAAGGAGAAACCGAAAATAATGCTTCCTGCCATTTGGTATTCTTGGTAAATGGTGAACATACTTACCACACAAAAGAATAATGAGGAAATCCCCAATAGCTGCATATTCCGAATCAATATCACCCGCTTTTTCAAATTAGCAATTTGAGCTTTGATTTTCAAGTCATTTTCACTCATATAGCGGGCATGTAAATTGCGGATCAAGCTGGCTAATGCTAAAAACCGATTGGTATATGCCAATAGTAATAATGATATTGCTGGAAAAAGTAAAGCCGGTGTGGTTAATGAAATTTCCATTTCAATTTACAAATTCATCTTTTTCAATTCAGAAACTGCAAAATCTACTGCCCTTGCGGTTAATGCCATATAAGTTAAACTAGGATTTTGGCATGCAGAAGAAGTCATAGCAGAACCATCCGTTACAAAAACATTGGGCACTTCATGCAATTGATTATGCTTATTCAACATAGAAGTCTTCGGATCTCTTCCCATTCTGGCAGTTCCCATTTCATGGATGCCAAAACCTGGAACAGCTGGTAAATTTACAGCTTCAATATTTTTTCCACCGGCTACTTCTAACATTTCTTTACCAGTTTTCATCATATCCTTACGCATTTGCTTTTCATTATCCTTGAATTCGCAATCAATATGCAGAGTCGGTAATCCCCACTTATCTCTAACATTTTCATTAAGGGTGACTTGATTATCTTCATAAGGCAGCGTCTCGCCAAAAGGCATAAAAGACATTTCCCAAGGACCTGGTTTCATTAAAGCATCTTTAAATTCAGCTCCAAATCCAGCTAATCTATTGCCATAGCCCCAGCCCACTCTATTTCCTCCTCCTTGAAAACCGTAACCTCTAATAAAATCAGGATGTTGGGATTTGATATTTTGGAAACGTGGTACATAAATACCATTTGGTCTGTAACCGGTATGATATTTATCTTTAAAATCATCAAATTCTGCTTTTACATATACTTCAAAATGATGATCCATTAAATATTTCCCTAATGTTCCGCTTGTATTTCCTAAACCATCAGGAAAACGGTCGCTTTTAGAATTCAGCATGATCCAGGTGGACCCTAAAGTTGAGGCACAAAGGAAAATGACTTTAGCATAATACTCATGGTATTCATTAGTTTCGGCATCAATTATTCTAACACCTTTAGCCTTATTGGTATTTTCATCTAAAATTACCGATTCCACTATGGAATGAGGTCTTAATGTCATATTCCCAGTTGCAGATGCTGCAGGCAAAGTAGAAGCTTGACTGCTAAAATAACCACCAAAGGGGCAGCCTCGGCTACATAAATTTCTGTATTGGCATTTTGTACGGTTATGTTTGTTTTGAGTCAAATTCGCAGTTCTACCAATTGTCATAAATCGGTCATCCCAATTTTTCTCGATAGATCCTTTCACCTTTTCCTCCACACAATACATATCCATAGGTGGTTGGAATTTACCATCAGGCAATTGGGCATAGCCTTCATTTCTTCCTGAAATTCCAACAAATTCCTCTACTTTATCATACCAAGGCGCCAAATCTTCATATCTGATTGGCCAGTCCACAGCTATACCATCTTTGGCATTGGCTTCAAAATCCATTGGAGCTAATCTGTAACTTTGACGACCCCAGGTTAAAGACCTTCCCCCTACATGATTCCCCCTAATCCAGCGAAATTCCTTATTATCAGGATGCGTATAGGGATTTTCTTTATCATTCACCCAGAAATGTTTGGATCCTTCATCAAAAGCATAAGTTTTACTTTGTACGTAATATTCTTCCTGCACTTCTCTTGATTCCTTTCCTCTATGATCAAACTCCCAGGGGGCTTTATTCATAGTAGGATAATCCTTGATATGCTCCACATTTCTACCTCTTTCAAGCACTAAAGTTTTTAAACCCTTTTCACACAATTCTTTTGCTGCCCATCCGCCTGAGATTCCCGATCCCACTACTATGGCATCAAATTGATTTTTCTCTTTACTCATTCTTAAAAATAATTTCCTACCCTTAATTTTTGATTTGATTTCATTGGTTCGCAGCCTATTAATTGAGCCGGAACAGGTTGATAGTCCAAGTGCTTGGTCATAATTTCCTCAGAAGTAAAATAGCCTAAAAGCACCAACTCTTTAAGCATAAGGAAGAATGGTTTTTTTTGAGGCGTTGTATCAAAGGATAAGTGTTGGATTTCACTTTCCAACCCATATAAGAAGTCGTATTGTTCTTGATTATCTAAATCGGTAAAAAGTTTCCCGTTCTTTAACTGACTATTCTTTTCAACTTTTTCTAAACCAGCTAGAAACTGTTCTTGCTCATTCTTACTGTAAACCTCAGCCACCATTTTATCAACAAATGCATCTACCCCAACATCCAAGGCGCCTGGAGTATCGGTTTTTGGCAAGATTTGGTTTGCCATGGCTGCAATTAACAATGCTTGTTTCTCATTGAAAAATTGAGGCTTCCAACCTAAGGGTTGTTTACTTTCACAAGATTGAATTAAATGCATCAATAAAGGTGAAGTAGCCGCAAAACCCAAAGCCATGCCTGTTTTCTTAATCGCTTCTCTTCTATTCATTCCCGAAATTTATATATTCAAATTTAATATTAAGTAAGATATTGTTTAGTTTCAAGAAATAAGAACTGAATTCAATTAAAGTTTATATAAATGGGGAATGAAGGTTTTGATTTATGTTAAAACTTTGATTTTTTTATTTTGTTTTGGTGAAAATTATCCAAGAAATGAGAATTGAAAGATGAAAGTCAGAATGATTGGTGTATCATTAATAATGGAATTGTACTAACTACAGTCGGTAGCAAAAGAAAACTTTTCATCCATTGAATTCAAAATATTAATGAGAAAGAAACATTAAAAATAAAAAGATGAGCAGAACATTGAAAATGGGAATGATTGGGGGCGGCCCAGGTTCTATGATTGGAGACATACACAGAATAACCGCCACGGCAAGCGGAAATGCTAAATTGGTTTGCGGTGCATTCAGTTCCACTTTAGAAAAATCATTGATAAAGGGCAAAGAACTGGGATTAAAAAAGGATAGGATTTATGAATCTTATCAAGAAATGATTGAAAAAGAATCCAAATTGGATGAAAATGAGCGAATGGATTTTGTGGCCATCGTAACTCCCAATCATCTACATTTTGAAATGGCCAAACTTGCATTAGAAGCTGGATTTCATGTGATCTGTGACAAACCCTTAGCTTTTGATTATGCAGAGGCACTAGAATTTCAAAAAGTTGTAAATAAAGCCAAAGGTGAATTTGCCATGACCTATACCTACAGAGGATATCCTCTGTTAGAAAAGGCAAGGGAATTGGTGGAGTCAGGACATTTAGGTGAAATCCGAAAGGTAAAAGTTGATTATTCGCAAGGCTGGCTATCTCAATTAATTGAAGCCGAAGGACATAAACAAGCAAGTTGGCGCACAGACCCTGAAAAATCGGGAAAAGGTGGCACCATTGCGGATATTGGAACTCACGCTTTTAACCTACTTGAATCTGTTAGCGGGTTAAAAGTAAAATCTTTGATGGCAGACGTTTCTATTTTGGTCGAAGGAAGAAAAAATGATGATGACACCAATGTATTGCTGGAAATGGAAAATGGTGCCAAAGGATATTTATCAGCCAGCCAGATTTGTACAGGTGAAGATCAGGATTTGAGTCTGCATATTTATGGAAGTAAAGCCGGATTAATTTGGAATCATAATCAACCTAATTTACTGACAATAAAATATCCCGACTTTAAAGAAGAATCTATAAAAGGATTGAAAAAGGAATCCAAAGAAAATAGTGAATTTAATATACCAGGTCATTCCCCTTATTTCACAGAGGCATTCCAAAGAATATATGAAGGATTTTTTGATAATATTTTGAAGGAAGAAAGTAAAAGCGATTTTGTTAAAGCCAGTATAGATGATGGTGTTAGAGGAATGGTGTTTATTGAGAAGGCTCTAAAGTCTTCTGATGAAAGGAAATGGGTAAGCTTATGAGATTCTACTAACTTTAACAACCAACTATAATTCTGATTTTTAACCTATTCTATTGCTAGAGCTAACTTAAGATAAAGAAAGGAACTAGTGGTTGACACTTGAAATTAGAGTAGAACGTCATTCCTGCGCAGGCAGGAATCTTACCCTATTGAAACTATGTTTCTGCAATCCCACCAAGGGATATAAATGTTTTTCTTCATAATTAAATTATGAATTTAATATTTTAATCTACAATTAAAATGAATAGACCCCTGCCTTCGCAGGGGTGACGCACAGAATAAAGCAATAAATGAATAAACGGTCTTTTCGCTTAATGAAATAAAGTTAGTATAATCTACATAAATCAAATAATTGAATCTATTCCAATTTCTCATTGAATTTCACCCTCCTCTAAATTTAAAATAGTAATTTCGCATTTCAATTAAACATATGTGATGAAACCCAATACCGATCCCAATAATTTTAAATTTTCAGAAGATATTCAAGTACGATGGACAGATTTAGACCCATTGGCGCATGTCAATAATTCAATCTATATTCAATATTTTGAAATAGCTCGGGGTAGATATATGCTCGAAGCCTCCCCTTCTTGGGATTGGCATAAGCATATGTTCTTGCTTGCTAATATTAATTGTAATTATTTGATAGAATTAAAAATAGGCATGCCCAAAACCAAATGTTGGGTAAGAACAAAAGAAATGGGTAAAAAAAGTTTTGTATTGGAATATATGATTACAACAGAAGACAAGGTAGTACATACCATAGGAACTTCCATTCAGGTTATGTTTGATACTAAGACTAAGACTACTATCGAAATCCCAAATTGGCTAAGAGAAGAACTAATTACCTATGAAAAAGAAGGCAGCATAGAAATCAAAGCCTAACTACATCTAGTTTATCACTAAAATAATTTGATCGTCAGGAGAAAATGAACCTTCTAGAAAAAGCATCAAAAATTAATTTAAAAAAATACCATTACAATTTATCAGAAGATAGGATTGCTAAGTTTCCATTGGAAAAAAGAGACCATTCTCAATTATTGATCTATGAAAAGGGCAATATTAAACACCAACATTTCTATGACATTAATTCTTTCTTGCCTGAAAACAGTAGCCTGATTTTCAATAACACAAAAGTAATACCAGCCCGTATCCATTTTCAAAAACAAAGCGGAGCAAAAATTGAGATATTTTTATTATCTCCTATTAAACCCACACCAGAGGTTGCACAAGCCATGTTAGTGAAAAAGAAATGTGTGTGGCATTGCATGATAGGAAACAGAAAAAGGTGGAAAACAACGGACACTTTAGAAAGATTTTTTGAATCGGATTATGGTAAAATCAAAGTTACTGCAAGTTATGCCGATTACGAGCAAAATCAAATTCAATTTGAATGGGACAATGATGCTGTTCCTTTTGTAGAAATAGTGGAAATGATGGGAAGCACTCCCCTTCCACCTTATATGAATCGTTCGGCAACAGATGAAGACAAACCCAGATATCAGACGGTTTATTCTAAAAATGAAGGGGCAGTGGCTGCACCCACTGCCGGCTTGCATTTTACGGAAGACCTTCTAAATGATATCCAAGAAAAGCATAGCATACATGAATTGACCCTACATGTTGGTGCCGGGACTTTCCAACCTATTAAAACAGAAAATGTATTGGAGCATGATATGCATTGCGAACAAATTCAAATTGAAAAATCAACTATTGAATTTTTAGCTAAAGCCGATAATCCAATCATAGCGGTTGGTACTACTTCAATCAGAAGCTTGGAAAGTGCTTATTGGTTTGGTGTTCAACTAATTAATAATGAAACTGACTCATTCCATATCAAAAAGCTTTATCCTTATGAATTAGGATATGAGAATTTGCCGAATAAAAAAGACAGCTTTCAAGCCATATTGAAATTCTTGAACGAAAATAATTTGGACACTTTACATGGAGATACTGAAATCTTCATCTTTCCCGGCTACAAATTTCAAGTAGTAGATGGATTGATCACTAATTTTCATCAACCAGAATCCACATTAATGCTTTTGATTGCCTCATTTATAGGAGATGATTGGCAAAAAGTATATGAACAAGCTTTAAAAAATGACTATAGGTTTCTATCTTATGGAGATTCTTCCTTATTATTACCATAAATCATTATATTCGATTTATGGAATCATTTGAAAATGGTATAAAAGAATTTTGGGAAAAATTTAATGAGCTACTCAATGTAGTGATCTTCGATATTAAAGGTAGTGATTTTACATTACTGACGCTTATTTTCATCATTATATCCAGTATTCTATTGGTCTTTTTTTCTAAAAGGCTTAGTAAAATACTGGTCAAAAAAGTTTTAAATAAATACATTAGAGATTCAGGGGTTGCGGATTCAATCGGAACCATTTTCCGATATTCTGTAATAGTTATAGGCTTTATTACAATTTTTCAATCAGCTGGATTTGATTTAAGCACATTAGGCTTATTGGCAGGAGCATTAGGGGTTGGTATTGGTTTTGGACTACAGAATGTAACCAATAATTTTATCTCTGGAATTATTATCCTATTTGAAAGACCCATTAAAGTTGGTGACAGAATTGAAGTAGGCGATATCAACGGGGATGTTTATTCCATTTCAATGCGCTCCACAACGGTCATTACCAATGACAACATTTCAGTGATAGTGCCCAATTCAGAATTTATTAATAGCCAAGTCATCAATTGGAGCCATAATGATAGAAGAGTCCGATTTAAGTTCCCATTAGGTGTTTCTTATAATGAAGATCCCGAAAGAGTGCGAAAAATTGTTTTAAATGTATTGCATGAACATCCAGGTGTCCTTGATGACCCTAAACCCGACCTTTGGTTTGAAGGCTATGGAGACAGTTCATTGGATTTCAATTTAGCAGTTTGGACTTCAGAATACATCCAGAGACCGGGGGTATTTAAAAGTGAATTGTATTACGCCATATTTAAAAAATTTGGAGAGCACAAAATCGAAATTCCATTCCCACAAAGAGATATTCATTTAAAATCGGGATGGGAGAAGACAATAGATAATAGATAATAGACAAATTAAAATGCTGGCTTATATTGTCGATAATAAGTTAAAATAATGTCAATATGGGTTAATTTAGACATATTAATAACATAAGAAAGTCCTCAATATTGACTCTTGTAAGCATAACATATATTTAAAAATTTAATACCAGTATTACAGTATGGATAAATATTTCATCATAGATTTTGACAGCACCTTAACCCGAGTAGAAGCAATGGATCTATTGGCTTCTATTTCTCTTCAAGGTTTACCCCAAAAGGAAGCAGCAGAAGCCCGAATTAAGGAACTAACCGATTTAGGAATGAATGGTGAAATCTCCTTTCGTGATTCTTTAAAAGAAAGGTTATTATTATTAGAGGCGAGCAAATCCCATCTACCCCAATTGATTGAATTATTGAAAAAACAAGTCTCTACTTCTTTTCAGCGCAATAAAGAATTCTTTCAGAAATATGCTGACACTGTTTTTGTGATCTCTAATGGCTTTAAGGAGTACATCACTCCCATTGTGACCGAATTAGGGATTAAAGAAGATCATATTTATGCTAATGAGTTACTTTTTGATGATAATGGCAAAGTAACAGGATTTAGCGAAGAGAATCCATTATCAAGAGATGGTGGGAAAGCTGAAGTCATTCGTAAACTGGATTTAGATGGTGACATATATGTAATCGGTGATGGCCATAATGACTACGAAATCAAAGCTGCAGGTTTGGCCAATAAATTCTATGCTTTTACAGAAAATATAAGCCGGGAAAAAGTAATGAAAAAAGCAGACCATATTGCCCCATCATTAGAGGAAGTACTTTTTGAAAATAAAATCACTTCTGCTTTTTCATATCCTAAAAATAGAATTAAAGTCCTTTTACTGGAAAATGTGCACCCAATTGGAGTGGGTTTATTAGAAAAAGAGGGTTTTACAGTGGAAGAATATCCAGCTGGATTGGATGAGGAAGAATTAGCGGAGAAAATTAAGGGCGTTTCAATATTAGGAATCCGTTCCAAAACGCAGGTCACAGCAAAAGTATTAGAAAACGCCAATAGGTTGATGGCCATTGGGGCTTTTTGCATAGGCACCAACCAAATTGACTTGGAAGCAGCACAAGAAAAAGGAATAGCAGTTTTTAATGCCCCTTTCAGCAATACTCGTTCTGTAGTGGAATTAGCTATTGGTGAAATCATTATGCTTACGCGAAATATATTTGATAAGGCTGTGCTCATGCATGAAGGCAAATGGGACAAATCCGCTAAGGGAAGCAAGGAAATCAGAGGCAAGAAGCTGGGTATTATCGGCTATGGAAATATAGGAGCTCAGCTTTCTGTTGTGGCCGAAAGCATTGGCTTGGATGTTTACTATTATGATTTGGAAGAAAAACTAGCCTTAGGAAACGCCACTAAATTGGACAGTCTCAAAGAACTGCTCCAAACTGCCGACATTATTAGTTTGCATGTTGACGGCAGACCAGATAATAAAAATATTATAGGTGAAGATGAATTTAGTTTAATGAAAGAAAATGTAATTTTCATTAATTTAAGCCGAGGACATGTGGTCGATATTCCTGCATTAAAAGCCAATATAGAATCAGGAAAAATTGTGGGCTGTGCTGTAGATGTATTCCCTGAGGAGCCGAAGAGCAATAAAGATCCATTTGATTCAGAATTAAAAGGATTGCCTAATACAATCTTAACCCCTCATATCGGAGGAAGCACTGAAGAGGCTCAAGAAAATATAGGGAATTTCGTTCCCAACAGAATAATGGAATATATCAACACAGGAACCACTACCAACAGTGTCAATTTTCCGAATTTACAGTTACCTAGATTGCAAAATGCTCATAGGTTAATCCATATTCATAAAAACGTGCCCGGTATCATTGCTAAAATCAATCAGCTATTTGCCAAGCATGAAATCAATATTGCAGGGCAATATCTAAAAACCAACGAGAAAATTGGGTATGTGATTACGGATATAGATAAGGCCTATTCAAAGGATTTAATTAAAGAATTAAGGGCTATTGAACATACAATTAAGTTTAGAGTGCTTTACTAAAAGCCCCTTACTAAGCCTACTGGCAGTAAATTAGGTCAGTACCGAAGGTCAGACCGTGATTAGATTTAAAATCGAAATATGGTTGAAAAATATAGATGGGATCGGTTAGGTAGTGGAATCCTTAGGTCAGACGATAGTCAGACCGGCTTAAATTAGATAAGCTAGTTTCTAGACTCTATCCAAACTTTTATCCCTAGTACAAGTATAATTCCTAAAACCTTTACTATGAAAAAGCTTATCGGAATCGTCAATCTCATCTCAGTTATCGCTATTGTTTATTGGAATTATTACGTGAGTACGGGTGCTATAAACGGCAATAAAATGGGGCAGTTAAGTGATGAAATCAATAGCCTATTCACTCCTGCTGGATATGCTTTTTCGATTTGGGGACTCATTTATTTAGGACTTTTCATTAATGCCGTTTGGTATTTAATTCAAGCATTCAAGAATAAACATCAAGAGACTTTAGCTCAACAAGGTATATGGTTGACAGTTGCCAACGTTGCATCTGGTTTTTGGCTTTGGTTTTGGCTAAATGAACAATTTGTAATTTCAGTTGATTTTATGCTGATAATTTTAGCTGCTTTAATGATTGCAGTGGTCCGCTTAAAAATGGAAAAATGGGATGCACCTAAAGAGATTATAGGTTTTGTATGGTGGCCAATATGCCTCTATAGCGGATGGATAACCGTAGCAACGGTCACTAATATTGCCGCTTTTCTAAAAACAGAAAACTTTAGCTTATTCTTTTCAGAGGAAGTTTGGACTATCATCATGATCTTAATTACCACTTTTCTATTTCTGTATTTCCTTTACACTCGCTACATGCGTGAATTTAATGCGGTAGCAGTTTGGGCATTGATTGCCATTTCAGTTCGACATTGGGGAGAGGTTCCATCTATTGCATACACTGCACTTACTTGTGCAGCTCTTATTCTTATTTTATCTCTTATTCAAGGGTTTAAATACAGGAAGAGTAATCCTTTTGTCCCGAACTTTCTTAAAAATTAACAGAATAATTTATTATCTATTTGGCAAAGGGGGATCTCCAATAGGGGGTTCGGGAATTAAAAACTGAATTAGGAAGCCTGCTCCTGCTCCTACAACAGCAGTACCCACAAGTTGAAGGCTCAAAGGTATTTTTCTTTTTATTACAAAGTAATCCGTATAGACTACATCATCTCGATTTCTTTTATCACTTATTCGAAATCTGTAATTTTCACCTGGTTTCACTTTTACCGGTATTTGAATACTCGTATTTCCATTGTTAGGCCTTTCTTCAAAGGAAACAATCAAATCATCTCCCCTATACAATTCAAAATTTAAAATATTGTCTCCCCTGCCTCCTGACCAAATGATGTCATGTTCTTTACCTCTTTCAAACTCACGTCCTTCGGTGATTCCATCAATTGTAATAAAAGGAACATAATAATTTCCTTTTAACTCCAATGATAAATCTCCTTCAAAATCTTGTCCCAATTCTTTTTTCGCATGCCAAATCAGTTTTTTATTGTTTCCTACCGGTATATCCACACCTACATCTCCACTAACATTTTCCATTGGCTGAATAAAATTATCCTTGGAGGTGTAAAGATTGACTGTATAGCTACGATCAATTCTTTCATCCAATAGGTTGTACATCACTTCTATATTTTCACCTTTCATTTGCACATTCATAATCTGTATTTCCTGAGCATAAGCGTTATAGGCATGAAAAATGACTATTAAACAGAAGGGCAATATTTTATTAATCTTAAAGTTTCTCATGAATTCATCAATTCGCTACAAATACAAAATCACTGCCCTTTTCATCATTCCCAAATTCACCAAATCTAGGGGTAGTACTCAATCTTTCCATAAATAATTTTATTTCATCCAAAATAAGGATTCGATCCTCTCCACCATAGGTTTTTAAGGCTTCCAAAAAACTTTTGGCAAAAGGAGAATGAGATCCTCTAATTCCATCGGAAACATATTCTTTCCCTCCAGAGGTTAAATATTTTCTAGTACGCTTAGAAAGCTTCTTGACCAAATATGCCTTATCATCAATATCTTCATAAAGGGCGGATCTTGAGGATGCCAATACAGGATCAAATGTACCTCCAAAACAGGCATCCATTGCCAAAAAGATATGTTCGCAAGGTATATTGTTGATATTACTTCTAATTCTATTGTGAGATATGTATGTGTTTTTGCTTACATCATTAATTATGGAATTCTTGGCCACTAAAAAGCCTTCTCCAAAAACTTCATCATATATTCCATGCCCTGCAAAAAATATAAATAACTGATCTTGTGGTTTATATTTTCTTTGAGCATATTCCCTTAATTTGGTCATCACTTGATCTTGCGTTGGATCCTTTACGATCTCAATTTGAAAACCATAACGCTCTTCCAACTCCTTTCCAATAGCCTCAGCATCAAAAATAGGATTAACCAAATCATTCCAGTTATCGTATCTGTTGGTTCCAAATAAAAGTGCGTAATCTTTTCTATCAATGGTAACAGCATCCCCAATTGCATCCAAACCTACCATAATACTTCTATGCTCTTTTACGGTTCCTCCCTCCTCATTAATGGCGGTCAATTCAATCCAATTTTGCCCTTTTATAACATTCATAGTCAAATCAATCTGAACGTTAAAAGGGTCATCGATTTCACCGGCTCTGGAACCGATTTTCTTTCCATTTTCACCCAAACTAACATCCAGCATAACACTCTTTAAAGGAATGCTTGATGTGATAATAGCTTTTAATTGAACATGATTTTCCTGTGTATTGGTATATTCCACCTTTGGATAAACCCATTCAATATTGGGAAGGGAAGTATTCAAATCGGCACCTTTATAATTGATGACAATTTTATTGGTTTTATCTGTAACAATTTGAGCAGATGCTATAAATACCACTATGGAAAACATCATTGTCAATCCATATTTTAAACTATTTTTAATTATAGAATCCATTGTTATTTATTTAAAATTACTTTTCTAAATATCGTTTGCCCATTAGGGCCACTCACTGCCAATTTATATATCAACATACCCGAACTTACATTTTCAAATTCTCTGAAATCCAACTGAAAATTGTAAATACCCGCTTCAAAAACTCCCTCTGCCAATGTTGCTACCTTCCTGCCATCAGCACTATATAATGCAAGCAAAATTTCATAATTCCCCATTGCTTCAGGTAGCAAAATGTTAACCGTATTAATATTTTTGGTCGGATTAGGATAAGGGTTCCCCATCGACATTTTAAAAGGGAGTGGCAGACTATTTTTATCCTTGGTAAGATGAATGGATATCTGGTGATTATCTTTTAAATCAAGGGATATATTATCATTCTCGTTCATATTGACCAAAAGCCCATTACTTTCATCGATTATCCATAATTGTTTTATCGCATTTTTAAAAGACTCATTATTCCAACTTAACTTAACATTTCCTTTTAATTGATTTGAAGCAAGATTAAATAACCATCTCTCTTTTTCTTCAGATGGCCGAATATCCTGTTGAAAAAACGGATAAAAATAATCATCATGGAGAGTGAACATTTCCGTATATTCCAAAAATCTTGGCACTTGCATTTTATCTAAGTGATCCTTACCGTTTAGCGCTTCTTCTGACATTCCTACTGTGGCAATATTTTTTGATCCATTTTCGGTTTCGATATTGATGGGGCATATCCATCGGCTTTGATCAATATTAGATGAAAAATAGTCGGCTCCTTCCAGTGAAAATCTTGAAGATGAGTTATTTAAAAATATGGCTAATTCGGTATCAGCATCAGACCAAACAAATGCGCCCTCAAAAGCATCCAATAAAATATCTTCCTCAAAACCACCTTCTTGTGGATCATATGTCAAGGTTCTGTCAACACTGTTAAAAACCTGATTATTGGATCGAATGACATCCCAGTTCAAGGTAACATTGTAAGGATTACCAATCTGATTCCATCCTTCCCTCAACGCCATACTAAATGGTGAGGCAATGTTGACTTTACCACTTCCTATCTTAATTTGGGTTTCGCCTTCCGATTTAAAATTTAGCCAATAGCCTTTGCCTAATTCAATCCTATTAATACCGGAACCTGCATCCACAAAATTTCTTCCATCATAATGTACCAAACGCCATTCTGTATTATATTCCAGTTGTGCAAGACTGCTGAAAACGGTTTCTATCAAATTATCATCCAGCACATAAGGAATTGAAAACATTTGCCATTGCGAACTAATATTTAAGAGTGGAATAGCACTGCTTTGGTCATTATTGAAGCTTCGTGAGATTACATTTTTTGACCTCAAAATATTAGTAATCCCATCTGTAGCAAACAGCTCAAACTCGAAGCCTAATTCATCGAGCATAAATTCCTGAACAATAAATCTATATTGCTGATTACCAATAGACTCCAAAGTCAGACTATCCTGCCAGTTATTATCCAATATGCCTTTGTATCGAATAAGACAACTGATTTGGCCTTGTCCTCCACCCAATTGGATATCTATGGGCAATGATTCAGTTCCCGACTGGAAGTTTTCTTGAAAATCAAGATTAGCTAAAGAAAGCGTTTGAGAATTGGTGGAAACTATCACTTCAACTGCATTAGAGGGAGGCGAAATACCGGAGGAATTACCTGCTCTTACCCTGTATTGATAAGAATTCCCTTCTATTAAATTAGTTATCCGGGTCGGAATAGCCGAATTAACAGTTTGCTCAGTATAATTCAAAAAGTCATCATCGGAAACTTCCAAAATATAAAACTCAGCTCCAACGGATGGGTCCCAATTAGCCGTAAAAGAAGTAGCCGCTACTGTAGAAGCATCCCTCGCAATAGGCTGAGCAGGAATTGTCCTGAAAAGAAATACATTGGAATAAGCCGAATTTCCGGATTGATTTCCAGATTTAAGTCGCACCTGATATTGCTGACCTGGATTAAGCTCTTCGATCAGAAATTCATTTTCATCTATTTCCACACTTTGATAATTATTGAAATAAGTTTGAAAACCATTATTGGATAGATCTAGAAAATACCGATTCGCTCCCTTTATACTTTCCCAACCGATTAGCGCAGTATTTTGTCCGATTTCAATGGCATTTTCCAAAAAGGGATTAGCGGGAATCGTTGTAAAGGAAGTATCATTATAATCAAATGGCGCTATTAATCCACTGCTTCCGTTTTCATTGGTAGATTGCAATCTGACGTAATAGGTAGTTCCAGCCTGCAAATTTTCCAGTATTTGAAAAGCAACGGCAACTGGAAAATTTTCAAATACTAGGCTATCGGGTAAATATTCAGGGCTAGTATTCACATCAATCAAATAAGAATCAGCTCCAGAGGGGCTAGTCCAGCTGATCGAAGCTGAGTTTTGTGTAATGTTATTGATATTATTAAATGAGGGTGCAAGAGGAATGGTTTCAATGCTTACAATATTAGAATAATTTGAACCTCCTGAATTATTAAAAGCCCTAACCCTTGCAAAATAGGTGTTTCCAGCCTGAAGATTTCTTACCGTATCCGTATTTTGAATTTTATCGACAACTTTTGGGCTTTCATTTTTGCCGTAGCCTTCTAAAAATAAGTTTTCATTTGAAAAATTAAAGTCCAAGGAAATTTCGAGTTCATATCCATCAAAAATTTCAGAAATTGTATCCCATTCCAATACTGCTCCATTTTGAGTGACCTCCGACAAATAACTAGTCGTGTTAAAGACTGGAGCTTCAGGTTGGGTTAATATCATCAATGTATCTGAACTTTCGGACAAACCGGATTGATTTTCGGATAATAAATATACATAATACTCAGTTCCAGCTTCTAAATCACCAACAATAAAGGCCGTCTCATTTTTTGATGGCTTTGATCCATCATAAGCAGATACAGGCATATCGAAATCCTTATCCTCTGCAACATGCAGTATGTAGTTATCATAAATCCCATTTACTGAACCCCAATTAAGCTGAAAACTGTTTTGTGTTATGGAATATTGTGTTGCAGATTCATTCAATATTGGAGTAGCAGGTTTAGTTAGAAATGAAATCACATCACTAAAAATAGAGCTTCCAGTATTATTATTGGCTTTAATTCTACCGTAGTATTTTGATCCTGGTGAAAGTCCTTCAACCAAATCATTATTTATATCACTAATAATCGATTTTGAAGTATATCCATTAATAAATTTTGCATTATTAGTGAAGGTTGAATCTGATGAAATTTGTAAAACATACTCATTGATTTCACCCGGCAAAAAATCCCATTCCAAATTCACTTCATTTTGATTGATTTGGTCATTATTAATTGCTTGAAAAGTTGGTTTTGATGGTAGCGTTAATACATTATGCCCGTCCGAATATTCAGACTGACCAATTGAATTCACAGATTTAATTCTATAGTAATAGTTTGTCGCAGGTTCTAAATCCCCTATTGAAATATTTCTATTTGAGGTGTTGAATTCAGAAATACCGCTGCTAAAATCTTCTTCAAGTGATAATTGAATAATGTAAGAAGTTGCCCATGCTTCATCGAAACTAAAACTAAAAGAAGTGGATTGAACGGTATCAATTGGATATAAGAACGGCTTGCCTGGAACAAAAGAAATATGCCAAAGGTCATTATATCCAAGAGAGGTTGCTGTTCTTCCTCCAAATAGCCATAAAGCATTACCATCATTTTCAAATCCCATGGCTCGCTCTCTGTTACCAATAGAATTGGTTGAATCACCAATTCCTTTGGTGCCATAATTACTTAGATTATAATAAGGTGCTGTAGCTACCAATTCATCAAATATTGCCTTTCCACCCCCAAACCAGGTCCATTCATTGGTTCTTACATCATACCTCCACAGATCATTATACCATTCACTTACAGCAACTCCTCCAAATAGCCAAAAATTGCCAACATTATCTTTCCAATGCGTATAGCCATATCTTGGCGGTGGATTATTATTAGGATCAGGAACACCCAAAGTACCATAACGGCCAGTTGCATTGACGCTATCGGAACCCTTCATCCAGGTCCAATTTTCCGTTACTGGATTGTATTTCCATAAATCGTTCAAAAGGCCTAATTGAGAGGATTTATCTCTACCTTGACCACCAAAAATCCAGAAATTACCTTCATCATCCACCCAAGAGCCCGTATATCTTCTTGAACCAATTTCATTTTGGCTATTTTCCTCTCCTTTCACTCCATAGGAACCCGGGATATTTTGACTGTTCCGGCCTGAAATCCATGTCCATGATTTGGTGGAGGGGTTAAATCTCCATAAATCATTATAGTATTCAAAGCTTTCATATCCACCAAACAACCAAAAATTGCCATCATCGTCCACCCAGGAAGTAGCACTACTTCTTGCCCCGGGTGTATTATTAATATTTGAAACACCTTTAGAACCATAGGTACCTTGTGCATCTGCTTGACTGCTTCCACTTTCCCAAGTATAAATTTCTCCAATAGGATCATAGCTCCAAAGGTCATTGAGCCAGACGATATCTCCGCCATTCCCCGCTGCCGAAATCCCACCAAAAAACCAGAGTTTTCCATCATTGGCATACCAAGAATCCCCGTGCCATCTTGATCTAGGTTTATTGGTGATAGCTCCAAGCCCTTTTGTTCCATATTCTCCTTTTGTACTATCTGATTCTGTAGAGCCACCATAATATGTCCAAAAATCATTATCAGCATCATATTTCCACATATCATTCAGCATTCCAAGTGCCGAATTGCTATTAGGGCTACCAGCATAAAGCCAGAAATTTCCATCATTGTCTGTCCAAGTATGGGCTCCGTTCCTTGCCTTGGGAAATAGTTTTGTTCCCGACCCAATCGTACCAATGGTACTTGTGACTGTTAAGCCAGCAGTTTGATTGATTCCATCCAACCAAGTCCATTCCTTGGTTTCAATATTATAACTCCATACATCATTATAAGTCCCTGCCCTGCCTTGTGTGAATTTATAGCCACCAAACATGATTAATTTTCCTTCCTGATCTAAAAATGCATTACCATTTTCCCTTGCACCCGGGATGTTTTCAGTTGAAGGAATACCTAATTCACCATAATTACCGGTATTTCCAGAAAAGTTTGGACCAGCTTCCCAAGTCCATAAATCATTATCAAAATCATAGGACCAAAAATCATTTAATCGATCTAAAATTTGGCCATTTACATCAACCCCCAAGCCACCAAATACCCATAATTTCTCATTTTGATACCAAACTTGGGCTCCAGACCTGGCTCCGGGCTGATTGGAGGGATCAGCGGTCCCTAATGCATTATAAACACCGGCTTCGTCACCTTCAGCTCTGCCAGAAACCCAAGTCCATTCTCCGCTCTGAGGATTATATTTCCATAAATCATTTCGATTATTATTTTCAGCAGATGTTTGACCACCAAAAAGCCAGAAATTACCCTCATTGTCCTTAAAAGATGAAAACCTTTTCCTTGATTCAGGAATGAAGCTTGGGTTGGCAACACCTTTACCACCTTGGTTGCCTAGTGAATTAATAGTGTCAGCACCTGCAAGCCACGTCCATGTATCATCCCCTATATCATAGAGCCATAAATCTCCCAAGAATCCCATCTCACCATTTTTGTCATAACCCTCACCCCCAAAAATAAAGATGGAGTCATTGGCTATCCAACCGTTTGAAGCCAGTCTGGCCCCCGGGGAATTATTGGCATTTGGCTCATTAAGATTTCCATATACACCAGTAGCATTTACAGTTTCTGTTCCGGAAATTAAATCCCATGATTGTGTTTCGAAATTATACCTTCTTAAATCTGCCGTTAATACCTCACTGGCGAACTCATCCAATCCTTTACCACCAAACATCCATAAATTATCTTCCTCATCTGAAATATAGAAGGTCTGTGATTTTGATAATTGGGCATTGCCGTTTTTACCTGCCACCCAGTTAGAATTACTACTGGGAGTTAATCCGCCACTGGAGATATCAACAAAAGGAAAGTTTCGATTGGTAAACCCTATTTTAGAAATAAAATTACCCGATCCATCGTTAATGATATCCGAAAAGTTAAAGAAGGTTTCACTCTCCAAAACACCATCAATATAAATTCTTATTCTTTCATTTATGTCGCTATTATCCTTTTCAATAGTGAAAGCCACATGATGCCATTGATTGTCTGTAATATTGGCGCCACCTTTTCTCACGCCCCAAGGGCCTCCCACATTATAAACATCAACTGCTATTCCTCCACTTTGAATAAAGAAAGTAATACCCCCCTCAGCCCAATCACTGGCATCTCCTGGTGGAGACCAGGAAAACAAAGTACCATCTTCTTCGGTTTTGAACCAAGTTTCAATTGTGTAATTGTCCTTGTAAGCGGTCAAAGATGGAATTTCAATATTATCGCCAAAACCATCGAATTTCAATATTCCGGTAGGACTGCCAGCTGAAGGTAAGGTAGCTTCCCCAAAATTTGAAATTGTATCCTGCAAATCGAAACCCAAAATATTTCCACTAAAATTATTGCTTGTGTTATCTGATATCTGAGTTACCTGAGTGTTATCCCCTTCTGGAATACCATCATTAAAATCGTAATATGCCAACAATCCAGTTGTTTCCGGATTGACCTCCAATAAATTATTAGCTATTTCTGTTGCTGTTCGAGCCACGTCCCAAATGCGAACTTGAGCGATTTCTCCTTTAAAATAGGGTTCAGATCTATTAGTAAAATTGATTAATCTCCCATCGTAAGCGTTCGGTGAGCTATCCAACAAAGTATCAAAAGGAATTGGCTCGGTAACTTCTTTATAGGAAACGGCAAAGCCACCACCTCCCGACCCGCCCGTTGTTGATGGGTCTTCTGTATATTGAGTAAATTCGACATCAAAATATCTATTCTCTTCCGTAAGATGCAATGAAATGGGATTGTTCAAAAAGCCTTCTGGGCTATTGAACATGCTTAAATAATTTTGATAAAAAGTGTCATAAGCACTGGGTTCAACATCTTCCGTTTTACCGATGGCCCATGCTGTATTAAAGGGTTGGTCAAATGAATTAAAGGTTGGCGAAGTAGAATAATTAAATAAGGGATAATCGTTTTGTCTGGTTAATTTAACACCTGGCGAGATCCTCCATTGGTTTTCTACTAGCCTATGATCTACGGAATCACCTCTAGAAAAGAATTTTGTTTCATATTCGGGAATTTGAGTGAATGTATTATCACCATTCCTGATCCCTTGATTAAAGCCATAATAAGCAGTGAGGCGATCATCCGTTACCAACACTTTCGATGCCCATTCATCACCTATTTCATTTTCTGATTTGGCATAATTCCAAACCACTACCTCATTTATCAAACCTTTAAAATTTCCAAAATTGGAACGTCCAATCATTGTAGCCATTAAGGTGGTATCAGTAACATCAATTAAATCATCAAAATCATCTTGAATAGAATTTAGAAACTGTCCGTTTAAATAAAACTTTATCGATTCTTGTTCACCATCGGCATCAACTTCAACTGACATGGATATTTTTTGCCAAGTATTAGGTTCAATTTTATTTGTAATAAAATGAGTACCAAAACCATCTCGTTGATAATATATATTAGTGTTAAATATATATAGACCAAAATTGGTGGTAGTACCCTCATCATAACAGCATGATGAATTTAATAAAGATATAAGACCCTTTGAATTATTTGATTGCTCAGCATTAAAAGAAACCTCCCAAGTAAAATCATTTTTGTAAGGGATTAAACCATCAATTTGTACGTAGTCATCTCTTCCATCAAAACTCAGGGCATTCTCATTTCCGGGAATGGTATTAATTTCGATATCACCACTGAGATATTCCCAAATACCGTCATTTTGGTCATATTTCCAGAAATCGTTCAGTATTCCTGTTTTGCCATCAGCAGCATTTCCCTCGCCACCGAAAATGTAATAATTCCCTTCCTTATCCTGCCATGATGCCGCATTTTGTCTGGGCCCAACATAAGTTTTCTTTAAAGAACCCGATGCATTTACAATAGAATCACCACCCATCCATTTGTAAATGGGTATTTGGCTAAGCGCATTGATACTCAGAAGCATCAAAAATATAAGAAGAAGTTTTTTCACTCTATTAAATAATTATTGCCTAAACCAGAAAGATAAAACGAACTTATAATATATACTATTCTGAATATCAGCAGTTTACAATAACAATTTAATAAAAATACTCAAATCATACTATTTTTAGGATATTATTTTTACTCAATATTAATATTTTGATAGTCCACTCGTAATGTCACTGATTATCAATGGGATGTAATGATAAAACAAACTACTGAACACTATAAATCATATATTATGTTTTCTGTTCGAGTTTTTTGTACGGTAGAACTATAATTGAAATAATTTTAGTGCGAAATAGAGATTGCTTTGCCGATAAAAGAATTTGGTCTAAAGGGAACTTTAGGATCAGTGGTTAGTTTAATTTTTCAGTTTTCCTTTTTTGAGCTGGGTTAGATGGACATAAGCGGAAACGCGTGCGCCAACGGGGGTACTGTTCAAACCCCTTGTTCGGGATTTACTCTCGTTGCCAATACTATTACACTGTTTTGATCCACAAGAAAATGTATGGCGTACGGGAAATGGTTTAATAATGCTAAACGAATATTCTTATATCTAACTTGATAATGAAGTGGATTTTGAGTTATTAAACGAATTTTGTCTTCAACTTCATCTAAGAAACGTAAACCTAGGTTTTCTTGCTTTTCTTCATACCATTGAGATGACTCTAATATATCAAGCTCAGCTTCTGGCCTGACAATTAAGGCATAATTCATAGTTGCTTTCGGATTCGATTTTTAACTTCCTCCCAATTTGAGCCTTCTGACGGACTGGATTGATATGCTGTTAATCTTTCATCTAATAGCTTTTTTTGTGCTTCGCTTAAAGCATCATGATCTTCTTTCATATCTGACTGAATCGTTTCATAAATTAAATTGATAAGGCGTTCGTCAGCATTGTTAATGTACTCATGAAGTAATTCCCTAATTTCAGATGTGCTCATAATTGTAGTGCTTCATTTATGTAAATATAACATTTTGATTTTCTATTTTAGTTTCATTTGTTGATTTTAGCCAAAGGCTCGATTGGTTGTATTGCTGCTGTTAAGCCTTCCATTTCGTTTAATCAATTACTTTCCATGCTTCAGATTTTTTAGCAAACCTATTAGGCATTGGAATAGTAATTTTCCATTATTTAAGCTTTAAGTCTTAATTATTTGGGTTGTCCTGTAGCAATTCTGGGACAAATGGACACACGCAAAAACGCGTGCCACCTGAGTTAATAAAATTGTGTTTTCTTAAAAAACCCCAAGCCTTTCTGAAAACTTGGGGTTTGGTTATTTCTAAATTTATTAATTACCACCATGTAAAACATAGAGGGAACTGAGGAAATAAAGTCAAGAACCAAAATTTTAAAGTTTCCACAAATCATTAAAATACACAAATAAAGCCGAACTTAACAGAATATACAAAGTAGAAAATACGATTTGTTGCTTTTCTGGTCTGGGGACAAACGAAAGGATTTTTAAATATCTATTTTTAAAAATAAAGAGCAAATAATTGATTAAATAGAAACTAAGATATGTAGCTACAATAATCAAAAAATTATCTAAAGGATATAATGTAAAAACATTCATAGTTTCTAGTACGCACAATATTAATATTGTCGAATATGCTCTAGTTTTAGTTGTTTCAATCCTCCAAGTTTCTTCTGATTTTTTAATCAGAAAATACAAGAATGAGAAAAAGGTATCATATATTCTTAACATCACCAGTTTCAATTTTTAATACTAATTGCTTTGCTAACTTTGAAGTTGAATCTTCCAATAATGCCTTATCTAAATAATCCAAAGCAATAGAATCTTCTTCGAACACTTCGTGATATATAACTGCTATAGAATAATAAGCATCATGTTCACGATACCCGCAATCAATAGATTTCTTAAAATCTGCTATTGCCAGGTCAAATTTGAAAAATTGACCATAACTATACCCCCTACGATAAAAATAAACACCTTTAGTTGAATCATTTTTAATCAAGGTAGTGTACTCATCTATTACTCTTGCAAAATCTTTTTCTATATATAAAGAATCTGCTATTGCTTCTTTTTGCACCTTTTTCATTGTAAGATTTTGAAGTTGTTCGACAATAACTTGATCACTTTTAATTTCCTCATTTCTCTTTGACGAACATGAGTAAATGATAAAAACCGTAAAAAACAAAATATATCTATACATAAAATAGTTTAATAAAGTATGTTTTCCGCACCCCTTTTAGCCTTATTTTGAATTGAAATTGCTCTTTCATTGTATTCTTTGGCTAAACCAAAAAAAACATCTTCTTCTGCTTTGGCTGCTCTATATGCCCAGAAAAGTGCTTCCTTATTTTGATCCCTATAAATTTGGTTCGCTTGATGCTTCCCAATATTGTAAAATAATTCTGCTCCAGAATTAATAAACCCACCACCTCCATATCGTCCCAAAATACCTGCAACGACAGACTTACCAACTTCTATCCAGCCACCTTTATTATCCCCTTGATAGAATTTAGAGCCAATTTGGATAATTGTAAAACCTAAACCTAACTTTTTTGGAATAACATATTTAGCACCAAATTTTTGACCAAGCTCTGCAACGTCAATAGCAAGATTACCATAAGCTGCTACTTTTTCAGCAGTTTTCGCTGCTTTCTGCTCTAAGTTATGGAAGTATTGCTGTTTCCCACTCTTCGGTTCTTTTGTTGACTCTTGAGGACATGGATTTTCGGGACCACCACATCCACTGCTTTCATCATCACTCTCATCTGAATCAGGATTAGTCCAAGTTGCCTTGCCGTTTTCACCAGCTTGCTCCCATAAATCACCCAATAAATCTTGAAAACTCTCGGGAGCCATTCCTGTTGGATCGGTGAAATTTAGTGGATTATTATAAGTATAGTGATACGGATTATGGCTTGTCATCATATCAGCCAATGGATCTATAGATAACATTCTACCCAATGCTGGGTCATATTGTCGTGCATGGTAATCCAGCCACCCTGTTTCCTCCTGTTCTTCTTTCCCATTATACTTATAATCACTCACATTCCCAGAAGAATTAAAAGTCAGGCCAAAAGGATAGTAATCCTCCCTTTGCAATACTGTACCTGCTTCATTTACCACTGCCCTTACATTTCCAAGGTGGTCGGTCAGGTTAAAGTGGTACTGGTCAGATCCAAAATCATATTGTCCTTCCGGGTGCATCATAAAATCCAAATTGCCGTTGTCCAGGTGCAGGGCGCCAATATAATCGGTTTTGTTTGGTTTTGCAGGGATTTGGGTTGGTTTTGTAATGGACACACGCGAAAACGCGTGTGCGAAATTGAGATTGCTTTGCCAAAAAATTGGAATTTTGTTATGGGGACTGTAAGACCAAGATATTTAATTCTATTGCTTTTACTTCAATTCAATCTTATCAATGATTAAGCGGAAACTCTCCTTTTTCTTATTTCCAATTAAAAAGGCGACTTCTTCAATTGAGTCCCCAGAAAAATTAGGCATACTGAGTTTCCTGCCTCTATAAGAAGGATAAAAATCACCTAGAGGGATTGTTATTTCTTCCCATTCACCTGTGGTAGAGAATTCCCTAATGTAAGAATAGTAATCGCTTCTACTAGCTTTTAGTCTGAATTGATAGTCTTTTCCATCACCTTTCAATTTTATCACCACATTTTCATAGCCTTCCACACTCATCGACTCAAACTCATAACGAACAGAGGAAAAACCTCCATTATTTTCCGTTGTTACATATCCAGTGAAAACACCATGACCATCAATAGATAACTGAAAAGTTCCATTTGACATCCCTCCCATTACGGTATCATCCACTACACTCCAGGTATTTATGTCTTTATTGGAATCAAAATCATAGATTATGTTTGGCTGCATTGGAAATAGGATTAAACTGATAAATATAAATTTGAACATTGTGAGCATTGTTTATATTTTCTTGCTAAAAATATAAAAACAACTGGCGAAATGGATTTGTTTACATTACTTGTATAGCATCGGAGATTAGATGAGTAAGCACTAAATGATGCTTAATTTATTTTGAAAAAATACACAAAAATAAAAAAGTCTCTCAAAAATTAATTTGAGAGACTTTAGTTGCGAATAGTACACCCGAAGGGAGTCGAACCCCCAACCCTCGGAGCCGAAATCCGATACTCTATCCAGTTGAGCTACGGGTGCTTATCAATTACTAATTAGTAATTAATAATTATTAATTAAGAAAGTGCTTCTTTTACTCTTAATGCTGCATCTTTTAATACAATAGCAGAAGTTACTTTTAAGCCTGACTCTTCTATTATTTTCGCACCTTCTTCAGCATTGGTTCCTTGTAAACGAACAATGATCGGTACATTAATATCTCCTATGTTTTTGTAAGCTTCAACCACACCTTTAGCCACTCTATCGCAACGAACGATACCACCAAAAATGTTGATTAAGATAGCCTCAACTTTAGGGTCTTTTAAGATAATTCTGAAACCAGCTTCAACTGTTTCTGCATTGGCGCTACCTCCAACATCCAAGAAATTGGCAGGGTCACCGCCTGATAATTTGATGATATCCATAGTAGCCATTGCTAGTCCGGCACCGTTTACCATACAGCCAACATTACCATCCAACTTCACATAGTTTAAGCCTGATTCAGCTGCTTCTACCTCAGCAGGATCTTCCTCTGATTTATCACGCATTTCTGCTAAATCTTTATGACGGAATAATGCAGAATCATCTAAATTAACTTTAGCATCAACAGCTAAAATCTTATTATCAGAAGTTTTCAATACTGGATTGATTTCAAACATAGATGAATCCGTTGCATCATAAGCGGTGTACAATGAATGGATAAATTTCACCATATTTTTAAAAGCATCTCCTTCCAAACCTAATTTGAAAGCTACTTTTCTAGCTTGAAATCCTTGTAAACCAACACGAGGATCGATCCACTCTTTAATAATTTTATCTGGTGTGTTTTCTGCAACATCCTCAATATCAACCCCACCTTCGGTAGAAGCCATGATTACATTACATCCTTTGGCTCTATCCAATAAGATTCCAACATAATATTCCTTTGGCTCATGTTCACCCGGATAATAAACATCCTGAGCTATTAATAATTTGTTCACTACTTTACCGTCTTCACCAGTTTGGTGCGTCACTAAAGTACCTCCTAAAATAGCTTTTGATTTTGGCGCTACATCTTCTAAACTCTTTGCCAATACTACTCCATTTGAGTCTGTTTCCTTCACTTTTCCTTTTCCTCTTCCTCCTGCATGGATTTGCGCTTTAAGCACATACCACTCAGTTCCAGTCTCGGTATTAAGTTTTTTGGCAGCTTCAGTAGCTTCTTCAGGTGTATCGGCAACAATTCCTTTTTGAATGGTTACTCCGTACTTTTCAAGTATTCCTTTGGCTTGATATTCGTGTATGTTCATTCTTGGCTAATTTTTGTGCGAATGTACGGCAATAAATATTATTATTCAACCAGAAATGGCAATATTCAAGTGAAAAAGTGTTGATGTATTTGAAGTAGCTAAGTGTTAATGTCTGAATGCAGATATGTTTTCATGTTAGCAGAATATCTGGTTGAAAAGCTTACAAGCTTTTAAAAATATGGATAGATTTGGGATTTTTAATTTCGAATTTCAGATAATTCAACTTTCATATTTCATATTTCACCTTTTCATTATCTTTGAGCCATGAGCATATTGAGAGCTAAAAATATACAAAAACATTACGGTGACTTAAAAGTATTAAATGGTATTGACTTTCAGCTTGATGCAGCAAAAATCAATGCAATCGTAGGGCCTAGTGGTGCCGGAAAAAGTACTTTATTGCATATTTTGGGTACTTTGGATCAGGCCGATAGCGGTGAGCTTTTTTTTAATGATAAGGATATCAGCAATCTTTCCGGAAGTCGATTATCCAATTTTCGTAACAACACCATTGGTTTTATATTTCAATTTCATAATCTTTTACCCGAATTTACTGCCGAAGAGAATATTCTAATTCCTGCTTATATCTCCAAAAAAGAAGAAAAGTCATCTATCGAAAGAGTTAAGGAATTGATGAAAATATTGGGAATTGAAAAAAGAGCTCATCATAAACCCGGTCAGCTCAGTGGTGGAGAACAACAAAGAGTAGCTGTTGCCAGAGCCCTCATGAATAATCCTTCCATTGTTTTTGCCGATGAACCAAGCGGTAATTTAGATTCCAAAAATGCAGAAGAGCTTCATTCATTGTTTCTAAAATTACGAGATGAATTTGGTCAGGCATTTGTAATCGTGACGCACAACAAGGAATTATCTGAAATGGCTGATGAACGCCATGAGATGATTGATGGAAAACTAGGTAGATTGAATTAAGTTGGAAGCTGGAAGTCAGAAGTCAGAAGCTCGAAGTTTGTCTATTGTCTATTGTCTGCTGTCTATTGTCAATTGTCTACTGTTTACTAAGTATTTCCCCTAATTGAAATTTCCGTTTTCTGCCGATTTATAGGATGATGAGGTTGCCCATCTTTGTAATATCATTCATCAAAATAAATCAAAATGAAAAAGGTATTCATCATTCCGACCATTTTAGCATTGCTACTAGGATTCAATATGAATTCAAAAGCCCAAGATGTTTATTTCTCACAGTTTTATGCCAATCCCATTTATTTGAATAGTGCTCTGGCAGGTTCTGAAGGAAATCCTAGATTAACTTTGGCTCACAGACAGCAATGGAGCAATTTGCAGGCTTATAACGCCTCATATTTTTCATTTGATACGCCATTGGGCAAGCAATCGGGTCTAGCCATACATGCACTTAACGACCAGCAAATGGACGGGGTCATCAAAAATAATGCAATAGGTACTACCTTATCCCACAGAATAGAATTAAATAATAGAGCTGTAATCGGTGGCGGTATTTCCTTAAACTATTTTCAAAAATCATTTGATTGGAGCGGTTTAACTTTTGAAGATCAAATGAGGGCTGGAAGCAGCAATCGTTACCCTACTGCCGAGCGATTCGGTCAATCCAGAACCAATATGGTAGATATTGGCGTAGGCTTTGTTTATGCAAGTGAAAACTTGGTAACAGGATTAAATATTTCTCATATCAATACACCCAAAGAAAGATTTAATCCAGATTCAGATGCCATTTTACCAAGAAGATATACTGCTCATATAGCTTACAGATTTCAAAAATATTCTTACAGCAAAGAGGCTTATTCCATCACACCGTCTATCGTTTATGAAAATCAAGCAGGTATGGATTATTTAAATGTAGGCGGATATTGGAACAACAATTTTCTCACTTTAGGCGCATGGTACAGAGTGCAACAAGCAATGGTTTTCACAATTGGATTTTCTTATCAGCAATTTAATTTAGGTTATAGTTATGACCACAGCTTACAAAATGCACAAATCAACTATGGTGCAACCAATGAATTCACTTTGTCATACAGATTTCAATGGAAAGGAAAAGACCCAAGCAAAAATTATAAAGGAAAGTGCCCTGATTTATATAAAAATTTAAGGTGATATTAAGAATATTTGGGGAGTGATGACCCCAAATGATGGATGATGATGAATTGGGCGGATTGTGTATGCAATCTGCCCTTTCTTCTTAATTACAATTAAAATCATAAACAAGGTTAACAAAATCACTTCTCATTTTCAGCTTGAAATTAAAAAGCTTAATTTCGCTTTTATAAACTTATGGAAATGATCAATACAGCATACATAGTAGATATAGCCAGAACACCCGTTGGCAAATTCGGGGGTACTTTAAGTAGCGTAAGACCAGATGATTTGGCCGCGCATATCATTAAAAGTCTATTGGAAAGACAACCAAATTTCGATAAATCATTATTGGAAGATGTCATTTTTGGTGCTGCCAACCAGGCTGGTGAGGATAATAGAAATGTAGCAAGAATGGCCGGTTTAATGGCCGGGTTGCCTATTGAAGTCGGTGGGGTAACGGTAAATAGATTATGTGCTTCCGGTTTGCAATCCATTATGGATGCTAGCCGTGCCACTATGTTGGGCGATGGAGAGGCTTTTATAGCTGGGGGCGTGGAAAGCATGACCCGTGCACCTTTCGTGATGGCTAAAGCAGAAACTGCTTATTCAAGAAAACCAGAGGTTTATGACACTACTATTGGATGGAGATTTATCAATCCTAAATTAGCTGATATGCATTATCCCTTTGCCATGGGAGAAACTGCTGAAAATGTTGCCGAAAAATGGAAAATCAGTAGAGAAGCACAAGATGAATTTGCCCATAATTCGCAATTAAAATATGATGAGGCACACAAAGCCATGAAATTTAAAGATGAATTGGTGCCTGTGACTATCCCGCAGAGAAAGTCAGATGATATTTTATTCGATAAAGATGAACACCCAAGACTTTCATCTATTGATAAATTGGCTTCCTTAAAACCTGCCTTTAAAAAAGATGGCTCTGTTACTGCAGGAAATGCAAGTGGGGTGAATGATGGTTCGGCCGCAAGTTTAATTGTGAATGAGGAAACATTAAAGAAATTTAATTTAAAACCGATGGCCAGGGTGGTCAGCATGGCCATTGCTGGCGTCAGCCCTGACACCATGGGGATTGGACCTGTTCCTGCAACCCAGAAGGCATTAAAAAGAGCAGGTTTAAAAGTGGCTGATATTGATTTAATAGAACTGAATGAGGCCTTTGCTTCACAATCTATTGCTTGTATTCAAGATTTGGATTTAAATCCTGAAATCATTAATGTAAATGGGGGTTCTATTGCTATAGGACATCCATTGGGAGCCAGTGGAACTAGAATATCTGCTACCTTATTGCATGAAATGCAGAAAAGAGAAAATGTGAAATACGGATTGGCGACCATGTGCGTGGGCGTAGGTCAAGGTGCTGCCATTATTTACGAAAAGCTATAATAAAAATGGATTTAGAAAGAGTAAAACGATTTTCATCATTTATATATTGGATACCTGCTGTTATTATCATTATGGGTAAAATTCCTATTCCGGAAATGGCTTTTATAGCGTTACCTCTTCCGTATTATGCGGTATTCTATTTTTTATATACCAAAACTGAAAAATCACAAAGAAATAGAATTGAATTTGCCCGTTTAATATTGGTCACTATTTCACATTTTGTACTATATTATATGATGTTTCATAGATAATTTTCAGCCATTTATTAACTTTAAGAATTATATAAATACACAGCAATAAAATCAAAGCAAGATGAAGCAGTATCACGAATTAATGCAGCATATTTTAGATAATGGTGTCCAAAAAGGAGATAGAACCGGAACGGGTACTATTAGTGTTTTTGGTTATCAAATGCGTTTTGATTTATCGGAAGGATTTCCTGTAGTTACTACCAAAAAACTGCATTTAAGATCCATTATACATGAATTGCTTTGGTTTTTGAAAGGTGAAACCAACATTAAATATCTAAAGGAAAATGGTGTTTCCATTTGGGATGAATGGGCGGATGAAAATGGAGAACTTGGCCCTGTTTATGGCTCTCAATGGAGAAACTGGCCAACTCCAGATGGAAAACATATCGATCAAATTAGTCAGATTATTGATCAAATAAAAAACAATCCTAATTCCAGAAGAATAATGGTAAGCGCATGGAATGTGGCGGATGTCCCGAATATGGCATTGCCTCCATGCCATGCCCTATTTCAATTTTATGTGGCGGATGGAAAGTTAAGTTGTCAGTTGTATCAACGTTCAGCCGATGTGTTTTTAGGGGTTCCTTTTAACATAGCCTCTTATGCTTTATTAACGATGATGGTTGCACAAGTTTGTGACTTAGAACCAGGGGAATTTATTCATACTTTAGGTGATGCACACTTATATTCCAATCATTTGGAACAAACGGAATTACAACTTTCCAGAGAACCATATCCACTTCCTAAAATGAAAATCAATCCGGATGTGAAAAGCATATTTGATTTCAAATTCGAGGATTTTGAATTAATGGATTATCAATGTCATCCCCATATAAAAGCGGCTGTTGCAGTTTAAAACTTAAGAAGATTTTGAAAAAGACATGCTTTGCTGTTATATTTTTGCTGTATTGCTTTGCCTCAACAGCTCAACATTATGATTGGTACCTGAATGGACAAATCATTAAGGGTTTTATCCTAAAACATAATGAATATGTGAGTCATTTAGCCAATTCTCATCCTTCAGGAATAGAATTAAGTTTGCAACAAAAGCTTAACGGGAAAAGAGAATGGGAAAGTTTATACAATAAACCCTTGGTTAGCTATGGTTTATCCTATTACAATTTACAAAATCCTAAATTAGGGCATTTGGTAGTAGGCAGTGCGGCTATTGATCTACCCCTCAAAAGAACTGAAAACACTGCTTTATATTTCCGAATTGGGACAGGCTTGGTTTTTAGTACAAATCCTTATGATCGGGAAACCAATAATCAAAACAATATGGTCACTAGCACCATTACTTATCTTTTACAAACCAGGTTGACCTATGAAATTAAGCTAAATGAAAAAATAAGCCTTACCCCTAATCTCAATATTACGCATAGTAGCAATGGTGCTCAAAGAGCTCCTAACCGAGGAGTAAATATAGTTACTGCTAATATGGGGATGTCTTATAAAATCCAAAGCCAGGAAAATCAGGATATCCAGGATGTAATCGCTTTAGATAAAACCCCATATCAAGTTTATCTATTATTGAGTGGTGGTAGGAATACCCGAACCTTACAAGTTCGAGAACCGCTTCCATTTTTCAATTTATTAGTCTATGGACAAAAATACGTGAATCCTAAAAGTGACTGGGGAGTAGGTTTAGAATATTTTCACAGTTATTCCTTAAAGGAACAAATTAGAACCAGTTGGTTTAGAATAAATGGAGTAGAAGAAATTCAAGATTTTAAGCGAATGGGTTTACTCATTGGACATGAATTAAAATTCGGAAAACTTGGATTTATTACACAATTGGGTTTATATATTTATGATCCTAGCAAATTGAATATGCCAGTATATCAACGTTATGGATTGAGATATCAATTTCATGAAAATATTATGGCGCAAGTAGCATTAAAAACACATGCCGCAACAGCGGAACAAGCAGAAATCGGAATCGGATGGAGGTTTTAGAAAAAAATATTGTGATCATATTGTCGATTTTTTTAATCTCAATTCTTTCTGCTTGTGATTCAGAAGAAGCCTTTGATTGCTTTAAAAAGTCTGGTGAAAAAATTACAGTAAGAATTGATGATTTTCCAGATTTTAAGGAATTAATTATCCATAATGATATCGAATTGGAAATTGTGGAAACCGATCAAGAATATTTTGAATTGAATTATGGAGAAAATCTAATTCCTAAAATTGTTATGGACCACGAAAATGATTCTTTAAGCTTTTTTAACCAAAATTTCTGTGGTTGGACCAGAGATTTTGAAAAACCAAAATTAAAATGGTTTACTAATAAAAGTACTATCAATATTCTCTGCCTAAGCGATGGAATAATAACTACTACAGACACTATTAGAAATAATTTTATAATTAGAATTGAGAATGCAACAAATCAAGTTGATTTAAAAATCAATAATAACAGTACTACATTATTAAGTAATTCTGCTACCCTTTTTAATGTGGCCGGAAAATGTAAAAGCTTACGGATTGCAGGCTATTTTAATGATGGTAAATATAATTGCGGTGAATTTGTAGCCAACAGGGCAAATGTACTTCAAAGAGGCTATAATGACATTATAGTTAATGTAAAAGACAGCTTGAAAGGCAGCATTGAAAATGCCGGAAGAATTCTATACAAAGGAAATCCTGAAGTGGATGTTTCCGTTAGTAATGGCGGAGAGTTAATTCATTTAATTAAAGAGTAATGATGAATATTACAAAACCAAGTCTTTTATTGGATGAAAATATCGTTCGCAAAAATATAGAGAGAATGCTCGAAAGAGCTCAAAATTTTAACTGTGAACTGCGTCCCCATTTTAAGACCCATCAATCTCAAAAAATAGGAGAATGGTTCAGAGAATACGGCATAAATAAATGTGCCGTATCCTCATTAGAAATGGCAAAATACTTCTTCAATGCTGATTGGGCTGATATTACAGTGGCTTTTCCTTTAAATATATTAGAACATACTACTGTTAACGATCTTGCAGGAAAGATAAAATTAAATTTATGCGTTGAATCCATTGAGACTGTCAAAGCATTGAATGATTTTCTGGAACACCCCGTTGGTATTTTTCTGAAAATTGATGCCGGTTATCATAGAACTGGCCTTGATGCTGAAAATTTTGCTGAAATTGAAACAATTCTTAAAGCATTAGAAAGTAATCATCTCATTACCATCAAAGGTTTTTTACAGCATGCAGGGCATACTTATCAGGCCAATGGCAAAAAAGAAATCAATGAAATTCATGCTTATACATCCGAAAAGATGATTAATTTGAAAAAGCATTTCCAAGATCATTATCCTGATATTATTATTTCTAATGGGGACACTCCTACTTGTAGCGTATCCGAAAATTTTGAACATATCAATGAAATGCGTCCTGGTAATTTTGTGTTCTATGATGTAATGCAAGCTGAAATTGGTTCTTGCGGATATGATGATATAGCCGTAGCTATGGCTTGTCCGGTAGTGGCCAAACATCCCGATAGAAATGAAGTGATTGTGTATGGAGGTGCTATACACTTTTCTAAAGACAGAATAGAAAAAGACGGCAAAACCATTTATGGATTAATAGCTGAGGAAAAAGAAAAGGGATGGGGTAAACCTATTCCAGACTGGTATGTGAAAAAACTATCTCAGGAACACGGCACTATCCAAGTTCCTGGTAAAGCTTTTGATCAAATTAAAATTGGAGATTTATTATATATTCTTCCAATTCACTCCTGCCTCACTGCCAATTTAATTAGCAAATATTATACATTAGATGGCGATGAGATTGAGATGTTTCGATATGGATGTTAAATTATCTTCTAAGGTTAATTAAATGTACCTTAATATCTATTAAATTTAAAAAACAAAGATATGTCAAACTAGAAATTTGATTTTTGATAATGACCTATTTTATTGATATTTTTGTTAAAGATAGTATCTTTAGCGATTTAATAGACTTTAGTTCTTTTAATAAAAGAATTACCTAAATTTTCATTAGCTATGAAACAGATAACTTTAAACATACCAGATAATAAATATACATTTTTTATGGAATTGGTGAAAAACTTGGGTATTGAAAAGGTGAAAAATCCTTCTATGAAGGAAAATGATGGCACAAAAAAGAAAAAAGCATCAATGAATAAAATCTCCTCATTACGAGGAAAACTTCAATTAAATGAAAAGCAACTTAATGATTTCCATCAACATGTTAAAAATAGCCGTGAAGAATGGAACAGGGATGCTTAATAGACACCAATGTAATCATAGATTATTTAGCTAATAAACTACCTGAGGCAGGAAATCTATTAATTTATGAGAATGTTCCGAAGATTTCTGTGGTAACTCGACTAGAACTCTTAAGCTGGCCAAATGCAAGTGAAATTCAAATGCAAATTTTAGATGATTTCATCGATTCTTCAATTATTTATAATCTGGATGAAGATGTTATTCTAAAAACCATTGAAATTAGAAAAAACCATAAAATCAAGCTTCCTGATTCAATAATAGCAGCAAATGCTTTAGTGAATGATTTAACATTACTTTCCAGAAATGTAAACGATTTTAAGAAAATCGAAAATTTGGAGATAATTAATCCATATAATCTTTAGCTTAAATTTTAATAAAGCAATTACTTATTCCCTCTCCATATAATCCAAAGTCAAATTAATAAATGCTTTCACTCCAGTGAGCATCCCACATTCATCTATATAGAAATCTGGTGTGTGATGTCCGCCTAATGCTTGTCCTTCTGGTTCTGTTTCAGGTTTACCACCTATGAAGAAATATAAACCAGGGATTTCATTTTGGAAATAAGAAAAATCCTCAGCTCCAGTCACCGCTTTCATCACATGCAATTTATCTTCTCCTACTGTTTTTTGTAATGAAGAAACCATTTTATTAGTCAAATCGATGTCATTATAGGTAAGAGGAGCATTTTCTACAATTTCTACTTCAGCAGTAGCTCCAGCTATTTCTGCAATATTAGTAGCCGTTAGTTTAATTTTCTCATGGATCATTTCTCTCATTCCTTCATCCAAAGTTCTAATAGTTCCTTCCAACATGGCTGATTCCGGAATGATATTAAAACGATTGCCTCCTTGCATAATCCCTACCGTCACTACTGCTGCTTCTTTGGTCAATTCTGAATTTCTGGACACTATGTATTGCAAACTATTGATTATTTGAGCTGAAACCGCTATAGGATCCACACTAGCCCAAGGAGTAGAACCATGTGCTTGTTTACCTTTGATGTTGATAGTAAACCTGTCAGAAGCCGCCATAATACCTTCTGTTTTGTATTTGATATGTCCGACAGTAGTACCAGCATTTATATGTAAACCAAAAATAGCTTCCACATCAGGGTTTTTCAATACACCTTCTTCTACCATCATTTTGGCTCCTCCCCTCTCACCGGCTGGAACTCCTTCTTCAGCAGGCTGGAAAATAAATTTAATAGTGCCTGGAATGTCTTCTTTCATTTCACTGAACACTTCTGCAACCCCCATCATAATCGCAATATGCGTATCATGACCACATGCATGCATAACACCTGTCTCCTGTCCGTTATATTCTGTTACTACTTCAGATTTAAAAGGTAAATTATTTCTTTCGGTAACTGGTAAAGCATCAATATCAGCTCTTAAACCTACAACTGGACCTGGCTTTCCACCTTTTAAAATAGCAACAACTCCTGTGTGAGCAACTTCAGTTTGAACATCTAAACCTAGACCTTTTAAGTGCTCAGCTATCTTCTCTCCTGTTTTATATTCTCTATTAGATAATTCTGGATTTTGATGAAAATGCCTTCTCCATTCAATTACTTTTTCTTCAATATCTTCTGCTTTTTCTAATGCAATTTTGTGTAAATCCTGTGAAAAGGAAAGTGAAGGAATAATAAATATGGCAATCACAAATGAGTATAACTTTTTCATACGGGTTAAATTTTAATCAAGCTTAAATATATTGAAATTATTTAAAGAATTAGAGGAAATTGTTGTCAACTACAAATACCTACCATTAAGAACTGAAACCATTGTAATGAAGCTTCTTTGTGTTGGTGCGAGCTTCCCAGCTTGTACCCTGCATTTACTTATAGCACGAGCTAAGAAGCTCGCGCTAGCATTTTACTTCAACCTCTTTTAAAAGCCAATTTTGACTCGCTTGAATCTTTTTCGTCAAAAGCATAACCTTCCAAATCAAAGGCTTTTAAATCATCTATTTTATCGATCTGGTTTTTAACAATATATCTCGCCATCAATCCTCTGGCTTTTTTGGCGAAGAAAGAAACAATCTTGTACTTTCCATTATTAAAATCCTTAAACTCAACATCAATGACCTGAAAATTCTTTTTCAGTTCCTTTTTATTGACAGATTTAAAATATTCATTTGAGGCCAAATTAACCAATATTTTATCGCCCTGAGATTTAATATCTTTTTTCAATTGCTCGGTAATTTTATCTCCCCAAAACTCATACAGATTATTGCCTTTATCTGTTTCTAGCTTAGTACCCATTTCCAATCTATAAGGCTGGATTAAATCCAATGGTCTCAATAATCCATATAAACCTGATAAAATTCGAATATGTTGTTGGGCATAATCATGTTCTTCCTGTGTGAAATCCTCTGCTTCCATGCCTTGGTAAACATCACCTTGGAAGGCTAAAACTGCTTGTTTTGCATGCTTTGGAGTTCGCTTTTTGAAATTATCATAGCGCTCCACATTTAATTGTGCTAATTTATCACTAATGCTCATCAGCTCTTGAACCTCTTCTTCCGATTTGGTTTTAAGAACTTCAATTAGCTGATTGGTTTCTTCATTAAAACGGGTTTTTGTACTTCTTAAATCAAATTGTTTCTCAAAATCCAAGCTCTTGGCCGGTGACAATATTGCAATCATAGTTTTTACTTATTTTGAAATATAAACTTAGCACTTATTAAAATGTTACAATTATTAGAAAGTAGAACCTAGGCTAACTTTAAGCGCTCTTTTTTTGGCTCAATGCTATTAAATTAAGCTTTTACACCACCTCTTTAACTGCAATCCTAAAAAATAACCAAGGTTATTTTCTTTATGTTCTTTTGTTACTTTTGTGGTAAAGAGTAATGTTTGCTTTTGCTATTAACAGTTGCACATTACTACCACAAAAGTAACAAAAGAAAACAAAAGGTTTTTCGCTGTAGCGAAAATCTCGTTAAGGAAATTCCCTTAAATTAATGACATTTCTTTGGAGGTTAGTAGGCTTTGTATCTGAATTTCATATCCTCAGAAATCCTCTTTGGTCTTTTACTTTTGGCATCCAACAAACACCAAAAGGTGCGAGCTTCCGCTTTGGTTTGATGAGTTTCAGGATTGAAAATTCTGGTCATTCTTTCCGATTTCACCCCTTCCATGGAATTCACCCAAGTTTCTGCAATTATGGGTTCATTAGGCCTAATTTCCTTTTTGTAATCAATTTCATGCCTCAGCGCCACCCAAAGATTAATTTTATCGTCATCTTGACCTGAAATATGCTTCCAATGTGCTTCGGCTACATCTTGCACCCACTGCAAATAAACAACATTATTAATGTGTCCCATTGCGTCAAAATCTCCCGCTACTGGTTTTATCTTAAGTTGGAATTTATTCATTTGAAAATAATTAAAGAATTCCCTTTTAGATTTCCATTCTCCAGATTCTCCTCACCAAAAACAAACTCTTTGGGAGTAACTTTTAAAGCTTGTGCTTTGGATGATAGATTATGGATAACATGCAGTTTTTCCTCTTCTAAAACCCGAGTAAATGCCAATAGATTTTTATTTTGATTATCAAATTGCTCAATTCCTCCTTTAGTCAGGATTTCATTGTGATTTCGCAACTGAATCCATTTTTTATAATGATTAAATAAAGAACTAGAATTCCCCATTTGCCGGCTTAAAGAATTTACTGTCTTATCTAAAGTAAATTTAGGATCCATCCAAGTCGTTCTCAAACTATCACTTTCAGCATCTGACCATAAAAAAGGCTCTCTGATATTGGGGTCAGGCTTTTTGCCCAACATTCCAATTTCTTCTCCATAATAAATATAAGGTGTTCCGGGAAGTGTTAATAAAATCGAAGCCGCCATTTTAGCTTTTTTCATATCCCCTTTGAAATTACTCATTACACGGTTTTGATCATGATTACTTAAGAAAATAGCATCTTGATAATCATCCGTAGCGGATTGAAATACTTCTCTTTGCTTAATCAATCTGCTAATCAAATCTTCATTTGCAAGGTTCACCCATTTTGGTCCTTCAATGGTAGATGCTACATTTTGTCCTTGTATAACCGATTGTTGAATGCTCCCGGCCAAATCAAAATTGAAAAGTGCAGGTAAGCCTTTTGCAAATTCCTTCACAATTTCAGATGATGCCCAAACCTCTCCTACCAAATAAACATCTGGCTTAATTTTTCGCATTTCATCTCTGTATTCCTGCCAGAATTCATAGGAATCTTTTAATCTATCATCCGGAAAAATATGTTTGGCTGCATCCAAACGAAATCCATCCACACCTATATCTTCCAACCAAAATTTACCGATATCATATATTTCTTGTCTCACCTTTGGATTATCGAAATTCAAATCAGGCATTCCACCCCAAAAGAATCCGTAATAGTGCTCTTCCTCCTTTTTATTATCTACAGAATGCCATTGGGTAATATTATCTGAATCTTGCGTGACTTCCTTTTTGGCAATTTGATCGGCTATGCTATCACGATCAGCCCACACATAATAATCTCTAAAAGGATTATCCTTTCCTTTTTTTGCTTCCTGAAACCAAGGATGATCCGAAGCAGTATGATTGATGATCATATCAATCACTACTTTGATATTTCTTTTATGTGCCTCTGCAAGAAAGGTTTTAAAATCTTCCATTGTTCCATAATCGGGATGAATGGCTTTATAATCGGTTACATCATATTTATGATAGCTTGGAGAAGGCATAATGGGCATCAACCAAACTGCTGAAATCCCTAACTCTTCCAGATAATCCAATTTTTGAGTAGCTCCCTTAAAATCTCCTATTCCATCACCATTTCCATCTGCCCAAGATTGAATAAAAATTTCATAAGCCACCCCATTAGGAAAGTCAGCAATTGATTTACTCTCATTTTCTTTCATTTCTTGAGGATTACAGGCATTAATGATAAATATAAAAGTTATATATAAAATCGTATTAGTGAGCTTCATGAAATGATAATTTAAAAAATGAATTTTGAAAATTTCTATTTATGTAAAAATAGCTTTTATTCGATTCTGGTAATAAAAAAATCTAGTAAAAATTGTATCTTTGATAAAGTCAAAAATAATTAATTATGCAAACTATTAGACTTAGAGTAAATGATAAAGTTTATGAAAAACTGGTATGGCTTTTAAAAAAATTCAATAAAACTGATATTGAAATTATTTCTGAGGATGAAAATTTTCTAAAGGATAAAGCCTATTTACAGCGTGAGCTTAATGAAATTGATAATGGAAAAGCCGTATTCTATTCACTTGAAGAACTTGAAGATGAATTAGATAAAGTTATCTCCAAGCATGAAAATAGTATTTAAAGACACTTTTCTGAATCGGCTCGCTAATCAAGTTGATTTTATCGCTGAAGATTCTCCCAACCGCGCCAAGAACTTTAAAAACCAATTATTAAAGGAAATAAAGAAAATAAAAGCGTTTCCTTATAAACACAGACAATCTATATATTTTGAAGATGAAAATATTAGAGATTTAATATATAAAGGTTATACTGTAGTTTACCGTATTAAGGATGATGAAATTGGGGTCTTCGGTTTTATAAAACACCAAAAAAATCCTACTGATTAATATTGAGAGATTGACTTCAACAAAAAAAGCACAGGCTATTCACCTGTGCTCTTCAATCTTGATTCTTGTTTCTAGATTCTGTCAATTACGCCAATTTATTCAAGCAATTCAATTCTTTGAAAGCTTGCTTCAATCTTACGATCATGCTTTCCTCTCCTTTTCTTAACCAAGCTCTTGGATCATAGAATTTTTTGTTTGGTGCATCTGGATCATCAGAAGTTCCGATTTGCTGTTGCAATCTATCTTGATTGTCGTTATAATAATTTCTAACGCCATTCCAGAATGACCACTGCATATCGGTATCAATGTTCATTTTTATTGCGCCATAACCAATTGCTTCTTCGATTTTTTCTGGCTCAGAACCAGAACCACCGTGGAATACAAATAATACAGGCTTATCCCCAGTATTATGTTTCTTTTGGATATGATCTTGAGAATTTTTCAAGATATCAGGACGCAATTCTACGTTTCCTGGCTTATAAACACCGTGGACATTACCAAATGAAGCTGCAATAGTGAAGTTATCACTTACTTCTTTCAATTGCTCGTATGCATAAGCAACTTCCTCTGGCTGTGTGTACAATCTGCTGCTATCCACGCCTGTATTATCCACACCATCTTCTTCACCACCTGTAATACCTAATTCGATTTCAAGGTGCATACCCATTTCAGCCATCGGCTTCAAGTATTTTTTACAAATTTCGATGTTCTCTTCCAAAGGTTCTTCAGAAAGATCGATCATGTGAGAGCTGAACAATGGCTTTCCATGCGTTTTGTAAAACTCTTTACCTGCTTCCAATAATCCATCGATCCACGGCAATAATTTCTTAGCACAGTGGTCAGTATGTAAAATCACTGGTACACCATATTCTTTTGACATGAAATGTACATGATGAGCTCCCGCTACAGCGCCCGCAATGGCTGCTTTTTGATTTTCATTTGAAAGTCCTTTTCCTGCATTAAATGCCGCTCCTCCATTCGAAAATTGAATGAAAACAGGAGAATTTACATCTCTTGCCGTTTCAAGCACTGCATTGATGGAATTGTTTCCAATTACATTTACAGCAGGCATTGCATATTTATTGTCTTTTGCGTGATGAAGTAAATTCATCATCTCTTCTCCGGATAATACTCCTGGTTTAGCCATGTTTTTATGTTTTAGTGAGTTAATTTTCTTTGAGAACCCAAAAATGCCAATAATGGAAGAAATATAAAAGGGAAAGCCACTTTAATGTTATTGATTTGATGGTCTGTAAATCCAAGATGATAATTTACTGCATATAGAAGGTAATATTTAATAAGTCAGCAGAAAAAAAACAGGGAGCAAAGCCCCCTGTGTTTTCGTTTTATGGTTGTATTATGAAGAAGAAAATTTTTAATTAATACCCATCATTCTGATCCAATTCAGGGTTAGCAGCCAAATCAGTAGCTGGAATAGGGAATATTTCTAAATGATCGCTTATTGAAGTACCATCAATATTATTTCCTTTCCAAGGCCAAGTATATTCTCCACCTGTGTAAAGCCCAAATCGAATTAAATCGGCTCTTCTATGTCCTTCCCAGTAAAGCTCTCTTGCTCTTTCATCCAAGATGAAATCCAAAGTCAACTCTCCAGCGGTAATATTGCCTGAATTATCACCATAGGCTCTTGCTCTTAATTCATTGATGTAGCTTAATGCAGTGGCTTCGCTTCCGCCTCCACCTCTCAAAACTGCCTCAGCATACATTAAATAAGCATCTGCCAATCTAAACATCGGATAGTCAGTATCTGCAAATTCATTATTGCTTCCTTGCTCGCCATCAGTTGTTAAATTGGTATATTTAGGAACTGCATAACCTTCATTAAAAACAGTTAAATCAGCTATTTCCAATGACTGACCATCAGTAAAAAATATAGCCCTATTATCAATATCACCCGTTTCATCAGGAAATAATTGAACCAAATTTTTGGTGGTTCTTAATCCTGCCCAGGCTCCACTAGTTCCGTAATCAGAAGATACCATGTTACCGCCCATTGAACCGTTGATTAGGAATGTTGTGCTTCCATAACCTTGTGTCTGAATACCATCAGAAGGGAGCGTGAAAATCAATTCATTGCTGGTATGGTTATCAGCTCGGAAGTTCAATTGATAATCACTCTCAATTGAATAAGGTCCATTTAATACTTTTTCCAATGCTGCAACTGCTTCGGCATAATAATCATTACCTGTATAAACCTCTCCATTCAGATATAATTTTGCTTGCAACATCCAAAGAGCGGCTTTATCTGCTCTGCCATATTCATTTTGTTGAGGATCAGGTAATTCATTTTCAATGGCATTTAATTCCTCTGCAATAAAATTAAAGACCTCCTCAGGACTATCTTGAATGGGAAAATCAGTTGTAATTTGCGTTACAATAGGTATATTTCTAAACAAATCCAATGCATGCCAATAAGCTAAGGCCCTCAAAAACCGAACTTCGCTTCTATATTCTTGAGCAAGCGCTCTTTTTTGTTCATCATAACCATAATCCGTTAACAAATCATTGGTGCTCTGCTCCAAGAAATCATTGCTGTAAGAGATAATAAGGAACAATCGGTAATACAACACTCTTACAAATTGATTGTCAGATGACCAGGAATGTGTATTCAAATCTTGAATACCAGCATCTTGCCAGGCAATCACCGCCTCATCAGTAGTTAATTCCTGTGCTTTCCAATAGGCTCTGATATAGGATGTGAATCCTTCATCATTCACTAAAGCTAAGTCTGCGTCACCCGCAGGCCCTTGTTGACCTGTCAAACTATAAGCCGCATAGATCTTAGCCATATACCTTTCCAGGTTTTTAACATCTTGAAAGGCTATATTGGCAGTTTCACCAAACTCTGGCCTTAAATCCAAATCAGTACATGAAAGGATAAAACCTGCTAGAATTATATATATAAATTTCTTCATTTTCTTTGATTTAAAATTTTGCGTTTATACCGAAAATAAATGCAGTTGAAGGAGGATAAATATTATTATCAATTTGAACTTCTGGATCCAAACCACTATATCCTGAAATAGGTAACATATTTTGAACTGTACCATATAGTCTCAACCTAAAATCTTGTATTTGATTGAAATTATATCCTATTGAAAGGTTATCCAATTTTAAGAAATTACTGTTTTCTATATAGTAGTTTGAAAGTAATTGCCTATTCTGAAAACCAGTTTCAATTACCGATTCATGCACATTATTTAATATCTGTGCTTCTGTAAGCCTTCCGTACCAACCATTGGCCGATGCGGTGTTATTGTATGTCTGACCTCCTAATTTAGCTCTGAGGGTAAGGGCAAGATCAAAATTTCCATATCTGAAATTAGAGCTCAGGTTAGTTAAGATCGGATGTATGGCCACACCCTGAGTCTGTAAATCATTTTCATTAATAATTCCGTCTCCATTAATGTCTTCATAAATAATATTGGTTCCTCCTACTAATGGTTTACCAGCATCATCATATAAATGATTATAAGAATAGAAAGTAGAAATAGGCTGACCAACCTGTAAAACTTGTATAGTTCTTCCAATATCACCTGAAATACCGCCTACTTGAATTCCCGGGCTATCTTCATCAATTTCATTATTAAGCTTTACTATTTTATTTTGATTGTATGTAAAATTATATCCCAGATCCCAACCAAATTTTTCATTGTCGATTGCAATAAAATTCAATCCCAATTCTACGCCTTTATTATTCATTTCTCCAATGTTGGTGGTAACTCTATCCCCCACATTGGTAGCAGCGGCTACTGGTACATTAAATAATAATTGATCGGTTGTCTTGTCATATACATCCAAAGTACCCGAAAGCCTTCCATTCATTACTGAAAAGTCAATACCAATATTAGTAGATATCAATCTTTCCCATTGAATATTAGGATCTACGGCAGTAGGTCTCAATAATTGTATGTATTCATCACCAAATTGGTAAGTAGCGCTGGCATCGCTCAAAAAATAAAATTTATCATACAGATAATCGCCAATATTCTGGTTTCCAGTTTGCCCCCAGCCTACTCTTAATTTTAAATCATTAAAAGCACCAGTTAAACCTTGGAAAAAATCTTCCTCAATAATTCTCCAACCTAAGGCTGCGGATGGAAAGAACCCATATTTATTTCCAAAACCAAAGCGAGTAGAACCATCCATTCGGCCAGTTACCGTTAATAAATATTTATCTTCATAAGAATAGTTCAGTCGCCCAAAATAAGATTGCAATTGATTCGTAATTGGAATTGCTCTATACAAATCAATAAATTCCCTTGGAATTACTGTCGGATCGTTAAAACCTTTACTATCATCAGTTAAATTAATCCCTTCATAACCTGTAGTTTCTCTAAATACCTCTTGAAACTCATAACCTCCCAATACATCGATACTGTGCTCGCCAAAAGACTTATTATAATTCAATGTTGTAAATAAAGTGGTGGTGTATGCATTATTGGTTGATCTTTGCATATAACCATCTCTATTGTCATTTCTTAAGGTAAAGGGTTCAAAAACTTTATTCTGTCCGTTTCTTAAATCATAAGAACCCGTAGCGCTCCAAGTTAAACCTTCAACACCCGGAATTTTAAGGTCAAAATTAATGGAGTTAAATGATCTTCTATTTTCACCAATACTTTGTGTTTGCTCAATTATAGAAACAGGGTTGATCGGATCAATGGAAGAAACATTCCATTCATAATAACCACCAAATTCTTCCGCTTCTGGATCATAAACGGGTTTAGTTGGATCAAATGAGACTGCACCGCCCACTACATTAGGTTTATATTGATCGTTGGTCAAAGCATTTTTGGTATTAAAAGTAATATCCAAATGATCATTCAGAACAGTGGTTTTCAATCTCATACTTAAACGAGTCACTTGATTTCTATCCCCTCTTATAACTTCTTTATTATCCATGTGATTAACAGAAACCAAGTAATTTATTTTTTCTGTGGCGCCAGAAAAAGACAAATTATGGTTTTGACTTAAAGTACTTCTAGTCACCTCATTAAACCAATCTGTATCCTGATCGCCTAACCTACCTTCATTTTGAGGACTAAATTGACGAATTGCATTTCTGAAATTCTGCGTACTTAAAAAATCTGGTTCTCTTAGTACTTCTGAAAAAATGAAAGATCCGTCATAAGTAACCGTGTTTTGACCTTTTTTACCTGATTTGGTTGTATATAAAATAACACCTGCCGCACCTCTTGAACCGTAGATCGCAGTAGCAGAAGCATCTTTTAAAACTGTTACACTCTCGATATCAGCGGGATTGATAAAGTTGTTGGCGTTTCTTGTTCCTGAGCTACCATCATTGTTAATTGGAACACCATCCACCACTATTAATGGCTGAGCTTGCGCATTTATTGAGCCAACGCCCCTAATGGTGATTCCTCCACCACCGGCTCGCGTATTGCCAGGCGTAACATCAACCCCAGCAATTTTACCGGTTATTAGGCGCTCGGGACTGGCTATTTGCCCCCGATTAAAAGATTCCTCCTTTACCGTACTGACCACACCCGTTACATCTTTTTCTTCCTGTTGGCCATAACCTACAACCACTACCTCTCCCAATTGGGAAATATCTTCCTGCATTTGAACATCAATTACAGATCGAGCACCTACTTCAAACTCCTGCTTTTTATATCCAATAAAAGAAAAAACCAAGATATCTGTGGACTCTACTTCAAGTTTATATTCACCCTCCAAAGAAGTAGTTGTTCCTTTTGAGGTACCTTTAATTTTAACACTCGTTCCGGGTAGAGATTCTCCCGTTTTGGCATCGGTAACCGTTCCCGAAACTGTCCTTTCCTGAGCATGCAATTGCAATGAAATAAAAAACACAAGGAAAGCTGTTAGCATCCCTTTAAAGATAGGTAACCTATCCCTTCTTGGAGCTCCACTTTGTGAGTATGTATAATTTTGATCCATATTATGATTTATTTAAAAAATTAAAACTTTATGATTTTTTGTTGTCTTTGAATATTCTGCTCTTGGTAATTGACCAAATAGATTCCTGATTCCAAATGGGACAAATCAATTAAAAATCGATTACCAATTTCTTCCATTTGTATTGGAATGGCTTTTCCACTTAAATCTGTAATAAAAATATTATCAATTTGATTCTCTGACTTCAGGTAAATTTGATTTTGAACAGGGTTTGGAAATACTTTTACATTTGAATTCCATTGTGATTTTTTATCGGCAAGAATGATGTCCTCTTGAACTTCTTCAGCAATATAATTTTCGATAGGCTCGCTGGTTAAAATTCTAAATTCACCAGAGATTAAATTAATAGAAACTTCATTCGCAATTTCAATTTCTCTACCAGAAAAATAGTCGTACCAAGTACCTGCTTGAATGATTTGTTGGTCAAAAGTCTGGGTACTTTTACTGAAATTACCCATCATCACAATCTTTACATCATTGTTGTTGTATCTTGCCCATTTTAAGTCTCCACTAGCTGACCATTGGAAATTATCCTTATTAAGATAATCAGTTCTTGTTTTCAATTTGATTAGGCTTTGGTAAACTTGAAACAGCTTATTTCGCTCAGGATCTTCCAAATATTCCCAACGTGTTGGTTTCACTCCCAGCCTGTCATTGTTCAATTCCTCATCATAGCCAAACTCGCCAAATTGCCAGATCATTTTTGGTCCTGGCACCATAAAGAACAATGCCGCATTCAGCTTTAATCTCTGCATTTGATATGCTAAGTTTTGGCTTGAACTATTTTTTAAATCCAATGCGACTCTTTCTTCATCATGGCTTTCCATATAACCCACTATATGAGGTTCATTCCAACCTTTAGACTGATAACTTAGGCCACTGACATTGGCACTATTTCCTTTTGCCAAGTTTCTGAAATTGTGGTTTTCATTACCCCAAAGCATCATGCCATAATCCGCTAATTCTCTTTCTTCTGAATTTTCGGCAAAGTGTTCCAAAATCACGTATGAATCAGGATCAACGAACCATTGGAAATCTGCCAATCTCTTTAACAATGTAATTCTAGAAGCATCATATTGACTCCAAGCCCCTACATTTCCTAAAGTATTTTTTTGCGTGAAGCCTTTAGACAAATCATATCTATAACCATCCACATGATATTCTTCCAACCAATAGGCCACTACCCTATCTACATAATCTTGGGTGTATTGGCTTTCGTGGTTCATATCATATCCCACATTAAAATCATGTTTCGGACTTGTATTGAACCAAGGATTTTGAGAAGTTGGATTTCCGTAATCACCTTGATTATATAATCTAGCTAATGAATTTCTTCCGAATTGGTGGTTTAGTGCTATGTCCAAAATAATGGCCATACCTCGATTATGAGCTTCATTCACCAATGTTTTAAAATCATATTCAGTGCCGTAAAACTTATCTAAAGCCAACATCGCATAAGGATTATAGCCCCAACTCAAATTACCCTCAAATTCCATTACAGGCATAAATTGGATTGCATTGATGCCCAATTCTTCTAAATAATCCAATCTTTCGGTTACCGCCTCGTAAGTTCTTAATTCCGTGAAATCACGAACCAATAATTCATATATCACTAAATCCTCATTGACAGGCCTTTCAAAGGTTTCATCCGTCCAAGGAAATTGCGCTTTATTAGTTTGAATATAGCTCACGGCATGAGCTGTTTTTCCTGATGGATATGGCATTAGATCAGGGTATCTGTTATCCCTAATAATTTCAGGATCATCATATTCGGAGCCTACTTTTTCAGTATATGGGTCAGCAATGGTGATTTCACCATCCACTAAGTATTGAAATTGATATTCTTGACTTGGTGTTAAATTGGCAATTTCAATCCAAAATTGATCCCCGTCTTTTTTCATAAGGAACTCATCCGAAAGGCTCCAATCATTGAAAGTGCCGATCACAAATACATTTTCTTTAGTCGGAGCAGTCAATACAAGGTGGACAGAAGTATCATCTTCTCTATAATTAATACCATTTTGTAAACCAGCAGGAAGCGGTTCATTGGCAACCACTGGATTCACTATATAGGAATAGTTAAATGACTCTTCATCCGTACCATTTCCTGCTTTGATGATTAAGTCGTGAGCCTGACCATCATCAATTACAGTATGCTCGTAAGAGAATTCGGAAATGTCTGATTCTTCATATTCCACATTTCCATCCACAAAAAATTGAAAATCTGCAGATTCAGAGGCCGATAATTCAATATTAATAATGTCATTGGCTTCATAAAAGCCATAATTGCCCGTTGGGGAAGCAATATTGACCGAAAAGCCTTGGCTAATTTCGGTTATAAAGTCGTCAGTTTGACCATCAGACCAATCGTTGCCCTTTAAAAGCATCCCTATTTGGGTAATATCTTGAGCGCTTTGGTCAAAAAATGTCGTTGGGGTTAAAGAAATACGGAAAAGGGTTTGACCGTTTTCATTTAGCTTTTCAAATTTAGCTTGATTCGTAGCTTCTGGATCAGAATCAGCAGGGTTTATATTGGAAGGAGCGTCTATACCTTTATCAGGAAGCCACATCCAAATATAGGCATCGTCCAATGAGGACAGGCCGGTTCCTGTTACATTATAGGTAATGGTAATCTCCTCATCCGCAGCAAAGAATTCGGGTTGGATGGTGGGAGTTTGTGCATTTACTAGGTGTAATGTTGTTATAAATAAAAGAAGAAGTGATAATTTTTTCATGTAGGTATTATTTAAAATAAGGGTTGCCAGAGACAACCCTTATTTTTATAAAATAATTAGTTTTTGGTTGCTGTAGCAGAATAATTATTACCATCAAAAGAAAGAGTGACAGTATAGTTACCTGCTTCAGACAAGCTTAAATTGCCACCATCAACAGTAAGCTCTTCTAAGCTCCCACCAATATTAAGTGCCCAATCATCACCTGCTCTGAATTTCCACTCACCAGTTGTAAAATCACCTGTAATTGAGTAGGTAGCAACACCATCAGCAAATCCGTCAGCTGTCAAATCCTGATCAGCATCCCAATTACCTACGGGAGAACCTTCTCCAATAATTCCCCAACCTGCATCAGTCATAGATGCATTCCAAGTTTCACCTTCATCAGAAGTAGTAATTACCACATAGTAGGCACCGGCTCCTGGACTAGGAATATTTGCACCTGCTGGGGTCAAAGATACTTCAGAGCCGTCTGCAGGTAAAGAACCGCCTAAATCAACATCCCAAGCATCATTTGCTCTGAATTTAAATTCTCCTTCAGCCACAAAAGTTACGGCACCAACCCATGTATGAGTACCGCCTTCATCACCTTTATAGACTAAATTTCTGTCATTAAATTCACCCCAATTATCAGCAGTAGCATTTCCAACGAAAGCCCACTTGTACTCTTCTGGGTCAAAAGTAATTTCTGGTGCATCACCTGTTCTTTCCTGCGAAAAAGAAAAACCACCATCAACTGCATAAGCAACTTCGATGTCATAAACACCTTCATTATCTGAACTCATTTCAAAGTTTCCGCCCACATTTCCTGGTGCTAAATTATCAATTGAACCACCAAAATTAGTAAACATCATATAACCATTATCTGCGGCAAAACCTGCAGCCGGATCTACTCTTCTATCAACATTCCAGGTTGTATTAAATCTAAATTTATACCAACCTGCTCTTAATATAATATCAGAAGCTGTCCATGTACCTCCGTTTTCATCAACAGAGCCAGATAATGGAGTATCAGCACTGCCACCATTAGGAGTAGCCGCACCAATTAATCCAACAGAATTGATTTTAAATATTAAAATCTCACTAGTTAATTCATCATGAGCGATTTTATATAATCCCTCCTCTATTGTAAAAGCTTCGCCACCATCTGTAGCATCTGCTATCAAATCGTAAGTCAATGGCTCTTCTTCAGAACCATAATTAATAGTTTCTAATGAACCCCCGAAAGTTGCTGATACTTCACGATCCACCGTCTGAACGATATTATAATCACCAGAAGATAAATAAAAGTATCCTGTAACAAAGCCTTCTCTTTCCTGAGCACCAAAGCCTTCTGCTTCCACTTGTTCTGGTGTTAATTGCATAGTTGCGACAGGGTCTTCTCCTTCTGTTGCGATATAAATGCCATCTGCAACGGATAAGCCATCCTCATCTACATCAATGACAGGTTCGTCATCATCACATGAGACCATAAACATAGCTGCGGTCAGCAACAATGCCAGGCTCCATAATTTTGTTAAGTTTTTCATAATTTAATTGTTTTAAAGTTTACTTAAGTTTCTGGTCATAAAGTCGCATTGATTTTGTTGCGCAACTCCATTTTCCACTTTTCAAGTTTAGCGTAAGAAATAGCCTCAAAACAGCTAAAAGCAATATTTTTTACCGCAATCGGTTGCGCAATCGTTTGCGGTAACGAATAAATTTTATGAAGTTTGTGAGATTTAAAATCTTTTGGAGATTAAGTGTGGATTATCAATTTATTATTTGATTTTTACGGTATGTAATAAGCTAAGAATGGCCAAATTAAGGTTGATATTAAACCTGTCAGTTTTGTCGATAATAAAAAAGATGAAAGGAGTATTATTTTCACTACTAAAATTTATAGAAACCTGACAGGTTTGGGCAAAACGTGTATTTAAATTAGTGGGCTTAATCAAAAAATTAAATAATGACTCAATGAAAAAAGCAAACATCACCATAAAAGACATAGCAAAGGAACTGGGTGTTTCCCCTTCTACGGTTTCTCGTGCCTTAAAAGATCATCCTGATATCAGTCATGATACTAAAAAGGAAATAAATGAACTAGCGAAAAAGCTTAATTATCAGCCCAATACTGTTGCTTTAAGCTTAAGACAAAGCAAAACCAATACTTTGGGAGTTATTATACCCGAAATTGCGCATTTCTTCTTTTCTGCCGTCATTAGTGGCATTGAAGATATTGCCCATGATGCTGGATATCATGTCATCATCACGCAATCCAATGAGTCCTTTGAAAGGGAAGTGATGAATACCAAAGCCTTATTTAACTCTCGCGTTGATGGTATTCTCATGTCGGTTTCCAGAGAAACAGAAAATTACGATCATCTGCAAAGCTTATTGGATTATGATATTCCTCTTGTGTTTTTCGACAGAATAATCGATTCGCTTAATGCCTGCAAAGTGATAGTAAATGATGAACAAGGAGCTTATGAAGCCACTACTCACCTCATTGAACAAGGATGTTACAGGATAGCGCACTTGGCTGGCCCGCAAAATTTAGCCATCAGTAAAAATAGATTAAATGGGTATAAGGCCGCATTGGCAGATAACCGGTATATGATAGATGATAATCTCATCAAAGTATGTGGACTTGGTACTTTTGAAGAAGCAGAATCCATCACCAATGAAATTTTGGATTATCGATTTCCACCGGATGCCATTTTTGCCAATAATGATGTAGCAGCCTATGGAGCAATGATGGCTATTCGAAAGAAACAGCTTAAAATACCGGAAGATATTGCCATTGTAGGATTTAGCAATTGGCGGTTTTCTAGTCTAATTCAACCAGCTTTATCATCCGTAACACAGCCCGGTTTTAAAATGGGACAAGAGGCTACGCGTTTACTAATGAAACAAATAAACAAAGCTGAAGACGAGGAAAGCGTGACCGAAACCATCTCATTGAAGACCAATTTGGTGGTAAGGGAATCATCAAAAAAAATATAAACTCTATCTTAATGCCTTTTAAAGCTATATTATTTAAAGGTTTTACAAATCGTATAACTGTAAGACCCCTATACATTTTTGATTCTCAACTACCAAAAGCGTATTGATTTTATTTTCCATCATCAATTCCTCAGCCTTTTTGAGTTTCATTTCTTGGTTAATAAATTTTGGGGAGCTGGTCATAATATCTTTTGCTTTCATATCCATAAAGGACTGTCTTTGGTTTTTCATCCCCCTTCTTAAATCACCATCTGTAATAACTCCTACCAAATTCCCTTTTTCCTCAATAATGGCAAGACCCAGTCTTCCATTCGAAATTGTATGAATAACAACCTCCATTTCACTTTGAGGGTCAATCACAGGCAAATCTGTGGAACGCATTACATCCTTAACTGTCATCAACAACCTTCTTCCTAAAGAACCTCCCGGATGGAATAATGCAAAATGTTCCGGTTTGAAATTCCGTTCTCTCATTAAGGCAACAGCCAAGGCATCTCCCATTACCAAAGTAGCAGTAGTGGATGATGTAGGTGCTAAATCAAGTGGGCAAGCTTCTTGCTCCACACTTACATTTAAATGAAAATGCGTATTCTTAGCCAAAGTTGAATCGGGATTGCCACTTACTCCTATTACCTTATTGCCATTTCTTAAGAAAAAAGGAATGATTTTCAATAATTCATCTGTTTCACCTGAGTTGGAAATGGCCATTACTATGTCATTATCCTGTATCAAGCCCAGATCACCATGATAGGCTTCTCCCGGATGAAGGAAATAACTTGGTGTTCCTGTGCTAGAAAAAGTAGCGGCAATCTTTTTTCCAATAATACCAGATTTACCCATCCCTGTAACGATAAGCTTGCCTTTACTTTCCATGATGGCACCAACAGCTTTCTCAAAATCTTCCGTAAGTAAACCGGCTAGATCTTGCACTGATTTGGCCTCTATGGCAATCGTTTCTTTAGCTGAATCTAATATTCGACTCATGAAGTTAATTTTTTAATTAAATCTTTTAAATCTTTTAAAAACAGTTGGTTAGGACCATCACTCCATGCTTCTTCAGGATTTGGATGTGTTTCTATAAAATATCCGTTGGCACCAAATGCCTTAGCCGCCAAAGCCATATTAGGTACAAATTCTCGATTTCCTCCGGTTTTCCCACCTGCTCCTCCTGGCCTTTGTACTGAGTGCGTGCAATCCATTACAACCGGAAAGCCATGTTGCAACATATCCGGAATATTTCTGAAATCTACTACTAAATTATTATATCCATACATATTGCCACGCTCAGTCAATAAAATTTGATTATTTCCTGCTTGTGATACTTTCTGACATGGATATAACATATCTTCTCCTGACAAAAACTGTGCTTTCTTGATATTGACAATTTTCCCAGTTTCGGCAGCTGCCAATAATAAATCAGTCTGGCGGCACAAAAATGCAGGAATTTGCATGATATCCACCACATCCTGCAATAATGCAGGCTGATAGGATTCATGCACATCTGTAGTCACCGGAAGATGGTAAGTGGATTTGATTTCTTGCAACCATTCCTTTCCTTCTTCCAGCCCAGGACCTCTTTTAGCAGATGCAGAGGTTCTATTGGCCTTATCAAAGGAAGATTTAAAGATGAGTTCAACCCCTAATTCATTTTTAATATCGACCAATTCCTTTGCTACTGTATGAAGTAACTCAATACTTTCCATAACGCATGGTCCTACAATGAAAAATGGTTTATCTGAAGTTAATTTTTGATATAAGCTTTTTGACATGTAATTAATGATAAAAACAATATAACTGTTAAAAGTATTTCTAATTGCAAAGTTGCCATTTTAAAATTCAAAATAGAAATAAATGATTTCCTATCCTTAAAAAATAAACCTAGGAAAATCCTTTTCAATTAATAATCACTGGATTTGACATGACACAATCCTAAAATAGCCATAAATAATAAATTATAAATACAAAAAGTTAAATTGCAAACGTAACCGCAAACGATTGCGCTGATTTAATAGTTAATTGAATATCAGGAAATTTGAATATTCAATACTTTAGCAATTCTTATAAAAGAAATATTGATGATTAGTTCACAAACCATAAATAAACCAAACCTCAACCTCCATTGCGGAAAGATTGAAAGCTATAAGCGAAATGCCTATGGTATTTCAGGCAAAACCGAAAACGCCTTTTTTAGAATATCTGTCGTACAAAAAGGGATTTTTAAAATTCATTTAAGCAGGACAGAGCAATTTGATGAACATTCTTATGCTGTTATTTCCAAATCTGTGGGGATTGATTTCTCAATCATTGATGCTAACGGACATTTAGAGCTTAAAACCGAAGCTTTAACTTTAGAAATTAAAAAAGATCCTTTCACCGTTATTTTCAAGGATGTGAAAGGAAATATTATCAATGAGGATGATCACGCCTTAGGCACTTCCTGGTTAGGCGAGCAAGTAACCACCTATAAAAAATTACAAGAAGGCGAAAGATTTATCGGTTTAGGGGAAAAAACCGGGCCCTTAGATAGGAAAGGAACCGGCTACCAAAACTGGAATACTGACCATTTTGGTTATCCTCCTGATAGTGATCCTTTATATTGCACCACTCCTTTTTATATTGGTATTCATAACGATTTATCGTATGGAATTTATTTAGACAATTCCCATAAGACCCATTTTAATTTTGGTGCATCTAACAGAAGGTTCTCCAGCTTTTCTGCTGACCAAGGAGACATGGCTTATTATTTCATTCACGAGGAGAACATTGAGGAAATCATCAGTTCCTATACCGATCTAACAGGCAGAATGGAACTCCCACCTATCTGGAGTTTGGGTTACCAACAATGCCGATATAGCTATAAGCCAGACAAAGAAGTATTAAGCATAGCGAAATTTTTCAGGGAAAAAGAAATTCCGGCTGATGTCATTGTATTGGACATCCACCACATGGAGCAATATAAAATCTTTACTTGGAACGGTAAAGATTTCCCTAATCCAAAGCAAATGATTGATAAGCTAGAGGAAATGGGCTTTAAGGTAGTAGTCATTTGCGATCCTGGTATTAAGATCGAAGAAGGCTATGAAGCCTATGATTCCGGAAAAAAAGAAGATGTTTTTATCAAATATCCTGACGGGGAATATTACGAAGGAGAAGTTTGGCCGGGATGGTGCCATTTTCCTGATTTCACCAAACCAACTGTAAGAAATTGGTGGCAAGATAAATTAAAAGCCTATACCGACTTAGGAATTCTGGGGCTTTGGAATGATATGAATGAAATTGCCACCTGGGGGCAATATTTACCTGATTTAATGGAATTCGATTATGAGGGAGAAAAAGCCTCTACCCGTAAAGCACGAAACGTGTATGGCATGCAAATGGCCAGAAGTACTTACGAAGGTGCTAAGCAAAATTCTCCCAATAAAAGAGTATTTAATCTAACAAGAGCCGGTTTTTCAGGTATTCAGAGATACGCAGCCGTTTGGACTGGCGATAATGTTGCGGATGATGAGCATATGTTGTTAGGAGTTCGTTTGGTGAACAGCCTTGGCTTGGCTGGTGTAGCATTTTCAGGTTATGATATCGGAGGCTTTGCTGGTGATGCCGACAGCCAATTATTTGCCCGCTGGATATCCATTGGAGCTTTTGCTCCATTTTTCAGAGGTCACAGCATGATCAATAGTAGAGATTCAGAACCTTGGGCTTATGGGGAAGAAGTTGAGGAAATTTCTAGAAATTATATCAATCTAAGATATAAAATGATGCCTTATATTTATTCTGCTTTTTATAAAGCACATGAAAAAGGCATTCCGGTAGCCAGGAGTTTAGCTATTTACCACCCTCATGATGCCAAAATCTATAATTCGCTCTATGAAAACCAGTATTTCTTTGGACCGGACATAATGGTCGCACCCGTAGCCAGTAAAGTCAATTTAGCAAAAGTCTATTTTCCGGAAGGTGAATGGTATGATTTATTTGATGACACTTTTTATAGAGGCAATCAAGAAGTAATTGTGGAATGCCCAATTGAAAGATTGCCAGTATTTGTGAGAGCCTCCGCAATAATTCCCATGCAGGATAAACTGGAAAACTTAAGCAATAATCATAATGATTGTCTTCATTTACATATTTACGGAGGCAAGGAAGAAAATAAATATGAATATTATGAAGATGATGGCGAATCATTCAATCATGTGAGTGGAGAATATTATAAAAGACTGATTGATTTCAAACCTGAAAGCAGACAAGTAATCCTACATCCAAAAGAAGGAGATTATAATTCTCAATACCAGAAAGTTAAAGTATTCTTTCATGGTTTTGAAGGCAAATTAAATGGTAAAATCCATATTAATCAACAAACCATACCGTTAGAAAAAGAAGACTTCAATTTTGTTGATCAAATTTCTAATTTCGATCCATTGCCTGAAAATGAAAGGATAAACTTAAAGGTAAATGATTTGCCTAATGCTATTTTCAATTTGGAAGATGGAAGAATTAATATTGAGTATTAGTCCTTATTTTATAAGTTAATTTTACATGCAGAAAAATATTTTTTTAATCGCAATTGCCCTATTTCTATTTGCTTGCGAATCCGTTCAAGATGATCTTCAAGAGGAAATTATGCTTACATATCCTGAAAAAGCCAAGGATATGAATATTTATGAGGTCAATATCAGACAATATACTCCCGATGGAACAATTAATGCTTTTATTCCTCATATAGACAGATTAAAAAATATGGGAGTCGATATTTTATGGATTATGCCGGTGCAACCGATAGGTGAAAAAAATAGAAAAGAGCCCTTAGGAAGTTATTATTCCATTAAAGACTATACTGCCATCAATCCCAATTTTGGGGAATTAAAGGATTTTAAGAAATTGGTAAGCAAAGCTCATGAAAATGAAATGATTGTTTTATTGGACTGGGTGGCCAATCATACGGCTTATGACCATCATTGGTCTCATGAGCATCCCGAATATTATAATTTAGATTCAATAGGAAATTTGCAATCACCAGTAGCAGATTGGACGGATGTGGCAGATCTTAATTATGAAAATGAAGATTTGCATCAGGCCATGATCAATGAAATGAAATGGTGGGTTACAGAAACAGATATTGATGGTTTTCGGTGTGATATGGCGGGAATGGTTCCCAATGATTTTTGGGAGAAAGCAATAGATAGCTTAGAGGCCACAAAAGATGTTTTTATGTTGGCAGAATGGGAAGAACCTAAGATACATGATGCCGGCTTTGATATGACCTATGGTTGGGAATTTCATCATTTATTAAATGACATAGCTAAAGGAAAAGCCAATGCTGATTCATTTATTTCCTATTTAGAAAAAGATCAAGAGAGATTCGATTCAACAGATTTTAGAATGTATTTTACATCTAATCATGATGAAAATAGCTGGGCTGGAACTGTATTTGAAAGAATGGGAGATGCCTATAAAGCCTTGGCTGTCTTAACCGCAACAGTTCCAGGAATGCCTTTGATCTACAGTGGACAAGAAGCTGGCTTGAATAAAAGACTTTCCTTTTTTGATAAAGATACCATTGACTGGTCAAATCTAGCTTATGAAGATCTTTACAGCCAATTATTGAGGCTGAAAAAAAATAATCCTGCTTTGTGGAATGGTGCTTTTGGTGGAAATTTCCAAGAAATCAATAAAAACCAAAAATCATCTGATATTTTAGCATTTAGCAGAAAAAAAGATGACAATGAGGTATTGGTCATCATGAATTTATCAGATACTACCCAATCATTTGTGATCGATAAAAACTATACGGGAAAGACTTATCAGAAAGCTAATAATAGAGAAGTAACGGTCACCTTTTCTGAAAGTCAAGAACCACTTACCTTTGACCCATGGTCATATATGATTTTAACTCAAAACAGTTTGAAAGATAAATAATGGACAATATATCAATAGCCTCCGAAAAACCTAAGTTAAGTTTTTGGGAAATTTGGAATATGAGTTTTGGTTTTTTAGGTATTCAATTTGGTTTTGCCCTTCAAAATGCCAATGTCAGCCGAATATTTGAAACTTTGGGAGCTGAAAAAGATAGTTTGCCGATTCTATGGTTAGCCGCACCTGTTACAGGGCTAATAGTTCAGCCCATCATTGGATATTATTCCGATAGAACTTGGATTCCAAAATGGGGAAGGCGAAGGCCTTTCTTTGCTATTGGAGCTATTCTAGCCACTATTGCCTTATTTATCATGCCCAATTCTCCTAGTTTATGGATAGCCGCTGGCATGTTGTGGGTAATGGATGGCTCTATAAATGTCAGCATGGAGCCATTTAGGGCATTTGTAGGAGATGTTTTACCCAATGAACAGCGAACCAAGGGGTTTGCTATGCAGGCATTTTTCATCGGTATTGGAGCTGTGATAGCCTCCATCCTTCCCTATGTTTTGACCAATTGGCTAGGTTTTGACAATACCGCCCCTGACAATCAAATCCCTGATTCTGTGAAATGGTCTTTTTATATTGGAGGTATAGCATTTTTTTCTGCTGTCATGTGGACGGTATTCAATTCAAAAGAGTATCCACCAGAGGATATCGAAAAACTCAAATTGGAAAATAGCGAAAGAGGTGTATTTACGGGATTGGCAGAATCTTTCATAGGAATATTTAAAATGCCCAAAACCATGGTACAACTGGCATTTGTTCAATTTTTCTCTTGGTTTGCGCTATTTGCCATGTGGATTTATTCCACTCCTGCCGTAACAGAACATGTTTATGGAACCACGGATACTAAATCTGCCCTTTACAATGAAGGAGCCAATTGGGTGGGGATCATGTTTGGGGTTTATAATGGAGTAGCAGCACTTGCGGCCTTTTTATTGCCCCAATTAGCAAAATATTTCGGAAGAAAAGGCACACATTTAATCGCTTTATTTTGTGGTGCACTAGGATTGATTTCTATATTTTATATCAATGATCCTGATTTATTAGTGTTAAGCATGATCGGAGTTGGTATAGCCTGGGCCAGTATTCTTTCAGTGCCTTATGCCATGTTAAGTAGTGCATTACCTTCTGATAAAATGGGCTACTATATGGGTGTATTTAATTTCTTTATAGTAATACCACAGATTGTGGCGGCAGGTATTTTAGGATTTATATTGAAGAATTTCTTTGATAATGATGCTATTTATGCTTTAATAATTGGAGGAGCTTCGTTATTTCTCGCTGGGATTTTAAGCCTTTTTGTTAATGATAACGATAAAGAAAAAATAAGCTAAAGTCGTATGACAGGAATCAGCTTTTAAAATTGATTTCAAAATCATCTAATCAATACTTTGTCATATTTTTATTTTTATCAAATTAAACCAGCTTTTTAACCCAGGCTTAAATGGTTGGTGTGCCACCAACCATGGGAACTACCTCGGTCGGTGGCACACCGACCGAAATCCATGATGATAATTTAAGTAAAACTTACAAAGAAGGATTAATTTAATCTAAAAACCTGAGTTCGACTTTAAATCCCTGCAAAACATCTTCAAAGCGTCATTTCGGTCCCGATAAATCGGGATTACATTTTAAAAAAAGAAAATTATCCGAAATCTTAAAATAGCTTTTGGAAGGAGATACCGGACAAATTAATACTTTTTGGAGATTTAAGTATTAATTTTCCGGTATGACGGTGCTTCTATTAATCGAACTCAGGTTAAAAATAAGGAGTACATTATACTCTGAAGTTTCGAGATGTATTAAATCCTTACATTTTGATCAAAAATGCTTAGCATTATTTATTAAATTTATATTTTAAGATGTCATCAATATTGACATTTGTGAAATTATTTATTTGATCGAGATGAGGATACAATTATTTCTAATTATTACTATCACTTTTTTTAGTAGCATTTTTGCAAATGCTCAAAATTCCACAAAGCAATTTTGGACGGAAGGTAATGCTACATCTTCTGAAAGACTAATTCCTCTTGAAAAACAAAAATTTTTGAAGTTAGACATCACTCAGTTAAAAACAGTATTAAATCAAAACCCTGAATTAAGCTTTAGCATCCCCTACCCTGACGGAACATTTCACGATTTCAAATTGCAGGAAAGCCCCATTATGGCATCGGCCTTAGCTAAGAAATATCCCACCATTAAAACTTATAGCGGGAGGAATCTTAAAACGGGTGAAACTGTACGCTTAGATATAAGTAAAAAAGGCTTTCACGCCATGGTCTATTCCGACAAAGGAGTATTCTTTATTGATCCAATACAAAATCAGAACCAAGATTACCAAATCTACTACAAAAGGGATTTGAAAAGAGATCCTAAAATAGCAGGATTTGAAGATTTAGATCCCATTATTGTGGATGAAGCTCAATTTCAACGGATGCAATCCATGGTGGAAACAGGAAGCATTCAAAAGCCTTCCGGCACTCAATTAAGAACTTACAGAATAGCGGTGGCCGCTACTGGGGAATATACTCAATTTCATGGGGGTACTGTAGAAGACGGATTGTCTGCCATAGTGACCACTATGAATAGAGTCAACAGCATTTATGAAAAAGAAATTGCAGTTAGGATGGTGTTGGTGGGAAACAATGATGAAATCATTTTTACCGATAGTGATACAGACCCGTTTACTGTTGATGATGTTGGGATATTAATTGATGAAAATCAAGCAGTAATAGACAGTATAATTGGCAATCAGAATTATGATATAGGACATAACTTTTCAACTGCAGCTGGAGGACTTGCCGGATTAGGAGTTGTTTGTAGAAATTCTTCAAAAGGAAAAGGCGTAACAGGAATAAACCAACCCATAGGCGATCCCTTTGATGTAGATTATGTATCACACGAAATTGGTCATCAATTTGGTGCACCACATACTTTTAACGGAACTGTTGGTTCTTGCTCTGGTGATAATAGAAATGCTGACTCTGCCTATGAACCCGGTAGTGGTTCAACTATTATGGCTTATGCCGGAATATGTGGTAGCGATAATATTCAAAATAACAGTGATCCTTATTTTCATACTGCTAGTTTAGATTTCATGAATGCTTATATTCAAGATAATGTAGGGAACAACTGTGCGGCTATTACGGAAACGGGTAACAGCCTTCCGATTGTGGAAGCTGGCCAAGGTGGTTTTACCATTCCTATTAACACCCCTTTTCAGCTTAGTGGTACAGCCTCCGATCCAGATGGTGATCAGCTGACCTATGCTTGGGAACAGTTTGACTTAGGCCCTGCAGGTTCTCCAAATTTACCTGAAGACAATGCACCATTGTTCCGATCTTTTTCGCCTACTGCTGATAGCTTTAGAATCTTCCCGCAAATTTCGGATATCCTTAATGGCACACAGACTAAAGGAGAAATATTACCGGATTATGCAAGAGACTTGAATTTCAGGCTCACAGTAAGAGATAATCAAGTCATTGCTGCGGTTGATTATGATGAAGTCAGCTTTAGTGTAACAGATCAGGCAGGCCCTTTCACGGTAGATTCTATTTCTGGAGATTATAGTGGTTTCAATATTATCACAGTCAATTGGGAAGTAAACAATACCAATATTGATCCTGTAAATGCGGAATTGGTGGATATTTACCTATCTACTGATGGGGGCCAAACCTTTACTGAAAAATTGTTGGAAAATACAGCAAATGACGGTTCAGAACCTATTGAATTACCGAATATCAATACCAATCAGGCAAAAATAAAAGTAGTAGCATCTAATAATATTTTCTTCAATATTAGCCCAGACGTCTTTACTATTTCAGAAACTACTGAACCCACCTTCACTTTGGAAGCTGAACTTGATGGTAATCAGTACTGTCCGGAAGATGAAATTACATTTACCATTAATACGACCTCAATTTTAGAATATGATGAAAGCATTAATTTATCAGTAAGTGACTTGACTGATTTTGAGGTCTCTTTTGATAAAAACCCTCTTACGCCTGGTGAAAGTACCACCTTAAGAATTACCAATACCAACCAAAATACAGGGGAATTTAATTTCACATTGGATGCCAATACTGTGGACAAATCAAAAAGTGAAAATTTGAGCTTTAGTATATCTGCATTTCCAACAACACCCAATATTACTTTTCCTTTAGATGGCGATAATGATATCAATTTAAGCCCAACCATAATTTGGGAAGACAGCAATTTGGAGGCTAGCTATATAATTGAAATTGCTTCAGATAATAACTTTAATAGTCTAGTAGATTCTGTTGAGGTTGTAAATGCAAAAGAGTATAAAGTACAAGAAAACCTGCAAAAACTCACAAGCTATTTTGTCAGAGTAAAGGCCATGAATAATTGTGGGGAAAGTGATTTTTCAAATGTTATTTCTTTTTCAACTGCAGATATTATCTGTGATATATACGAAGCAGGAGATCTACCTCTATCGATTTCATCTGAAAATGCGGATACAATTGAATCTATCATCAATATTCCATACTCAGGAAAAGTTGAATCCATTTCCGTTACCAATTTAGTGGGCACACATTCCTATATTAATGATTTAAGTTTCATATTAGAAAGCCCTAGTGGTACTCAAATCACATTGATTTCAAATATTTGTGATGATCAGGATAATTTTAATGTTTCCTTTAGTGATGAGGCCGCATCTTCAGTTTTACCCTGTCCACCAACCGATGGAGGAACTTATAAGCCTGAGGAAGCCCTCGCTACCCTAGAAGGAGAAAATTCAGAAGGGAATTGGAAACTTATTATCATTGATCGGTTTGCCGCGGATGGCGGAGAATTGGAGTCATGGTCGCTTGATCTGTGCTTATTGGATGTTGTACCACCTGAAATATTAGCGCCCACAAACTTAATTGCAGATGAAAATGTAACCGGAACTATAGAACTATCATGGTCAGATAATTCCGATAATGAGACTAGTTTTATGATTGAAAGATCAACTGATAACAATACCAATTATCAGGAATTCGCAGAGGTTGATTCCAATATCTCAACTTATACTGATACAGATATAGAAGGACAAACGCAATATTTCTATAGAGTGAAGGCAGTCTTGGATATTTTCTCATCAGAATATTCGAATGAGACCAATATTACTACCCAACTTCAGGTTCCTCCTGCACCTTCTACAATATCTGCTTCTAATTTGGAAAGTGGTAATGTGTTAATACAATGGACAGATGATACTGATTTAGAAGAGGGTTATGTACTGGAGAGATCCCTGAATGATAATTCAAACTTTAGTGTTTTGGCCGAATTGGAAGCGAATTCCTTTGATTATGTTGACGAATCAGTAGAAGAAGAAACTGTATATTTCTACAGATTAAAAGGATTTAATGAAAATGGAGATGGCAATTATTCAAGTGAAGTAGAAATTGAAACTTTGATTGGATTTCCACTTGCCCCCACTGATTTGGACTTTGAGCTATTGAATGATAGTACCATAAGGCTCAGTTGGATCGATAATGCCCAAAATGAAAGTTCATATAGAGTCCAAAGATCTGACAACGGAAATGACTATATCTCGGTGGCAGAATTGGAAGCGGATAGTGAAAGATATGAAGAAATTTTAAATTCAGGCAATTACAATTATAGGGTATTGGCCAGAAATTCAAGGGGTAATTCAAATTTTAGCAATGAAATTACTGTTGAAATTGATTTAGAAAATGGGGTACTGGGCGTAGGAGATGAATGGAAATCAAAAATAATTATATTTCCTAATCCTGCTCAACAAATTGTATATCTGAAAAATGAAAGTCAACATACACTTGAAAAAATTCAGATTAGAAATAGCTTAGGACAGATCATTAAAAACATCAATTTTAATGATACAAAGGAATTAGAAATTTCTGTGCGAGATTTAAATAGCGGAATCTATTTCATTTATCTTGAGACCATTGATAATCTACTAATCAAACAATTGATCATCAAATAGATTTATACTTTAGTTTTTAAATCATGAATACTTCAGAGCGTTATTTCGGTAACTCAATTAAAATACCACATGCCCTTCAAACCACATAAAATCTTGATCGAAGATTGCGGGGAGGAGGACAAAAATGCGAGCCAGACGAGGATGTGGGTTGAAGCTTATTTTTGTCTTGAATTTTTGTTTCTTTTTGTTCAAGCAAAAAGAAAAAGTAGAAACTGCAAAATATAATTTGATACATACTTTATTAAATAGCATATAAAACCCCAGATCTTGTCAATATCCTTCGATTTTAGGGTTTTATATATGATTGTAATCTGTAAAAAGACTTTCTAAATTTGTTTAGAAGTAATTTTAGAGTTTTTTTTTAAAATCAAGAGTAGCCTAATTTCCCTTTATAGCCTCTTCCACTTTGAGGAAACAGTAGATTTATTAATTGAACTCTGGTTTTTAACGTAAAAAATATTGAATCTTCTTCAAGCCCTAGGATGAAATTCCTTTAAGGTCTGACTTAAAAAATCTCTATCTAGATGGGTGTAAATCTCTGTAGTGGTGATAGATTCATGCCCCAACATTTCCTGCACTGCCCTTAGATCTGCCCCACCTTCAATCAAATGAGTGGCAAAAGAATGACGGAAAGTATGCGGACTGACTTTTTTTTTCAATCCTGCCATCATCACTTGTTTTTTGATCATGGTGAACACCGAAATTCGGCTTATGGAACCTCCAAAACGATTGAGGAACACAAAATCCTTTGCCTCTGGTTTTGGTTGTTGGTGAACCCTCACTTCATTAATATAAATTTTCAATTGTTTAGACGCAGAATTTCCCATGGGGACCAATCTTTCCTTACTGCCCTTACCGATAATCCGTAAAAAGCCGATATCAAAATAGGTATTGGATATTTTTAAACTCACCAATTCACTTACCCTCAGTCCGGAGGAATACAATACTTCCAGCATAGTCCGGTCTCTTTGACCATTGGGTGTACTTCTATCAATAGAATTTATAATTGCATCGATCTCTTCAAGGCTCAATACATCTGGTAACTTCCGCCCTAATTTGGGCGCTTCTAATAATTCGGCAGGATTTTCAGAAATGATATCCTCAAATAATAAATATTTAAAAAAGCCCTTTATTCCAGACACCACCCGAGCTTGAGTATGAACCGTCATGCCCAATTCATTTACATATTCCAAAAAATCATGTAAATCTGTGGCAGAAACTGTGAGTGGATCCACATTTCGATTGGAGATATCCAAAAACTGTTTTAGCTTTAAGACATCATGTACATAAGCCGCAACTGAGTTGTCAGCTAATGAACGTTCCAATTGCAAATAATTTTTATATTCAGTTAAAAATATGTCCCAAGCCATAATCGAATGTAATGGATAAAAAGAAAATCATTATCATCAATGGTCCAAATTTAAACCTTTTAGGCAAAAGAGAACCGGAAATTTATGGTGCTTCAGGATTTGAGGAGTATTTCTTAGAATTGCAAAAACACAATTCCGATTTGCTAATCGAATACTACCAATCCAATATTGAAGGAAAATTGGTGAATAAAATCCAAGAAACTGAGGGTAAATTTGATGGCATTATTCTCAATGCGGCTGCTTATACCCATACTTCTGTGGCCATCCATGATGCCATTGGAGCCATCTCAGTGCCTGTACTAGAAATTCATATCTCCAATATTTACAAAAGAGAAGAATTTAGACATAAAAGTATTATTTCGTCTAAATGCGTAGGGATGATTTCAGGTCTTGGCCTTAAAGGCTACCAATTGGCACTGGATTACTTTAAAACCATTAAAAGAAAAAAATGAAAATCGCTATAATAGCCCACGATGGAAAAAAGCCCGAAATGGTTTCTTTCCTCAATAAAAATAAAGACAAACTAAAGGAAATAGAACTTGTAGCGACAGGAACTACGGGTAAATATGTTGAAAACACTGGATTAAATGTAGAAAAACTGCTTTCTGGTCCCATTGGCGGGGATGCACAAATAGCCGCACTTTCTGCTGAGAAGAAATTAGAAATGGTACTCTTTTTCAGAGATCCGCTGGGCAAACATCCGCATGAACCTGATGTACAAATGTTAATGCGAATTTGCGATGTCCATAATATTCCCATTGCCACTAATCCGGCTACAGCACAATTATTAATTGATGCCTTTTGGAATAAACAGATGAGGTGATGCATATTTAATATAAACATTCAAAAAAACTAAATACTCCTTTTTGAAGATCTATTCACCTTCCATAAATTACTCCCCCTTGAAGCAAACTACTCCCCTTGATGCAAACTACTCCCCTTGAAAGTGTTTTCACCTTCAAGTTTCAGTGACCTTTCAACGAGTCAATGATAATGTTTGGGTGAATACATCCAAAAGCGGTGCGAGCTTATAGATTGATAACCAGATAATTAATTCCATATATTTCGACCAATGCTATTGCTAAGATTTATAGATTGTATTATATTACCAATAACTATAAACTTTTTACGCTATGGCAGAACGCGAATTTATTCAATCAGGCACAACCGGTCCCCGCTTAAAGTACATTTTCAAAATCTTTAATAGCTATACAAGTGGCTGGATAATTTCCGCTCTTATTTTAACCGCTGCTTATGGCTACTTTTTCCAATACGAATTTTTACAAGAATCGGGTCCAGTAAAATTAGCTCTTACATTAGGTGGCGAATTTCTTCTAGCCCTTCTCATCACGGGCTTGATCACTTTATACATTTATGATAAAAGACAGACTGATACGCCTATACAACGTGTTTTTCCAGTAGTGATTTGGGGTAGAAAATTTTTAGTAAAAGTGGGTCCCCTATTAAGGCAGTATTTATTCTCCAATGACCAAGAAGAAACGCCTTACAATAGAATCACCAGAAATTGGATTTACGCCACTTCTGCAGGAGTGAGCAACACCATCGGCTTTGGAAGTCAAATCGATATGGATAAAGTAGGCACCACGCTTATCATGCCTGCCACTTTTACAAACACTAAGACTAAAACAGGAGATGAAACAGGACACTTTTATAAGAAGGTAATAGGTGAACATACAGGCGTTCAGACTTACACTTTAAATCATTTTGTACACATCAGTGCCATGTCTTACGGAGCACTTTCGTATAATGCACATGCTGCATTAAGTAAAGGAGCTAAAATGGCAGGAATTCTACACAATACAGGGGAAGGAGCATTAGCTCCATGCCATGAATATGGTGGTGCAGATTTAGTCTTCCAGATTGGAACCGCTAAATATGGCATTAGAACAGAAGAAGGGGATATGGATGACAATTTGTTGAAAGAAATGGCCGATCATCCGCAAGTGAAAATGTTTGAAATTAAACTGGCACAAGGAGCTAAACCTGGTAAAGGCGGTATGTTGCTGAAAGAAAAAATTACTGCCGAAATAGCCCAAATAAGAAAAATCCCCATGGGAAAAGATGCCTATGCCCCTGCCCGACATAAAGAATTTTCTGATGTGGCAGGACTTTTTGATTTCATTGATAAAGTAAGAAAAATCACCAACAAACCTGTCGGGATTAAAATGGTAATAGGTCATACCGTAGAGATTGAAGACATCGCCAAAAAAATGAAGGATGAGCCTGGCCGAGGCCCTGATTACATTGTTGTAGATGGTGGGGATGGTGGAACAGGAGCTTCACCACATGTCTTAAGTTCTTATGCTGGATTACCTATGAAGCAAGCTTTGGCAGTAGCCGATTGGGCTTTACGACATCATGGCGTTAGAAATAAAGTAGTGTTGTTTGCCAGCGGTAAAATCGCTACTACCATCGATATTGCCGTTGCCATGGCCTTAGGTGCCGATGCGGTTTACATTGCCAGAGGCTTTATGCTTTCATTAGGCTGCATTCAAGCCTTGGAATGCCATACCAACTCCTGCCCTACTGGCATAGCTACTCAAAACAAAAGATTACAAAAGGCATTGGATATAGAATCGGCAGCCAAAAGAATAGCCACTTATGCCGATGCACTCTATAAAGAAACTCAAATGTTAGCAGAATCATGCGGCTATGAAAGCCCTAATCAAATCACCGCTGATGACATCATGGTAGTCACCTCCCCGGGCCACTTAGATTATTTATCGGAATTGCAAGGCATATCAGCCTTTGAAGCCAGCCAGGAAAGAAGATTGGCCAAAGAAAAAAATATGAGTGTTGGGGAAATGAAGATGAGGCGGGAGGAGGTTTGATGAAATATTATTAAAGTCAGTCTTCAATTTGATCAAATTATCGATTTTCTATGCTTTAGGCTGATTTAGACACAAGCGACACGCGTGCGCTAGCTTTAGGAAGATACACTATTCCTTAAACACAATAAATTAATTGTCTTTTGTCGGCTATGCAAATTCATTAATTACATTGCAATTGGAAATCAAATGAAATTAACAAAGGCAAGCAATATGGAAGAACTATTAAAAAAAGTAGAGACGACAATTGAAACTCATTATTATGGTTTAAAAGCTGATTTTAGTTGTATTTTAGAAAAATCAAAAAGTCTTGATCCAGAATTTATTGAATTCTTTAAATCTCTTTTAACCAACTACTATAAAAACAGAGATGAAAATTCAGACCCACTTATTATCAATGATTATTTGGCAACCCTAAATAAAGACAAACTAAAAAGTCTAAATGATTTTACCATATTTCTTGATTGCTATTTACAACAGAACGACTTCAAGCCAATTAAAAATTCTTTAAATTACAAAAACACAGAATTGTTAAAATTAATATTCAAACTTGAAGAATTAATCAATCCATACATTAGTGATGATCAAAAGGATGTAAAAGAAAGGCTATATATTCTGCGAGATATTATAGAATTTAGAAGTGATTTAAAAAAAGCAATTATAAAAAATTAGTTTCCAAGTGACGTAGTAAAAATTAAGTAAGCCTGAGTAATAAGCTTATTAATTTGTATGATTTGAGTTTATTCAACCTTAATATTATAAGTAAAAACATACATTAGGAAAAGATAGACTGCAATTTGTTTCGTTCAATTATTATTTAATTACTATAATTTTTCTTTAAAAACGAATTAATAACAAGCAAGAATCCAAAAACACCTAACCCAGATGTCAATGCAAATTCATGGTTAAATCTATTTTCAGAATAAACGTATTTTTTGTCACTGCCTCTTTTTTCCTTGTATTCTTCATAACTAATCTCAGTCTGAGATATATTATATACAGCTCTATGATAATAATTTGTTTTTTGAAAGTAATAGCCAATTGATAGCCCAATTAAAATGGATATCCCAGCTGAAAACATTAGCCTTCTTATTAAAAGAATTTTAAAAAATCTATCATTACCCTCTTTCATAATTGCCTTTTTTAAGTTCATCCCAGCTGGCACCCCAACTGGCGCACGCATTTTTGCGTGTGCCTATCTGCAACAAAGCCTATATTTGCTAATTTACAAAATCAATTTCCAAAACACCCTTTCCACCACTATAATCAATAGCACTACTATATTTCCAATGATGAGCCTCATTTACAAAACCTGCAACTACTGGATTCTGATGAATATAATTAACTTTTTGATCGATTACTACATTACTGTACAATTCTATCGGTTTATTATTATGCTGCCACAATTGACTTCCTGTTACATTACTGCTCTTTGAGCCTGCTCTTTTAATCCCGATAATAATCGGGACAGGCTATCCAAAGTATCCACTCCTTACGGCTTTCTTGAATATTTTCTTTTATGGATGCTTGTAATTGCTTAGACGTAAATTCTTTAAACCTTCCTAAAACTCTATCTGGATTATTTTCTTTAGCTCTGAAAATCAAATATAAATGACTTGGTATAATACAATAACAATAAATTTCCATTCCTTTATTTTTTCTACAGTAATCTAGGCTATCAATAAGGATTGAAAAATACTGCTCTCGTACCATCAAATCAATCCAATATACCGTGGCAAAGCTGACAAAATATAAGCCGTCTTTATTGTGGAATTTATACTTTCTACTCATATACAAGCTGGGCTATGGTTGATAATATATTTTCTGACTTTGGTTATAGACACACACGACACGCGTGGGTTCAATGTCGTTAAGTTAAGAGATAACCATAGCACATGAATTAAGGATTAATTAAATATATCTTTCAGTTAAATGTATCAAATTGCTGTTTGCCTTTAGGCCCGAAGGGCTGGTATATCATAAAGTAGGGTGAAGCCCTACATATATGAATAAACAAAGAAAAAGCTCTGAAAGGGCGTAATATTGCGCCCTTTCAGGGCTTTGAAGTCATTTGTATTTTTTTCACAGGGCTTCACCCTGTGTTATAATAGGACGTCCTTTCAGGACTAAAACGACAGAAATATAAGTAGTTTGCTTGATTCAAAAGACAAGACATTATAAAAAGCTTAACTTACTGTCCGGTCAAAGGTAGCAGGTTCAATTATCAGAATGAAATTCGCAAATAATTTTAAACTAAAAATTAATTAAAAGTATTAAGAGAAAAGAGGTGTCTAACTTAGTTGGTAATTAATAGTATTTGCTTGGCTATTGCCAGCAGTAGATTAGAAAGAGGTTTTAAGTGGACTCCATCTCATTTTATCGAAAATTTTAGTTTCAACCATACATTAATACCAAATTCCACTAAATTAATCTTAATTTTAAAATCAAAACTACGATATTACAAAATATTGTTAAAACTATTATAGGGTAATAAATTGATTATCAAAATTATACAAACTATAAAGTACTTTTCTCCTGCTATAAATGGGGCTAAAACTCAATCAAGAATTCTGGTTCTTTTAGTGATTTTATCTTTGTTGAGTAGTAAAGCTTTGGGTCAATTTTACCCCGCAAAATTATATTCACTTCGTGATGGAATGCCAACAAATGCTATTTATGATATCACCCAATCTCCAGATGGAATCATGTGGTTCATGACCTCCAAAGGTATTGTCAATTACAATTCCCTAAATTGGAAACTTTATCCTGATAGCCTAAAACTTCCTAATTCTCCATATTCTTTTATAAAATCGCTTGACGATGGGTCTATTTGGGTGGCCGGACAAAATAGTGACGGCTTTACTGTTCGTTACTTGAAAGATGAGCAATGGCATTCGGTAATTTCTAAAGATATAGAAGGAAAGTTTACTTTTGATGTCAAAATGATTGACAATGGGTATATGATAGTAATAGCTGACCGAAACAAATTGAATCTAATTAATACTTCGGCTGGTACGGTTCAAAAAATATCCCTCTCCGACAAACGCACATACCGGATAAATGCTGTAAGCTTTAAGGAGGAAAGTATATATGTATCAACAAAAGAAGGACTATATGTTTATAATAAATCCTTAAAGCAACATCCAGTTAATGCACTCTTAGACGATAAAAAAGAAATCCTAAAAATTAGCTTTAAAGAAGATGAATTATATCTGTTGGGAAGAAATTGGTTAGGGCTCTATAAAAATAGTGAATTCAAATATTTAAACGAAAACACAGGTGTTAATGAAATTAGTCGTTTTAATAAGCATAACTTAACAATAGACCAGTTTGATAGAATTTTTTTTAGTAGCATGAGTTCTGCTCGGTACTTGGACAAATCATCTGGTAAGAGCGAAATATTATACATTAACGGACGAATTTTTAATGCACAAAGCAATAAAATATTTGTTGATGCTGAAAATAATATATGGGTAGGTGATCACAGAGGGCTTTTTAAATTCAATGTACTAAGATTTCAGAATTACAATCAAAATATCGGCTTAGCCGATGACGAAGTCACCGCCATTTCAAACTATCAAAATCAGCTTGTATTAGCGAATGAGAACCACTTGAATTTTCTAAATCAAGGAAGTATTGAAAAAATTATCACAATTGAACATAACAGTGATTTTAGAATACTAGATCTTGCAAATGATGGAAAAGATAAATTGTATATCGCAGCATATTCAGCCGGTTTAAAAAAGTACGATGGACAAAAAATTACCAATATATCGTTGCCCGATAAAGGTCAAGCCAATTACGTTAACTCAGTAGAATATATCGGTGAGGATCTATTTTTTTCTACAAATCAAGCCTTATACTCCTATAAAAATGAAATTGTTAGAAAAGAAGCAGACCTACCCTACATTAGAAATATTAATTATTTACAGCTCGATTCCATTGCAGCTCTCAATACATCAAATGGACTATTTCTTTACAACCCAAAATCAAAAGAAGTTAAGAAAATTACCTCCGAATCACTTAATTACAACAATGTATATAACATTTGTAAATGGAAAGGCCAGTTTCTAATTGGAACAAGTGGCGGGTTGGGAGTGATCAAAAATAATGAAATTGTGCCCTACTCTTTATCTGATAAATTAAATAGAGTTGCCGTATATGGCCTATTTGTAAGTAAAAATAATGAACTATGGATTGGAACCAATGAAGGAGTATTCATTTGGGATGGGCACAAATTAATCAATTACAATCGTGCCCATGGTCTTATTGGAGATGAAATTAACAGAAATGCTTTCCTTCAATTGAATAATGGAAAGATTTGGATAGGTACTGAATTAGGTGCCTCTGTTTATGATTTTGATAAAGACATCAGCATTGATATTGTTCCAAATCTTAAAATCACAAGTGCCATCACTACGGAAGGAACTAGCTTAAATGAACAGGAGAATATTCTAAACTACGACAATAATACGGTTGAATTCAACTTTATCGGTATCTCCTATTTTGATGAAAATCAGATTAAGTACAGATATAAACTGGAAGGATTTGACAATGATTACATCTTTACAAACCGACTCAATTCTAACTCCATCCGTTACACGAATTTAAGACCAGGAAATTATAGGTTTTTAGTAGAATCCAGCATAGATAACAATACTTGGAGCAAACCACAAGTTATAGATTTTACAATTCAAAAACCATTCTATTCTACTTATTGGTTTCTGCTATTAATAACCATTGCTGTCCTCATTATTCTGTATTCCATCTACAGAATTCGATTCTATTTTATTCTAGAAAACCAGAAAAAACTCAAAAAAGAGGTGGAACTAAGAACAGAAGAAATTCAAAGAATGAATAACGAAATTCAAGCTAAAAATGAGGAATTAATTAATCAAAGCGAACAAATAGCCAACAACAATGAGCGATTAGAGGACATTGTTCAAGATAGAACTCAGAAATTGAAGGAGCAAAATGAAAGATTATCAAAATATGCTTTTATGAATTCGCATGAATTAAGAGGCCCTATATGCAGAATGACTGGACTATTGAATCTATTAAAGCTGACAAAAAATGAGGAACATCATAAAATCTTATTACTGATACAAGAAACAGGATTAGAGCTTGATGCCGTCACAAGGAAAATAAATGAAACACTCGATAATGTTGATCTTAAGGAGTTTTACAAAGCCAACAGTATTGAAATTATTAATGCTGAAATTAGAGAGAAACAGGGAACTAGAAAGGTAAAGGATTGATGCTGGTCTAATGATTTTTCGGTTTGTCCTTATTTTAAATCTAATCCTAATTTGGCTTCATATCTCTCTACAAAAAGTTAGTCTGTTTCAATATTGAAGCACATTTACAAGGTGTTTTCTATTGCCAATATAATATTGCTAAAATGGTCAGACCTAACTATACTTTACAATTTAGCTTCAAGATCTTTAATTATATTTTGATTTTCAATCATCGATTTTTCAATACTAGCTAAGTAGAAACCCATTGACATTCTTAGTTGCGAAAGGATGGGTATAAAATGTGGGTGCTGCATAACTTTCTTAAGTTTTGTTGTATCAACGGTTGTAATGCCTAATAGTGGTGGGAATGTTCTATTTTTAGCATTGAAGACTGTTTCATTTTTAAATATTTCATTTTCTAATAAGAAGAAAGGCCTGCTAAAATGACTAACCAGTTCATTAAACTCATCAGTGGCTTGATTCACTTGTTCCAGTTGTCCGAAATAGCTATTAATTTGTTCTCTCACCAGGTTGTTTCTTAATTTTTCAATGGTGGTTTGGTGATTGTTTTGAGTCACGGGGCTAAATTGAATGTTGCTCACCAAAAAGTCCGTGGTCAATCCTTTAAAATCACCACCGCTTTTATCAATCTTATTTAGCTTAAAATATGTATTCAGATAGGCGGTCCCCCTTTGATGATATTGGCCAAATAATGCGGAATCTCTCTTGAGATCAACTATTATTAATCTATAATTTTCAATTTCTTCCTTTTTAAGCTGACTTTCTCTATTCAAATCATCAATTTTGATTGCTATCAAAATGCCTATGACAACTAAAACAATTTCCCCAATTGCATAAAAAAGATAACTCTTGAATTTTCCCTCACTTAGTAATTTACGCTTTACTTTATTAAAGATCTTAATCACAACAGAATTAATTAAAGAACGAACACACTTTTAAAAATAACGATAGCAAACGCTATATACAAATTACACTTGAAATCAATAAGAAGTTAAGAGGATGGGTTTAAAATGTATAGCTTTTATCTTAGCGAACCGAGCGTTTCTCATCCGCTGGAAAATTCGTGCATAAAAAAACCTCCAACAGAAAAAATAACTGATGGAGGTAAAAAAAAGAGGTCACGAGCGGATTACTCATACCCGCTACCATGCCGCACTACCCCTCGTGAACCAATTCATTGTTAATGAATTGGTTTCGAACCTGCGGTTCTCATCCGCGGGAAAATTAGTGCATAAAAAAACCTCCTGCAGAAAAAATAAACTACAGGAGGTAAAAATAATGAGGTCACGAGCGGATTCGAACCGCTGTAGATGGTTTTGCAGACCACTGCCTAGCCGCTCGGCCACGTGACCTTTTTCGCTATTGCGATTGCAAAAATAGACATATTATTGCGCTTGTCAAATACAGAACCATAATTATTATTAAATAATTTTAGAAAAATCAGGGAGTGAAAAATAATGTTATTATTCACACATCTTTAATCCTTTTAAAAGACCATATTAATTGATACTAAATGAGATCGATTGATGTAGTTTTAGCCTAGACGAAAAATGTTATTAATTTTCAAAATATATAATGTCTAGAAAATTTATATCAATACCCACAGGACATACCTGCTTATAAATAAAAAAAGAGGCTAACTCAATGAGATAGCCTCTTTTACAAATTAAATATTTATGAAATTATTAATTAACATCCCAATATGGGGCAACATTCATTTCATTATTGATACCAGCATTTGAAACAGAATTGCCATTATTACCCAATTCATCAGAAGTATATAGTGCTCTAACTGGAATATAAGATCTAACACCAGCAGCTGGAACCTCCAGTTGCGGATAATCTAATCTTCTCCATTCTGCCCAAGCTTCTAAACCATTAGTGTAAAGCGCTAACCATTTTTGAACACCAATTGATTCTTCCCAGTTAGCAGCATCATAAGGATTAGCAGCTAAATAGTCAGAAATCGCTCCTTCTGAGTCATCAAATCCCCATTGGTTCATTGAAGCAGTAACTGCTTCATTATAGGCTTCCTCAGCAGTACCCGATCCACCAAAATCTCTTTCAATAGCTTCCGCTTCAAAGAATTTAACTTCAGCGTATGTAAGCAAGTAAGCTGGTGCAGTTGCCTCTCTAATTGCTGGATTAGGACGTGAAGCAGTTGCAAATAAATTAAAAGACTCACCATCAGGTAATCCATAAGGAAGGCCAGTATAATCACCTGTGATAGAAGTATCAGCAAAAGCCATTAACCTCGGATCATTTAATTCTTCAAGCTTTTCAACTAATACATCAGAAACAGCAAAATCATCCCTGTTATTGATTGAATTATCTACGAAGAAAGGATTTGCAATTCTTTGATCTGATGCAAAATTGAAAATGAATCCTTCGTCATTGGCTGTGAATACACCTGCATTCAAAGCTTGAGAAACCAATGTAGAAGCCGTTCCAGCATCAACATCAGCAATTCTCATTCCGATCTTCAGTTTCAATGAATTGGCAAAACGAGCCCAAGCCGCCATATCTCCACCGTAGAAAATATCACCTGATGTAAATCCTGGTTCACTAGCTGTAATGCTAGATATAGCCGCATTTAATTCATCAATTAAGCCATTATAAACATCCTGTTGACTATCATAAGCAGGGTTAGCAAACTCATCAGGATTAAAAGCTTCAGAGTAAGGTACATTTACCCAAGTATCGGTCACAATTTGCATGGCCCATACCTTCAAAATGTCCAATACAGCTGTCTGATTGCCTTTAATCGCATCGTTTAAGCCTTCATTTGCTTGAACGATTTCTCTGGCTGCTACCAAGTCATAAAGACTATTAGCATAAAAGCTATTCCATGAGGTGTTAAAAGTACTTACATTCTGATTATAGCGAGAGTCCTCAGCATATTCACCTTGTGAAAAATGTTGAACCATCAACATTCCGAATTCAAAGTTCATAGCCCTACTCCATACTCTGTTCGCCAAGTTAAACTGTGCTTGAGTAAGTAGTGTTGAGGCCGGTACTTCAGTAGGATTATTGGGATCAGTATTGATCTCCTCAAAATCCTGCGTGCACGCTGCTAGTCCCACAAAAAGTGAGACCAACATTATGTATAATTTTGATATATTTTTCATAAAAAGTTATTTTAAATTAATGTCAAAACCTGTTTTAGAATTTGAAGCTTAAGTCAAAACCTAATGATCTTGAAGTAGGTACCTGAGCATTTTCCAATCCTTGGATATTACCTGCACCGTTTACTCCTTGAGGATCTAAGTAAGGCAAGTTGCTGAACAAGATAGCTAAGTTTCTTCCCAAGAATGAGATTCTTGCATCTTTGATAGCCAAATTACCAAATACACTGTTTGGAATGTTATAACCAACAGTTACCTCTCTTAACTTCACAAATGAAGCATCATATACATTTGGTCCTGCTACACTCCAAATTGTTTGGTAATAGGTTTGAGGATCAACAGCAGTTGTGTTAGTCTCACCGGTTTCAGTAACACCGTCAACAACTAAACCATCTTCTCTGATGCTTCCCTCAGCAGTTTCTGGCAACATACCTGAATACTTAGCCCACTGCAATGATGTTGAGTGAATAACACCACCACCTTGGAAGTCAATCAATGCTCCTACTGAGAAGTTTTTATAAGTGAAAGTATTTCTAAATCCACCAGCAAAGTCTGCAATAGTACTTCCTAAAAATTCTCTATCTTGGTTAGCCAAAGGAATACCGTTAGCACCTACAATAGTGTTACCGTCTTCGTCTGTTTGTAAAGTCTGTCCAAATAATGACATATAAGGGAATCCTTTTTGAACCCTAACATCAGCAGCCCATGTTGAACCTGCAATAATGCTTTCAACACCTGCTTCTTCGTTTAACTCCACAACCTCATTATTGAAGGTGGCAAAATTCAAGTTCATATCCCATCTGAAGTCTCCTGACTCAACTGGAGTAGCATTAACCATTACCTCAAATCCACTGTTTCTCATAGAACCAGCATTCAACAATCTGGAAGTAAACCCTGTTGCAGATGATGATGGCACGTTAAAGATTTGGTTAACAGTAGTTCTGTCATAATAAGATACATCAAACCCAACTCTGTTGTTCAAGAAATTCATTTCCAAACCAACTTCAAATTCATTAGTAATCTCTGGCAATAAGTTAGGATTTCTTCTTGAATTTGGCACCGTATATCTTGGGAATGAACCAAAGTTTGGTACTACGTTAGAATAAACATTTCTTAAATTATAAGGGCTCGCATCGTTGGCCGCCTGACCATAACCTGCTCTTAACTTACCAAAAGAAATTACTGAATTATCCGCTAATGCATCCAATTCACTGAATACAAAACTTGTGGAAACTGATGGATACCAGTAGTTGTTATTTTCCTCTGGTAAAGTAGAAGACCAATCACCTCTTAATGCTAAATCAACATATACTGTGTAGAACAATCCTAATGAAGCGGTTGTAAACACACTGTTAATCGCTCTGTCTTCAAAATCGGTATTAATCTGAGGTGAACCTGCCGAGTTAGCAATGTTGTAGAAGTTTGGCAATACCAAACCACCTACTGTCGCAATTCTATTGAAAGTTCTTCCTTGACTCATCAAGTTACCCCCAACCATGGCATTTAATGTGATATCCTCATTGAACTGAGTATCATATAAAATCTTACCTTCTAAATTGGTCTCATTGAAAGTTCTAGTCACCTCATTGTAGCTTGGCTGATTGATACCACCAACAGGAACTCCTTCTCTTGATCTAAAGGTGAAACCATCTCTCATGGCTTTTAAGTTTACACTTAGGCCTTCTGTCAATTCGTAATTTAAATTAAAGTTACCGAAGAAACGGTCTCTTGTATCTTCCTGTAGGTAATTTCTTCTAACCCAATAAGGGTTATCAAAGAATCTAACACTAGGATCAAAGCCTATTAATTCACCAGTATTTGGATCAACTTGTGCTCCAACTGGATTCCAAGTCTGCTGGGTTCCGTCAGTGAAAGTATCATCTTTCAATCTGTCGAAATCCAATTGTGTTTGCCACCATTGGTAGAAACCTTGCATTGGATTAGCATTCGCATAACCAGTAGCATTTCTACCTGAAGCATCTTGTTTAATCAAACTACCTGCAGCAGAAACATTCAACTTATCAGTTAAATTGTAAGAAGAATTAAAACTTACCGTATTTCTTCCTAATTCAGAATTAGGCATCATACCTTTTTGATCCAAATTGGTATAAGATAATCTGAAATCACCTTCATCGTTGGCTCCAGAAACTGCTACCGAGTTGGTAAGCGTTACACCAGTTTCAAAAAACTCTTCATACTTATTTTCAGGTTCAACCCATGGTCTCGTCTCGCCATAATTGGCAGCATCCGGATCCCATGAATCCCAGTGACGTACATTGATGCTTGGATCATATTTTGGTCCCCAAGCGCCATCCTTCGAATATACAGGTGCTAAATAATTAGTCCCGTCTTCTGTAAACTCAACAAAACCTGAAGGTGAACCTGTTGTGGCACCTCCACCATATTTCTGCTGGTGCTCCATTAAAGCCAAAGGATCTTCAAATGTTGCCGATGAATTTACAGAAACACCCAATCCTTTTTTCCTTGAGGCTGATTTAGTAGTAATTAAAATTACACCATTAGAACCCCTAGTTCCATATAATGCAGTGGCTGCAGCACCTTTCAATACTTCCATTGACTCAATGTCATTTGGATTGATATCTGATGCAGCATTACCGTAATCATATGCACCACCGCCAAAACCAGATTGTTGGTTGGCATTTGAATAGTTATCATTGTTGATCGGCATTCCGTCCACTACGAAAAGTGGTTGGTTTTCTCCCAAGAAAGAGTTGGCTCCACGGATAGTGATACGAGATGATCCACCCATTGCACCTTGAGTACCCTGGATCTGAACACCTGCTACTGCACCCTGTAGGGAATTCACGATATTAGTTTCTCTGGATTCAGCCAATTTTTCGCCATCTACTGATTGAGTAGAGTAACCAATTGACCTTTTTTCTCTAGAAACACCTAAAGCCGTTACCACGACTTCTCCTAATTGTTGAACATCAGGCTGAAGGGTTACATCAATCACTGATTGTGAACCGATTGCAACCTCCATTTTTTCAAAACCGATATAAGTAAATACAAGAGTCTCAGCATCTGAAGGTACTGAAAGTTTGTAATTACCGTCTAAGTCGGTTGTAGTACCTAATGTACTACCTTTCACAATTACGTTTACACCTGGTAAGGGACCATCTTCGTCCACTACTTTACCAGAAACCGTTCTGTCCTGTGCCCATGAATAAGAGGCAATCAGGAAGAAACTGAGCATTAGTAATAGTTTCTTCATCATATTATGTTTAGGTTATAAATTTATTAACTCTCTAATATAAAGGATATATATGTTAATTGACAAAAATGATTAAAACAAATCAACTTAAAATTAGCAATTATTTGTTTTGTTAAAATAATTCAAGGTATAATTATATAAGGATTAAACTTATACCCCAAAAAACATACTTATGTGTCTTTTTTATTTAAAACTATCGAAATCATATACTTTTGCATCTTTTTCGATGATCACAACATGAACTCTCTCTTTGTTTGCTAACCTATCATCACTGTAATCCAATGGATAATAAATTAAATCATCGTTTTCTGCATAACCTCTATAAGGTGTTGTATCATAATCCCTCGCATAACCTGTTTCTGTAGATAATAGCTTTGTATTGGGATACATCGTGCTCCATGTACCCCAAGTAGTTTCAGTTAAGCTAAAAACATCCAGTTTTTCATCTCTCAATTCACCATTTACAGCAGTTGCAGTCATTTGAGACCATAAGCTTTCTGTTTCTCTATCATACGCTATTAAATTGCTATTGTATAATAAGCCGCTTACCCCAAAACTACTACCACCTTTCCAACCAATTCCTGTTCCGGTAAGTGGACAAAAGCTAATGGTAATATTATCATCCTCAATTTTATGATTTAAGACTTCATGCCAATTTAAAATGCTATGTGGATAAGCTATCGGTTCTCCGTCTGCTATCATTCCAATTATTAAATCATCTGATGCTGGTATTTTTGATTGATCAATGTTTGGGCCATCATCATTTACCAATATATACTTTGGTTCATCGATAGCTGGAATAGCATCAAAACCTGTACCTACAAACAAATTGCTAGTAGGGATTGACCATTCAGGATTAGACTTCAAATCTAAATTGATTTCTTCACCTCCCCTATTATGTATCTCAATTCCTGGGAAAAAGGCGGCAATCGCAAACCAGTACGATTGATATGATAAAATCGGTAAAAGATACTCGCCTTGATCTTCGCCTTCCACTATTCTGCCAAAAACATCATAAAGATTATCCTTATTATCACTCATGATAATGGGTAACTTACCGTTCACTATTTGCAAATCTGGAATAATTCCATTGGAAAGTTGCTGCTCAAATGACACAACAAAATTTGATGCCGGATTTCCTACAATTACTATATCCTTCCCACCAACTTCATCAAAAAGCAGGGTGCTTGATGCATTAGGATTAGCGCGTTCATCTTCTTTAATGATTTCGTCTTCTTTACATGAAAACCCTATAACTATAAAAATTATGGGCAATAAATAAATATGTACAATTTTACGCATAGTATTAATTTCAAAAATTAAAATTTCTTTCTTTAGATTCTTCTTTACCTCCAAAGAACATATTGATTCCAAATCTAAATCTCGAGGATGTAGTGAGTTGACTACCATTTAATCTTCTGAAAACAGGTGATTCATAAGCCATCATAAATGTTAGATTATTAGGTAAAAGAATATTAAGACCCAACATGTTATATAGCCAAATACCTCCACTGCTTTTAACCAAAGCATTATCAATTTGATCTTGATTGGTATATTTCAGCCTTAAGCCTGCTTGTGGGGCTAATAAAATGTTATTGTTTAAAAATATATTATATCCCAATCCTTGATAAAACTGATATTCAGATCCTTGTTGAAAAGCTTGTGATGTTTCTGGTTTTTGATTTTTAAATAAATGCTGATAAACCAATAATCCGAAGTAATTTAAATTATCTGTAATAATCCTTCCATTTTGATATTGTGCCATTATAATACCTCCCCAACCACCATAGCCAGGTTGCAAATCCCAAGGCAAAAGAATGTCAAAATTCTCATCGCGCGTATCATTTTCCCCTGTCGGAAGCACTAGTCCTACCCCTATTTGGACATTATGTTTGCCTTTTTTCCAAATATTGTAATTTGATGTTAATACCAAATCTCCAATCCCTTTGCTTTTGGTTTCCCTATCTACATTTACATTTTGCCTATTTAAGTAATGGGATGAGTGATTTAGCATCAATCCAAATGAAAAATTTTGGTTTAACGCCCATGATATTTGTAGGAAGGTCGAAGAATTATAACGGTCGTAAGAATCATCATCCAAGACTTCTCCTCCAGACACAAAATCATTCATAAGATTATGATCATATACAATTTGTACAGATAAGCCTGAATCCAAATTCGATAAATTAAGGTTATTGGCCAAAGGTGAGCCTCCTGTACAACAGTTTTGGCTTTGTGCTGATAAAGCAACAGCCACAAATATTATGATAATTAATACCCTCATATTGTAATATTAACAATATAAAGGGTAAAATAATGTCAATTTGCTTACATAAGGATTGATACTTAATTGAGTAGCATGATAATTAGTGAAAACCTAGAAGATGGTTATAAAAGCAATAAAAAATAATTTGGCTGCTATAATGTAATTTTATTTCAATTCTTCTTCTGTCTCAGGATTAACAAAAACAAAGCCCCTAGCATCATTTCCTTCATGAAACCGGACCTCCATACCAATTATATACATCACATGGCCTTTATCTATATAGACAGGGATACCCTCTATTTCAAAAGTTTTATCAGATTCTTTGGGTTTATCAAAGCCCAACATATAATTCATTCCTGCAGCACTACAGCCACCTCCGCCACGAACTCCAACACGCAGTCCATATCCATCAGGAATATTTTTATTTTGCATTATATTTTTTACTTCTTTTATTGCCTCTTCTGAGATTTTTACCGGAATCATATTTATCAAATTTAATTCAAGAACGAATGACCCAAAACAAAAGTTTGCTCAACCTCCTTGCTTTTATTTGCTGCGAAATTAACTAAATTTGGGCATCACCTTCAAAAAATATTGAAATGGAGCCAATTTGGGACTTAATAAAAATCATTATTCCGGCTGGAATAGTTTTATATGCCATGTTTTTGACCGTTAAAACGATGTTGCAAAAACAAAACGAGGCAAAAATCATTGAAATTAAAGCAAAAAACAAAGAAATCGTTTTGCCCATTAGGTTACAGGCTTACGAAAGAATGAGCCTTTTTCTGGAAAGGATTTCTCCTGACCAAATCATTAAGCGAGTTCAAAAAAATGACATGAACGTTGCTGAACTTCAATATATGTTATTAAATGAGATAAGAGAAGAATTTAATCACAATCTCTCACAGCAAGTATATATGAGTGATGAGGCTTGGAAAATCATCAAAAATGCTAAAGAAGAATTAATAATGGTGGTCAACCAATCGGCTAAAGAATTGGATCCTGAAGCCAAAAGCATCGAGTTGGTTAAAAAAATCTATGAAGAGTCCCTTGATAAGAAAATTGATAGCATTGAATATGGCTTGAGTTTCTTGAAAAATGAGATTCAACAGGAGTTTTGATTTATTGGTTTTAAGTTTTAAGTCAATACCTAATCATCATTATTGGTCAATTCTAGGAAATTATCTATTTTATCATTATCAATAGTTACGGACAAATCATAGAGGGCTATTTTCCAGCCATTCTCTTTTAAAACCAAAACAGCAGTTCCTTTACAGACTCCCATCCAAGTATCCAATTTTTCATTGAGCCAAGCAGTTTTGCCGTCCTCAGAAAAATAAATGTCTCTTTCAGTGGGTGTAAATGACCAGGCAGATTCTTTTTGAAAATATTCGTTTGCCCATTCCGCCATTTCATCTCTTGTCCACTTTTCGGTTTTATCGGTACCCAAATAAACCCCATCTTCCGTCATACTTCCAAAAAACACCTTCTCATCGGCTGTGGCTGCAGCCTTATGCCAATTATCCATGAATTGATTAATTGTTTCAATAGGAGGTTGAGCCAATGAGGCAAAAGGACCCAAAACCATAAGAATTAATATTATACTTTTCATAATTTCGTTATTAATTTATTTATAATTTAACTGTGACCGCAAAAAATGGAATCCCAAAAGGGATTACATCCGCTATTTCCTGATTATAGAAAAAACCCAAATCATAGCTGGCAGTTTCAGTCAGATATCTTCCACCGTAAAAAATGAAGCTTAGATTATCCTCAAATTCAGTTGGGATATAAAAGCCTTCTGATACTACCATCAATTTTTTTGATATTCTTGCCATTCCAGCCAAAGAATAGAAAGGATTTAATCTTTCCGCATCACTTATGGCGCCATAATAGACAGTAGCAGTCAAATTCAAATCAGGTTCACCAACAGTGACCCCGGTATTTACAATGGCTCCAGCTGCACCTTCCCCAGCCTCTAATGAAGTTCCAGCAAATGCATCCAATCCAAATTTATAATGTACATACTTTCCTAATTGAGTTGTAATTTGGGGATTCACATATATAACAGGTACTCGTAAAACCAATGCCCAAAGACTGGTTCCCACTCCAACTGAAAAATTATCGGTTATCCCCCTATGATAGGTCATAGGGTTATTTCGAATATAATTACCACCCTTTTTGTAATTAAAAGCACTGGTTCCCAACATATACCTGACTGGATTAACCTGCTCCAATTGCTCACCTTCCTGCTTTTTTCCAGAATTGCTTTCGTCCAAAGACTCCACTTTTTTGATTCTTTGGGTTGGTATTCTTACCCTACCTACACTTTCTGTTTCCAATTCAAGAAAATCTTTATTTTGACTTATGAAAAATCCTTTGTATATCTCACCTGCTTTGGTGTAAACAATTATTTTAGATTTGGATTTATTTTGTGGATTTTCAATTTTCGGATCTTCTATTTGGGCAAATGAAACAACATTTGTAATCAAAAGGAGTAAAATGATAAAGTATAATTTTTCCATATGAAACTGCTAAAATGGTTCAAATTATTATAAATTTACCTAACGTTTAAATTGTTAAAAGTATTATGAATAATCCGCATAAAAGTAGTCAAATAAAAGCAAACAATATCAGATTATGGGTTGGTATCATTAGTTTAATAGTTGCTTGGTCACTATTCATTTATAAAGGACTTTTACAAGATTTATATTTTATATTGATTGGAGCATTTACGTTATACACAATATTTGTATATATATGGAAGCCTATTAATCAAAATAAAAAGTTGAGAGAATCTGAAGATGAGTAAAAGATTAAACCATAAAAATGCTTTTAAAAGGGCTTATAGAGTGCTTGCCGATAAAAGACTGAGCAATAAACTGGTCACGGAAGTAAGGGAAACCTTAACAAGTCGAGCTAAGGCCTCAGAGAAAATTTCACAATTGAAAAATAAAATCTTTACGCTGATAAGGTTAGTAAAAGCCTATACAAAAGGAAGTTATAGAAACATATCCTTTAAAAGCATGATTTATACCGTTGGAGTATTGATATATTTCATTACCCCTACGGATATTATTCCTGATTTCATCCCTGTTTCCGGTTTCTTAGATGATGCCTCTCTAATTCTTTGGCTTTACAATCATTTAGGCTACGAATTGCAACAATTTAAGGCTTGGGAGAGTAAGCAAGAAGAAAAGTAAATATGTTAGAAAATACTACTTCTAAAAAGTCAGAAATATTCAATAAAGCCATTGACTATCCTGCCTACAGAAATTTAATAAAATCTCTATTAGCTGAAAATAAAACCACTGGTCCAAATCATTCTGAAGCCATGATCAATTATACTTTTATGAATGACAGGCGTATGGACAGATGGGATAAAAAAATTGTGGTAAATCCGGATCTTATAGAAAAGGTCAAAGAATTGCCAAAAATGAATTGGATGGTTATTACAGAAGCCTGGTGCGGAGATGCTGCCCAAAACATTCCTTTTATTGCCAAACTAGCAAAAGATAATCCCAATATAGATTTGAGATTCATCATGAGAGATGAAAATCCTGACATAATGGACAATTACCTCACTAATGGAGCCAGGTCAATTCCGATTTTAATTATGATGGATCAGGATTTTAATGATTTAGCTGTTTGGGGCCCTAGGCCAGAGCCCGTTCAAAAGATGATAATGGAAGCCAAGAATAAACCTGATTTGGATCAATCCAAATTTATTGAAAGTATCCACAAATGGTATGCTGTAGATAAAAATCAAACGATCACCCAAGAATTTAAACTATTAATCAAAACTATACAATAATGGCTAAAACGGCATTAATTGCGGGCGCAACCGGATTGGTAGGTGGGCATCTTTTAGATTTGCTTTTAGAAGATGATCATTATGCTCAAGTAAAAGTTTTAAGTAGAAGAAGTCTTGGCGGTGATGACGGAAAACTAAAAGAAATCATTATTGAGGATTTTGATAATATTGAAAACCATATCAATAATTTAAAAGCGGATGATTATTTCTGTTGCTTGGGTACGACAATTAAAAAAGTAGGTAGCAAAAAAGCTTTCAAAAAGGTAGATTTTGAGTACCCTGTTAGTTTGGCAGCCATTGCAAGAGAGAACGGTGCAGATTCCTATCATATAATTTCAGCTATGGGAGCTGATCCAAAATCCTTAATATTTTATAATAAAGTAAAAGGGGAAGTTGAAGCAGCGATTAAAGCTATGAAAATAAATAAAGCCTATATTTATAGGCCATCATTTATTGAAGGGGAAAGGGCTGAAAAACGGGCAGGAGAAAAAGCAGCACTATGGTTTGCCGATAAGTTTGATTTCCTTTTCTCTGGTCCATTTAAGAAATATGCGGCCGTTCATGCCAAAACTATTGCCAAGGCAATGCTTAAAACTGCAAAAAAAGAAAATGAAAAGTTTAAAATTATACAATCAGATGAAATTGAAAAAATAGGGAAATGATAGCAGTCCTTCAGCGCGTAACAGAAGCATCGGTTAAAATTGAAAATAAAATTAAAGGTGAAATCAGGAATGGACTCATGATTTTGCTAGGAATTGAAGAAGCGGACAATGAGGAAGATATTGAATGGCTTTGCCGAAAAATTGTGAACATGCGCATATTCAATGATGAAAATGGCGTGATGAACAAAAGCTTGATTGATGTTCATGGAGAAGTTCTATTGATTAGTCAGTTTACTTTACACGCCAGCACTAAAAAAGGAAACCGACCTTCGTACATTAAGGCTGCAAAACCTGATATTGCCATTCCGCTCTACGAAAAAATGATTAATTCATTAGATTTTGAAATTCCAACAAAAATTCAGAGCGGTGAATTCGGTGCTGATATGAAAGTCAGCTTGGTAAATGATGGACCTGTGACTATTATTTTGGATAGTAAGGATAAGAAATGATAAATTGAAAGTTGACAACTTCAACTGACAAAGTCAACTCGACCTCTTCAACAACAAAGGCAATAGAATCAAGTCCGTAAGCAATGCAAAAAGCATGGCCATGGAAAGAAAGAAGCCTAAATAGAAGGTAGTTGCAAATGAAGAAAGAGTGAACAACACAAACCCACCAATAATTAAAACGGAAGTAATTAAAATAGCCAATCCGGCCGATTTAAAGGTTTTGATAATACGCCATAACGGACTTTTGGCTTTTTGTTTCTTATAAGCTCCTAAAAAATGAATGGTATCATCTACCGCTATTCCGAAAGCCACCACAAATATTATGGCAGTGGTTAATTTTAGAGGTACTCCCATAAATCCCATAATTCCTGCGGTGAACAGCAATGGAATGAAATTAGGGACTAAGCTAATCAACAACATTTTAAAAGATTTAAAATAAATACCTAATGTAATGGCTATCATCAAAACGGCTAATAACAATCCTTTCAAAAGCTCTAAGGATAAGCTCTCGTTACTTTTATCAATCAGATAGGTGGTTCCGGTGATTCTAGCCGCTAAAACATTACCATCAATTTCCCTCGCAATAAAATCCTGTAAAGCATAATTTCTATTTTGGGTGTCATGAGAGCCCCATTCGGGAATAAAACCTGCAAATCTTGCATATTTCCTACTTGAATCAATGATACCTTCTGTGACTCCCCTATTGCTCAACTGATTTCTGATAGGTTCTTGCATTTCAAAATCTTTCTTAGATGGAAATTGATAGAATTTTGTAAGGCCTCCTTTATCAATTTGATTGGCGTATTTCACCAAATCCAAAGGTGATAATACTTTTTTGATACCAAATGAGTCTTTTAAAAAATTCTCAACTTTCAAGGCTTCCTTTAAGAATTCATATTCTAATATATCTTTATTTTCATCAGCAGGATAAATAGCTAACTCCCAAGGTTTGGAACCTCCAAAAGCGGTATCCAAGTATTGAAAATCATTTCGAACCTCTGAATTTTCCGGTAAATCTTTTAATAAATAAGCATCAGTTTTAAGTTGAAAAATTCCAAAAATGGAGACTATTATAAGTAGTACATATACTGTTATCACAATTCTTTTATATTGAATTAAACGAACTGCCCAACGCTTATAGGGTAGTTTAATGAATTGCTGCCTATAATTTCTTCGAATTAAAAGTGGGCCAAACAAAAAATTCACAACAAATGCGATCAAAACTCCCAATCCCGCAAAAACTCCTAATTCTTTGATGGGCTGAGTGGGTAAAATCAACAAACTAAAAAAACCTAAAGCTGTAGTAATGGAAGTTAACAAAGTGGGTGAAAAGACTTTTTTAATGGAAGATTTTAATCTTTTGAGAAAATCTTCTTCCTCATTTTGCCTGAAGGCATTCACTAAATGGATGGCATCAGAAGTAGAAACAAAAAGAATTATAGGCGGAATTAGTACACTTAGAATACTTAGTTCAATCTGTAGCATTGCCATAAAACCCAACAAATAAATGAGGGAAGTGACACTCATTAAAAGTGGTAACAACATAATATTGAAAGAACGGTAAATCAATAATAGCAGAATGATGGTCACTAATACCCCAAGTCCTAAGAAAATACTAAAATCGGAACGGATATGGCCTATAAAGCTTTGCTGGGCAACTAATTTACCTACTATTCTAAAATCTTTTATTTGGGATTGGTTTAAAGTTGATTCTAAGGAATTGAAAAATGCCCACTCACTCTTAGGTGTTTTAAAGTGCTTATGATTGATTTGGACAATAAGTGATTCGGAATTTTCAGAAATAAAATTACTGTAGAGCGGATGACTTATGATTCTTACACTATCCCTTTTTAACTTTTCAGCATCTTGAGTATGGATTAATGGAATCGCTGTAATTCCATAAGGTGATTTGATTAAATGCTTTAAATCAAAAACAGATTGCGTGCCAAGCAATCCTGAAATTGTATCAATTTTATTTTCCCAATGTTCAATCTTGCTTAAGAAATTTGGGTCAAAAACGGAGGGTTGACTTTCAAAAGCAATCAGCAAATAATCATTATCATAACCGAATCTCTTTACATGATTTTCAAAAAAGACCTTGTCTTCATTATCGTCTGCAAAGAATTTTTCGAATTCAAAGGCTACGGAAAGTTTGGGGAATTGGGATATGAAAAATGCAGCGCTTATCAACCATACGGCATATAGCATGAAGCGGAATTCCTTGTCCTTAAAATTACTATAAAATTTTTGTACTAATTTTTTCAAAGGTTAATAAAATCTAATTTTCTAAATTAATCTAATCATGTCAGGTTTCGATCAATCTAGCTGATATAGTTTTTCCAACAACATCGTATATATTATCACTTATAAACCTGACAGGATTTCTAATATTTAATAAACGAATCAAAGCAGCCGTTCGGATTGCCAATTAATTATGGTCTTCGGTTCGCAACAGTGTGCTTAGCTAATATTCTTTTAGATTCTTTTTTCACCTCTGGTTCTTTTCGCATATCCCAAATCACTTTTCTGGCTTTCTTTCCTGCATCTTCCAAATCAATAATGGGAATTGGATAATCTTTACCCAATTCAAAATGGATACTTTTTCGTTCTATATAACTTAACTTCCAAGGTTCATGAATAAAAGCAATCGGTACATTTTTTAATTCTGGCACCCAAAGCTTGATAAAATCGCCATTCGGATCATGATCAATAGATTGCTTTACAGGATTGTACATACGGATAGTATTAATACCGGTAACACCAGCCTGCATCTGAAACTGTGGGTAATGAATGCCGGGCTCAAAATCCAGAAATTGTCTTCCTAAGTGCATAGCACCTCTTTTCCAAGGTTGCCATAAATGATACACCAAAAAAGAAACCAACATAGCCCTCATTCTGAAATTGAGAAAACCTGTTTCAATTACACATCGCATGCAAGCATCCACCAAGGGGAAACCCGTCTGACCTTTCTCCCAAGCTTCATATAAAATATCATTTTCATTTTGGCGGATGCTATCATATCCCCTATTGATATTTTCAAATTCGTAACGTTCTTCCATTTCAAATTTTTGAATGAAATGACAATGCCATCGCAAGCGAGATCCAAAATTATTTAAAGCACTTTTGTTACCATCTTCCTTAGCATTGATCATGGATTGAAAAACCTGTCGCATACTAATATTTCCATAAGCTAAATAGGGGGATAATCGACTACATGACCTTCTGGCTTCAGTAGGCTTACTAATATTTTTATTATAACCGAAATGTCTTTCCGATAAAAAGCTGTTTAAATATTTATATGCTTGGGCAGTCCCACCAGTTTGCGCAATACCTTGTTCTTTATAAATATTCAGTTCTTTAGAATCATTAATGAGTTTAATTCCAACTAGTTCATTTAAGTCAATGGTTTTTATATGATTAAAATCGTGTTTGATAATTGGCTTTGACATAAATTCATACCAGGATTTTGACCAATCCTGTCTATTTTTTCTACCCCTTTGTAAACCAAACTGCTGAAATTCTTGCCATTCTATATTTTGATTTTCACAAAAGAATTTGACTTCATTATCTCGCTCATAAGTTATTTTTAATCCAGTTTCCTCATGAGAGAATAAATAGTTAATATCAAACTTTTCTTGTACGGCTTTCAAAAAGTCAATGACTTCAGTATGAACTTGAATGAGTGACATTTCAAGTTCTGATAATTTACTTTGCATTTCTTTTAAGGATTCAGCGATAAAATTCCAATGCCGATTGCTGAAATCAGAGGATGCTAATAAACTTGGTTCCCAAGCATAAAATATAATAGTTGGTAAACCGATAGTTGATGCTTTTTGAAGTGGTGCATGGTCTTCCAGCCTTAAATCTCTTTTTAGCCAAACTAAAGTAACCGGATTTCTCATATTACAACTTTTGAAATTGATTTAATGGAAAAACCGTATGATGTGGGCTTTGTTTATACATATTGGAATAACAAAAGCTTATATTTAACTTTAGAAGTAGTAAATAGGATATATTTATAATTAAATTTAATAGAGCTCAGTAGGCAAGTACAAGTGAAGATTTTGTATTTATCTTATATTCAGCACCAAATAATCAATATTTGTGAAATTAATTATTAGATTCCGAATAATACTATTCAATAAAAACCAATAGTCATTCCAACCCTTTTATAAGTTTATACGTCTCAGAACAGCTTGGAAAAAATGTAAAATGGAACCAAAAACTTTATCATACTTAGTCTTTATTTTATCACTGTTCATGTTTATATCATGCGATGAAATAGACGAATCACCAGCAGAAGTTAATATGAAAATGTCATTTGATGGCAATGTAGATAACAATCTGCAGTTTTCGAACCTCAATTTAGTTATAGATGAGATCACTGTAGAGGCAGATAAAGAAAATGGTGAAAAATTTACTTTTACAGAAAATTTAAATCAGGAAAACTTTAGTTTATCTAACGGAACAACAGAAAGTTTATTCAAATTTAATTTACCTCCAGCAATTTATAGTAATATCACAGTTGAAATCAGTTTAAGAGAAAATCAAGATGATAATTCAATAGTCTTTACAGGTTCTTTGATGAGTAGAAATCCAATGCAATCAGATCTTCCCATTTTATTTGAGCAGCCTGGTAGAGAACTGGTTGATTTAAAAATTAAGCCAAAATCTGGTGGTAATGAAATTGTTGTACAAAGAGGAGAGAACATTGAAGCGTTAATTAAAATTGAAGCCTCCTATATTTTTCAACCTATCAATCCCGGTCTGCTGATAGCAGCAGAAAATATTCCAATTGATGGCATTAATACTGTTTTAATCAATAGAAATAATAATCCAGAAATCTATAACCTTATTTCTTCAAGAATAAAACAATCATTTTCAGCAAGTTTCTAAGCATTGGATAATAAAAAACAAATAGAGCAAGAATTAATAAAAGGCTGTATTAATGATGACCGAAAGAGCCAAGAGGAGTTTTACAGGCTTTTTGCTCCAAAGATGTACACTATTTGTTTGAGCTATGCTACAAAAAAAGATGAAGCCATGGACATACTTCAGGATGGATTCATTAAGGTTTTTCGTAATATTAAAAAATACAATGGTGAAGGTTCCTTGGAAGGATGGGTCAGAAGAATTATTGTAAATACTGCTATTGACTATTACAGAAAATATAAAAAGGAAATATCATATTTGGATTCAGCCGAAATTCAAATTAGTGATCAAGGGAAAGAAAATGTTTTTTCTAACTTAGGACTTGAAGACATTCTTGCTTACTTAAATAAATTACCGGAAGGTGCTCGCTTAATTTTCAATTTGTATGCAGTTGAAGGTTATAATCACCGTGAAATAGCCGAAAAATTAAATGTAACAGAAGGAACTTCAAAATCTCAATTTAATAGGGCACGAACATTATTAAAAGAATGGATGGGGCCTGAATTTGCAAGATGAAAGACCGCTTTACCATATGGATCAAAAATATTATTGATAAGGGTAGCATAAACCCTCCTGATGAAACTTGGGATAATATTTCCAAAAAATTGGATATTGAAAATTCATGGAACAATATTGATAAAGAACTTGATATCGATACTGTTTGGAACAGACTTGATCATCAATTGAGCCAAGATGCGAAAATGAGAACATATGAAAAGCTAAGTTATGTCCCCATTATTGCATTAGTTCTTTTATTCAGTTGGTTGGGTGTGAAAAATGAATTTTATAAAAATGATTTCAAAAAAGATCATTCAATAGCTCAAGTAGAAATCTATGATGATAATGAAATGAATTTTCAGAATAAAAACATACTTCCAGAAGAACCGAAAACTGTTGATTTGCCAGTTGTAAAACAAAATGAAAATTATGAACAGAAAACAGAAGAGCAAGATATAGAAAGTCAGAAATCAGAAAATAAATTCATCAAAAGCGAAGATTTAACTATTGAGGAAAACAATGCTAAAGATTCACGTCTTGATGCAAAAAACGTATTTACACATAGAGATCAATCAAAAAATAAACATTCATTACCTGATTATCTTAACTCGATGCCAGGTGGTTTAATAGTTAATTTTAATAGTACTAATATACTAGCTCCAGAAAAAATAAAATTAGCAAATGATTCCGTTATAAATGAATCTGATAAAAAACAATGGTATTATGGCATTGGTGTTTCTGGTAATAGAACTTGGTTAAATGATAATAGGTTAAAAAGAGCATCAGAAGGATCACGTCTTTATGATGCAATTGCCACCAATAATATGTCATTTAAATTGAATGCTGGATTAGAAATAAATCAACATTGGGCGATACAGGCTGATATAAACATTTTAGGAAATATTGGGCAGTCTTACGGGGAATATATTAACGGTAGATACCGAATGGGGGAAGTCAATGTGAATTATAACGGTATTCAAATTGGAATCAAAAGGAATCTGCCTTATATATTAAACGGAAATGACTTAATAAGAAAACAAATAGTAGCGGGAGGTTATGTAAATCACATCTATCAAGTCAACCAAACTGAAAATGTGTTTATCTCAAACGAAATAAATCAGTTCATAATCAGTGATACTTATAAAAATTATGATGCAGGGATATGGGCAGGAATTGAAATGTTTTATCAGTTAAATGAATCTTATCAGATCGGAACCTCCTTACATTATAAATATGGAATAAATAACATATACAAAGGAAATAGTGAAATCCCTGCTTATCTGAGAGAAACAAATACCTCAGAATTAAGCCTTAGTGTCATTTTAAGAAGATATTCAAAATAAATTTAATTTACTTCCAACCCTTTTTCCCTAGGCTTCGTCTTGGGGCAAATCTTAAATAATTAAATTATGAAAAAGCAAAGTAAATTATTATCCAAATTATTATTAGCCTTTTTCTTTGTGGCTACTACATTGTTAATTGTTTCATGCGACAGCTCTGAAACAAATGGAGATGGAAAATTAGTATTAAACGTAACAGACGCACCAGTAGATGAAGAAGGTGTGACCGGAGTATATATCACTTTCACAGGAATTGAGTATCAAATAGAAGGTGAAGCTTGGCAAGAAGCTGAAGAGTTTGGTGATCCTGTAACTATAAATTTATTGGATCTTCAAAATGGTACAACTTCATTATTAGGTGAATTTAATGCGGGAGCAGGAAATTACACAGGATTAAGATTCAAATTAGATGCTGCAACTAGAGATGGTTCAAACTCTTCCAATGCAGGATGCTATATTACTTTTGAAGACGGGACTGAAACTCCATTATTCGTTCCTAGTGGAGAACAAACTGGTTACAAGGCTGTAGGAACATTCACCGTTCCTGTTAATGGTACAGTGGAAGTAACGGCAGATTTTGATTTAAGAAAATCAGTTACTAAAGCAGGTGCTACAGGAATGTATATTTTAAAGCCAACAATTAGAGTAATTGTGAATAATCAAGCTGGTGAAATTGCCGGTTCTATTGCCAATACTGTAGAAGAAAGCAATTATGTAGTTTATGCTTATGATGCAGGATCATATGATGAAAGCGAAAGTGCTGATCCAGCTGAAGGTGATACAAGATTTCCTAATGCTGTTTCAGGAACTGGCGCTCAAGAAAACGGAGACTATGTACTAGCTTTCTTAGCGGAAGGTGACTATGATGTAGTTTTTACTAGTATTGATGCGGAGGGAAATGTTACTGTCAACGGTATAGTAGAAGGTGCTACTGTAGAAAGCAACAGCACTACTCAAGTAGATTTTGAGTTATAATATAAAAAATCAAAGTACATATTACTGGTTATAAATTGGGGCAAGGAAACTTGCTCTTTTTTTTGCTTAATTTAAATTAATTTAGGTGAGTTTTTTTGGATGTTATTGCCTGAAACCTATACTTCAACTTGCATAGCGTTAATTATCATAATAAAAGCAAGACATAAGATAATTCGGTGAAATTAATTATTGATTTTCGACTTGACTGTAATAATCATAATATCAATTAAAAGAAGTTTTATCGATATTGCACATCAAACCTATCTTCTTTGATTCGTATTGTATCACATTCGTTTCCAATTGTAAATTCAAAGGTTCCCGCCAAAATTAAATCTATAGAACTTTATTCTAATAGTTCAAATTGCCCTGCACCTTTATCAGTTTCAAATCTAGACTTTAATCCTTATAAAGCACTGGCTGAACTATTTATATAAATATTAATATCTTAATCCATTTTTTCAGAACGATAATTCTTTATGTACAGCTACATTTTTTCATCATCGCTATCTTTAAAAACTTTTATAAGAGAAGTCATAGAAGGAGAAATATCAGAGAGTATGTCAGGATGATTCATCCCTCCCTTTGAAATTCAAACCTCTCCATTTACCAAATAGCCAAAGGTATTTTTAACTTCTGATGTAATAGGTGGTAATTCTGGTTCAGGACTAATTGATAAATCACATGAAGTGAATATGAATAAAAGTATTAGTTTGGGAAGGATACATTTCATTAGGTGTTTTTTGGTTTATAATTCTCTGAATTTAAATGACATTTTCAGTTAAACAAAGATTAAAAAAAAACCACAAAAAAAGCGGTCAACTTTCATCAACCGCTTTAATGCTGAATAGTATAAAAACTTATTTAATTACCAATACATTAAAAATACCACTACCTAGGTTTTTCTGAGTAGCCTGAGGATTAAATATAACTACCTCAATCTGATTATTATTTCTTACATAACCTGATAGCAAACATCCCTGTAAAGGATTTGAGTAAGAAGCTACTACAAAATCTCCAGGCTCTACCCCTTGTAAAGTAACTTGCTCAATATAAACTTCACCTCCTAGTAAGTTTCCAACATTAACAGTACCAGTTTCTTGAGTATTAACACCTTGGACACCTGAAGAAATTTCAATACCACCGGCTGTATTATTTACAATAATTCCTGTTCCTGCTGTAATATTAGCTAAAACAGGAGCCCCGCCAGTTGCACCAATAGGAATCTGACCATCAGCAGCTTGACCAAGGGAAGTCAATGAATCTGTACCGTTTCCTAATATTAAGCTATTTGCAGTTAAAGAATCTGTTCCAGTACCTCCATTAGGAACGGGAAGAATATCAGTCACTTTAGATGTCAGATCTATAGTACTATCTGCAATATCTTCATTCACAATACTTTCATCCAAAATAGTCCTTGAATCTACTGCTGAAGTGGCTACATCTTGATTGATAATAGTGGAATCCATAATAGTTCTTGAATCTACTGCTGAAGTAGCTACATCCTTATTGATAATAGTAGAATCCAAAACCTTATGTGTAGTAATAGCATTATCAGCTATATCATCCGTATAGAAAGAATAAGGAACCGTCATAAACTTCTGCAAACTTACCATTCTATATCCTCTACCTTCAATGGAAATCTCCACTTTTAACCACTGATCTGCATCAATCCAAGGAATATCCATAAGGTGAGTATATTCACCACCTGTTATTTCACCTTTTCCTATCGTCAATGAAAAAAGTCCATTTTCATCAGTATTAGTAGTATGTACTTCCTCATATTCCACAGATCCAGATTCTCCTTTTTGAATCGTAAAACGAACATCAATTGATTTTTCATTTACAGGATTTCCTTCAATATCAACCCCAACTATTTCCTTACCTTGATCATCAATGGCCACAGCCTGATAGCTTATACCATCTAAATTTCCGATATTCTGGGCCAGCGCTGGCTGAACTGCCATCAATGCAAATAATACTACACTTATATATAAATTTCTCATATGTCTTAGATTTTATTTTTGATTACTCTATTATAAATAAAACTCCCAATGTGATAGCTAATCCAACATTATAGCTTTCCTGCCCACTAGCATCTGCATTTGCTTCAATATTTTTTAAGCCAAATAAATAATCAGCTTCAGCATAAACATTGATAAAGTCCGATACATTATACTTTACACCCGGTGATACTACAATGCCAAAATCCCAGGTATTGATTTCACCATTTTCTTTCAAATTATAATCAACATCATTTCTAGTTTGTGATGCCCTCAATAGTAATGCTGCGTAAGGTCCAGCTGTCATATAAACACCCAATTTCCCTAATTCATATTCATAACCAGCAGCGGCTCTAAAATCCGCATATTGAAATGACCAAGTGTTTACAATATCTTCAAAAACTAAGCTAGCTCCTGCCCTTCTCATGCCTAAACTTCCTCGGATTATGATATTATCCAAAGTATTCAATCGGTAACCTAAGCTATAACCTCCAGCAAATATCCCTGTATATTCTTCACTACCTAAAAAGCTCTTACCTCCTATGCCTTCACTATCCATATAGCTAAAATTCGCATATTGTTGAGAAGCGTCTATAGAGATACCTGAGATTTGTGCTTGAGCTATTGACGCCATCATTAAAAAAGCCATCAATGCAATCATTTTTTTATCTAGTAGAAATATTTTTTTCATAATTTTAAAATTTAATGTTGAATGTTGATTTTTGAAGTAGAAATACTGCCTGATTCATTTGTTAATGAAATGATGTACAATCCTTCTTCCCAGTTTGAACAGTCAATTTTCTGAGTATTTCCTTCTAAACTATAAAAAGCTGAACCGTTAATTGAATAAATTTTCATCGATACTATTTCTTTACTAGAATCATGTCCAATGGAAAAAGATTGATTAGCAGGATTTGGAAAAGCTTTAAAGCTGAAAGGAATTTTTTGATCTTTCTGGTTTTCAAGCTCTTGATTTGCTTGCTGAAAACCTGGGCGAAAACTCAATTCCTTAACTTTAAAAACGTTAGTACCGTAAGGTTGTCCTACCGTGAAGTGCACCTGAGAATTATTAATCCCTGATGACCCCATAGAAGAAATCACCTGTCTCTTTACGCTTTGTGCTTGAACCATTCCGTGCAGGAACAGAAAAGCACTCAGGAAAAGAAAAATCATTTTACTTGATGTAATTTTTTTCATAAAGTGGTTTTTTGGTTAAACAAAATTTCCACTCAGACGAAACAGGCTAAAAAAGGGTTGGAAATAAATTTAAATTAGACGAAATTAAATTTCACAGTTTATACATTTAACAGGTTAATAAACTGATCATCAAAATATTAAGAAAGAATTTTGAAAATAAAAAAAGGGATGCTTCTCTGCATCCCTTTTTAATTTTTACTAAATAAATTTATTTACTTCCTTAAGAAATCTCTCAGCACATATTGTAGAATACCTTTGTTCTTATAATATTCCACTTCTATTTGAGAATCCAATCTAGCTAAGACCTCAAATTTCACTTCTTTGCCATCTGATTTTTTAGCTACAGCAGAGAGCTTTTTAGAAGGAGATAAGCCTTCGCTTATTCCACTTATTGAGAATTTTTCTGAGCCATCCAAGCCTAAAGATTCGGCCGTTTCTCCGTCAGCATATTGCAATGGCAACACGCCCATACCTACTAAATTACTACGATGGATACGCTCATAACTTTCAGCAATCACTGCTTTGATACCAAGCAAGTAGGTTCCTTTAGCTGCCCAGTCTCTGGAGGAACCACTACCGTATTCTTTTCCACCCAAGACGACTAATTGAGTATTCTCTTCTTTGTATTTCTCAGCTGCATCAAAAACAGTCATTTCCTCGCCAGAAGGAATGTGTTTGGTATATCCTCCTTCTTTTTCAGCCAACTGATTTTTAATTCTCACATTGGCGAATGTACCTCGTGTCATCACTTCGTCATTACCTCTTCTGGAACCATAAGAGTTGAAATCCTTTTTCTCAACTCCCCTACCTTTGAGGTATTTACCGGCAGGACTATCTTCTGCAAAAGCTCCTGCTGGTGAAATATGGTCTGTGGTAATAGAATCACCTAATTTTAATAAAACATGCGCATCCTTAATATCTTCAAAATCTTCCGGATCAGCACTTATGCCTTTGAAAAATGGAGCTTCTTTGATATAGGTAGATTTATCATCCCATTCATAATCCTCTGAATCAGGTGCTTTCATGCTTCTCCACTGCTCATTTCCATCGAAAATCTCTCCATAATTCTTTTTATAGGAATCAGGCGAAAGCACTTTTCGCATCACCTCAAAAATCTCATCTTGAGTAGGCCATAAATCTTTCAGATAAACTGGTTCTCCATTAACATCATAACTTAATGGATCATTATTTAAATCTATATCTACTCTACCTGCTATGGCATAAGCCACCACTAGCATAGGTGACATCAAGAAATTCATCTTTACATCAGGATGAACCCTAGCTTCAAAGTTTCTATTTCCTGAAAGTACGGAAGAAACCACTAAATCATTTTCTTTCACTGCTTTGGCAATATGCGGTGGCAAAGGACCTGAATTTCCAATACAAGAAGTACATCCATAACCTACCACATGGAATTTCAAGGCTTCCAAATCATCTAATAAGCCAGCGGCTTCAAGATAATCCGTAACAACTTTAGAGCCCGGAGCTAAACTGGTTTTCACCCAAGGTTTTACATCAACTCCTCTTTCGATGGCTTTTTGCGCTACCAAGCCAGCTCCCAGCATCACACTTGGATTGGATGTATTAGTACAGCTTGTAATGGCTGCAATTACAATAGAGCCATCGCTTAGGCTAAACTCATCATTATGAGTCCTAATTTTTACCGTTTTCAAGCCATTGCTTTCGCCTTCTTCAATGGCAACATCATCATCCACTTTTTCTGGTTGCTGAACGGGTTGAGAACCACCTTCAGAATACCATCTGCTTACAGGTCTTTCAAAAACATCAATATATTGGCGACCATGTTCTTCTTTAAGTAAATCTTTAAATTTATTTTCAAATTCTCTTACCAAAATTTTATCCTGTGGTCTTTTCGGACCGGAAACTGTAGGTTCAACAGTACTTAAATCTAATTCCAACACAGTGGAATAATTGATTTTATCTTCATTTTCCCTCCATAACATATTAGATTTAGCATATTTCTCTACCAAATCAATTTGTTCTTGGGAACGATTAGTTTTATCCATGTAGGAAAGTGTTTGGTCATCAATTGGGAAATAAGTGACCGTGCAACCAAACTCAGGAGACATATTGGAAATAGTTGCTCTATCAGGAATTGTTAATTTATCTAATCCTGGACCGAAAACCTCCACAAATTTACCAACTACACCATGGCTTCTCAATAAATGAGTAATGGTTAAAACCAAATCAGTGGCGGTAGTACCTAAAGGCATTTCTCCGGTTAATTTCAGTCCGATTACCTCAGGCATAATGAAATAAATAGGCTGACCTAAAATAGCAGCTTCTGCTTCTATTCCGCCAACTCCCCATCCTACAACTCCAATTCCGTTGACCATAGGTGTGTGGGAATCAGTCCCTACCAAAGTATCTGGAAAGACATACCCATCTCTTTCAATTGCACCTTTTGCCAAATATTCTAAATTCACCTGATGGCAAATCCCCATACCCGGAGGCACCACGGAGAAATTATCAAAAGCTTTTTGTGCCCATTTCAAGAATTGATAACGTTCGCCATTCCTTTCATATTCTTTATCAACATTTTTGGCATAAGAATAATTGGTTCCGAAATAATCCACTTGAACCGAGTGGTCAATGACCAAATCAACAGGGATTAATGGATTGATTTTTTTCGGGTCTTTGCCTTTTCTAACTGCTTCAGCTCTTAAGGATGCAATATCCACAACAGCCGGAACACCTGTGAAATCCTGCATCAAAACACGAGCAGGTTTATAAGGAATGTCCTTATCAGATTGCTCGGGTGTCCAGTTTAGTAAAGTTTCTACATTTTCTTTAGTGATGGCAAAGTCATCAAAATTTCTTACCGCATTTTCCAAAAGAATTCTAATGGAAAAAGGCAATTTATCTATCTCATGTCCTTGTTTTTGTAATTCTTCAAGGCTGTAATATTTCAGCTTTCCTTTTTTGCTTTCAAGCTCTTTAACAATTTTATATGGATCTTTATGCATGGTGAAAAAGTTTTAGTTCTAATTTTGTATTTAGTAAATAGGTATTTACAGTAAGCAGTTGCAGCGAGACGCTTGCGCTAGTTATCAGGTGTCAGTAAAAAAGCTGTCAAAAACTGATAGCTCTATTTCTGACCTATCAAACGAGATTTTTTCGCAAGTTGATTATCCAAATAAGCTCTAAGCTCTTGAAAACTCATATCCTTTATTTCAAGACTTATATCTTTACGAATATCTCGCATCATTTTAACTGCGTCAAAATCTTTCTTTTTTTTATCAGTCTTCATAATTAATTAAATCTTTTGGATTTCTAATTTCAAGTAAATTATATCCATTCTTAATATTCACTGAATTATATCCTTTAATTCGTTGTAGATTCACAATATGCTTAAAATTCCAACTAGCTAATACATCTACATTTTCAATTGTAGCTAAAACGATATGAAAACAATCTTCTATACTAGTTTCTCCAACAACTCTTTCTTCTACATATTTGCTTCCTAAAATTTTTGCTTCTTCCGTTAAGTAAACTTTTTCAAAAAAATCAGAGATTACAAATATTACTTCTTGATTTTCTAAACGTTTAAAAAGTTTCTTAGTCTCATATTCAAATTCTACATCAAAAAAACCACCAACTATTGAAGTATCTATATAAATTTTATCTTTCTTCATTTTAATTGATAGAATTTTAAACAACTAAATCAGTACTCCAATACTATATTAAACCATAGATTTATAAAATAGTTACTCCAAACTCACCACCAAATCATCCTGTTGTACCATGTCTCCTGATTTTAAATGTACTTCTTTTACAACACCAGCTCTTGGAGCGGTGATGGAAGACTCCATTTTCATGGCTTCTATTACAAACAATGCCGTGTTTTCAGTCACTTCATCTCCTGGTTTCACCTTGATAGAAGCCAGCTTTCCTTGCAGAGGTGCTCCAACCTCATTTTCACTAGAAATCTTTTTGTTAGTTACTTTATCAACCTTAGCAGAATTGTCCTTTATTTGAACCCTTCTGGTTTGTCCATTCAGTTCAAATGAAACTGTTCTTAAAGCTTCTTCATTTGGTTCGGAGATATACAATAATTTAATGATGATGGTTTTACCTTCTGATATTTCCACCAAAATCTCTTCTCCATTTTTCATCCCATAGAAAAAGGCTAAGGTCGGGATGTAGCCTACTTCACCATATTTCTGCTGATGATTATAGAATTCTTCATATACTTTTGGGTAAAGCAAGTATGCCAATAAATCAGCTTCATCTTCATGACCGTCAAATTTCTGTTTGAAGGCTTCCATTTCCTTATTGAAATCTATTGGTTCCAGATGCTTATTAGGCTTATCCGTAAATGGTTTTTCGCCCTTCAAAATGATTTTACTCAATTTCTCTGGAAAACCACCTACAGGCTGACCTAATTCACCTCGGAATAAATCTACCACAGAATCTGGAAAAGAAAGCGTATGCCCTTTTTCAAAAATATCATCTGGTGTTAAATTATTAGAGGTCATATAAAGTGCCATATCCCCTACTACTTTGGAAGAAGGTGTTACTTTTACCAAATCCCCAAACATATGATTAACCAATGCATAATTCTTTTTAACCGTTTCGAATTTATTGCCCAATCCTAAAGCTTCAGCCTGCGGTCTTAAATTTGAATACTGTCCGCCAGGAATTTCATTATCATAAATCTCAGCAGTCCCCGCTTTTAAACCCGACTCGAATGGATAATAATACTCACGAACATATTCCCAATAAGTAGAATAATCATTTAAAGAGTTGATATTCAATTTCTGCTCTCGCTCATGGCCTTGCATATAGCTGGCTACTGAATTAAAATTAGGCTGAGAGGTTAGGCCAGACATGCTACCTAAAGCCACATCTACTACATCTACTCCTGCTTCAATGGCTTGCAAATAAGTAGCGGATTGAACAGAGGAGGTATCATGTGTATGCAAATGAATTGGTAAATTAATTTCAGATTTCAAAGCAGAGATTAATTCTTTGGCGGCATACGGTTTCAACAAACCTGCCATATCTTTTATGGCAATTATATGAGCCCCTTCACCTTCTAGCTGCTTTGCAAAGTCAATATAGTAATCCAGCGTATATTTCTTTTGCTCAGGATCTAGAATATCTCCTGTATAACAAATAGCAGCTTCCGCAATAGAATTCGTTCTTTCCCTTACGGTTTTAATGCTGACTTTCATTGCCTCTAGCCAATTAAGAGAATCAAAAATTCTAAAAATGTCTATTCCCGTTTCAGCAGATTTTTCAATGAATTTCTCAATCAAATTATCAGGATATGCTTTATAACCTACCGCATTGGAGCCTCTCAATAACATCTGCAATAAAACATTTGGCATTGCCCTTCTGAACTTCGCTAAACGCTCCCAAGGATTTTCATGTAAAAACCGCATACAAACGTCAAATGTGGCACCACCCCAAACTTCCATGGAGAAAATTTCAGGATTGTTTTTAGCATAACCTTCTGCTACTTTCATCATATCAATCCCGCGCATCCTTGTTGCTAATAAGGATTGATGTGCATCTCTAAAAGTAGTATCGGTATAATGAATAGCTTTTTCTTTTTTCAACCATTCAGCAAATTTTTCAGGACCTAATTCTGTAAGTATATTCTTGGTTCCCTTTGGATAGGTTCCATATTTATCATAATCTGGAACTACTGGGTGTCGGAAAGTTTTATTCTCTTCTTTAGATTTCACATCTGGATGTCCATTTACACTTACATCAGCTAAGAAGCGAAGTGTTTTGGTTCCTCGGTCAAATTTTTGGGTGATTTTGAATAAATCAGGATGTTCATCAATGAATTTAACCGTGCATTCACCATTATAGAATGTCGGATGCGAAATCACATTTTCTAAAAATCCGATATTAGTTTTTACCCCTCTAATCCTAAATTCTCTTAATGCCCTGTGTAATCTTTGAGCAGCTCCTTTTAAAGTTCTCCCATGAGAAGAAACTTTCACCAACATAGAATCAAAGAAAGGAGAAATATTCACTCCTGCGTAAGAACTTCCTTCATCAATTCTAATCCCAAAGCCACCAGCATTTCTATAAGCTATGATGGTTCCATAATCGGGCTTGAAACCATTTTCAGGGTCTTCTGTTGTGATTCTACATTGAATAGCAAAACCATTACACTGCACATCTTCCTGACTTTGAATATAAATCCTAGGATCATCCAGAGCGTGACCTTTGGCAATAAGGATTTGAGAGCGGACAATATCAACTCCTGTGATTTCTTCTGTAATAGTATGTTCTACCTGAATCCTTGGATTTACCTCAATAAAGTAGATATTCTCCTCTTTATCGACCAAAAACTCGACCGTACCTACATTATTGTAATTGACCTCTCGGGTTATGGCTAGTGCATATTCATATAGTTTATCTCTGGTTTCTTGTGATAGGTTGGCTGAGGGAGCCACTTCCACTACTTTTTGGAATCTTCTTTGAACGGAACAATCCCTTTCAAATAAATGGACAATATTCCCATAATTATCGCCCATAATTTGCACTTCTATATGCTTAGGATGGTCGATATATTTCTCCAAAAAAATCGTATCATCACCAAAAGCATTCCCAGCCTCACTTTTAGAATCTGCGAAAGCGGTTTTTAATTGTTCTTTATTCTGAACTACTCTCATACCGCGACCACCGCCACCAGCAGCAGCTTTTACCATAATGGGGTATCCAATTCTTTCTGCTTCTTTTAAAGCAGTTTCGGTGTCCACCAAATCAATTTTACTATCTTCAATAATGGGAACATTGGCTTTAACAGCAATATCTTTAGCTCTAACCTTATCTCCTAAGGCGTTCATCACTTCAGGCTCAGGCCCTACGAAAATGATGCCTTCTTCCCTACATCTTCTGGCTAATTTTACATTCTCCGACAGGAATCCATAACCCGGATGAATAGCATCCACCCCTTTATGTTTAGCAAGGCTAATGATTTCTTCAATATCCAAATAAGGCTTAAGTGGATCATCATCTTTTCCAATTTGATAAGCTTCATCTGATTTATATCTATGGAGTGAATAGCGGTCTTCATAAGTATAAACAGCTACTGTCCGGATTCGAAGTTCGGAAGCAGCACGCAACACCCGAATTGCAATTTCACCTCTATTCGCTACTAGTAATTTATTGATTTCAAATAATTTTGTTGTCATGTTGATAAGTTGTAATGTCTTTATTTAAGCTTTTTTATTAAGGATGCTGAATTTAAAAAGGGATTCTGAGAAAGGGAAGGAAAATGATGGGAAATTCGGTTTTAAGATAGAGATAGTGGTAAAATTTCATTAAATCTAAGGTATTAGCTTTTTAGGTTTCACTAAACATGAATTATAATCGAAAATTGAAATATCTGCTAAATCTAATACTTAAGACAGGCTATCTCTTGCTTACTTTCCTCCTAACTTTCCTATATTTGCCACAAATTACAAGCAATGCAAAAATTGAATAATAGATATACCATTACAGCGGCATTACCTTATGCCAATGGACCTTTACATATTGGACATATAGCAGGCGCTTATTTGCCTGCGGATATTTTCGTGCGCTACCTCAGATTGCGCAAAAAAGAAGTGGCTTTTATGTGCGGAAGTGATGAGCACGGTGCTGCCATCACTATTCGCGCTAAGAAAGAAGGTATTACGCCCAATGCCATTATTGATAAATACCACGAACTCAATAAAAAGACCTTCGAAAAATTTGGGATTGCTTTTGATATGTATCATAGGACATCAGAACCTTCTCATCATGAGCTTTCGCAAGAATTTTTTACAAATCTTTATGAGAAAGGTGAGTTTGAGGAGCGAGAAAGCGAGCAATATTACGATGAAGAATTCAATCAGTTTTTAGCCGATCGCTATATAACCGGAAAATGTCCAAAATGTGGAAATGAAAGCGCTTATGGTGATCAATGTGAAAAATGCGGGAGTTCTTTAAATCCTACTGATTTGATTAACCCGGTTTCTACCTTGAGCGGGAAAACACCTATATTAAAAAAAACAACCCACTGGTTCCTGCCATTAGATAAATATCAGGAATGGATGGAAAAATGGTTGGTTGAAGGCAAAAAAGGCAAGTGGAAATCCAATGTTTATGGTCAGTGCAGTTCTTGGCTCAATCAAGGTTTGCAAGCCAGAGCCATGACCCGTGATTTGGATTGGGGAGTTGATGTACCGCTTAAAGGAGCTGAAGGAAAGAAATTATACGTTTGGCTGGATGCCCCGATAGGCTACATTTCAGCCACCAAACAATGGGCAAAAGATACCGGAAACGATTGGGAGAAATTCTGGAAGAAGCAGGAGAATCCTGAAGATGATAGTACGCTAATTCATTTTATTGGAAAAGACAATATTGTATTCCACTGTATTATTTTCCCGGTGATTTTGCATGCACACGGTGATTACATCTTACCGGAAAACGTGCCTGCCAATGAATTTTTAAATCTGGAAGGCGATAAACTTTCCACCAGTAGAAACTGGGCGGTTTGGCTGCATGAGTATTTGGAAGATTTCCCTGGCAAAGAGGATGTTTTGAGATATGCACTGGCAGCTACTTTACCAGAAACAAAAGACAGTGAATTTACTTGGAAGGATTTTCAAACTCGCAACAATAGTGAATTGGTGGCCATTTTCGGTAATTTTATCAACAGAGCTGTAGTACTAACGCATAAATATTATGATGGGAAAGTACCGGAAAGAGGTGAATGGTTTGATTACGATCAGGAAATTTTGGATGAATTGAAAGGCTATCCTGATTTGATTGAAGAGAAAATCGTGAATTATAAATTCAGGGAAGCCTTGGCTGCTATGATGGAATTTGCCCGTTTGGGCAATAAGTACTTAGCAGAAACTGAGCCATGGAAGCTTCAAAAGGAAAATCCAGAAAGAGTAAAAACCATTATGAATCTGGCCTTACAAATTGCAGCCAATTTGAGCATCGTTTGTGAGCCATTCTTACCATTTACTGCGACTAAGCTGAGGAAGATGTTGAACATTGAAGCTTACGAGTGGGATTTGGCAGGAAGTGCTGATTTACTGGAAGCCGGACATCAGATCAAGGAAGCAGAGTTATTATTTGAAAAAATAGAAGACAAAACCGTGGAAGAACAAGTAAATAAATTAGAAGAAGCTAAAAAAGCGAATGCTGGAGGAAGCCCTAATGTAGAACCCATGAAAGAAGAAATCAAGTTTGAGGATTTCATGAAAATGGATATGCGCATAGGAACCATTTTAACTGCTGAAAAAGTTAAAAAATCAAATAAGTTACTGAAATTGACTATTGATACTGGTTTGGACAAACGCACTATCTTAAGTGGAATAGCAAAGCATTTCAAAGCCGAGGAAGTAGTCGGTAAGCAAGTAACAGTCTTAGTAAATCTGGCACCTCGACCTATGATGGGAGAAGTTTCTGAAGGTATGGTTTTGATGGCAGAAGATTCGGAAGGTAATTTGCAGTTTGTGCAGCCGGGAAAGGAAGTAAATCCGGGAAGTACGATTGCGTAGTGTGTAATGGGTAGAGAGTAGTGAGAAATTGAACGGATCTGGATAATTGAAATAGAGCTAAGGTTTTAAGTTCTAGGTCTTAAGTTGTAAGTTTAAAATCCAATACTGAATACTAGATACTTGAAACCAGCTACTAGATACTAAGAAATATGAACATCAATGAACTAGAACATAAAATCAAACAATACCAATCAGAAGGGAAGAAGTATTTCACTACTTCTTCTTTTCAATCGCATAGTCTGGTATTGTTGCACATGTTGAGCAAAATAGATGCTAATATCCCCGTTTATTTTATCAATACAGGCTATCATTTTCCTGATACGGTTGCTTTTAGAGATAAAATCATGGCTGATTTTGGCTTGACTAATTTAATTGATTTAAAGCCTTTGACTCCGAAAAATATGCAGCGTGATGCCAACGGAAAGATGTTCTTCACTTCCGACCCAGATTATTGCTGCTATCTTAATAAAACCCAACCCATGGATGCGGTATTGATGCAACATGATATTTGGATCAATGGTGTCCGTGCTGACCAGAGCAAAACCCGATCTGCCATGAAAGTGGAACAACAGGCTCCCCATGGTGCTGTTAGACTTCATCCTATGTTGGATTGGAATTCCAAAATGATTCATGATTACAGAAAAGAACATCAACTGCCCGAGCATCCATTAGAGGCTAAAGGCTATTTCAGTATTGGTTGTGAGCCATGCACCCGCAAATTCGATTTGGATATGCAAGAACGAGAAAGCAGATGGTACGGAATGAACAAAACAGAATGCGGTTTGCATACTGATTTGGTGCAATAAATCATTTCTGTGTAGCTACATACAAATATTACAGAGGTGGGATTTGTTAGGTATGCATAACATTTGAGTGATTTATTTACATAATATAAACCAATCTGCAATATTTTCTGGATTCATGTAAAATATCCCCTATAATTTAGACCTCAATGTAAATATTCTTCTTTTTCTGTTCATCCAACAAAACGCTTAGTTGGTTTTGCCATTTACTAATTTCATAGAAAATCAGAAACTTAAGATTTACTATTAATCTTTAAAAATTCCTCTACAAGCATCATTATTACTAAATCCTCTAACATATATGCTTCTTGTACTTTTTAAAGTGAAAAGCAAATCCATATCTTTGAAACAAGTATTAATTTTGCATTATAATTATTACTTGACTCTCCTATTGGAGAAAATTAATTATGTGGAAACAGACAATACCCTTTCTAATCATTTTTTTCACCATTACATCTATAAGTTATGGCCAGCAAAGTATATTCAATTTTCAAGACCAAAATTTAAATGAGGAAATTGTATTACTTCAAGGTGAGTGGCAAATTGAATATGGGCAATTACTTACAGCCGAGGAAATGCAAGCAATTGATTCCCCGGTTTATGCGGAAATTCCACATACATGGACAGGCATGGAATTTAGAGGGGTAAAACTTCCTTCCACGGGTTATGCTACTTATTACACAAAAATAGTTATTGATAAAAATTCTACTGAATTATCAATAAATGGAAAAGTTCAAAGCACTAATTATAAACTATTCGTAAATGGCAAAGAAATAGGTGAAGTAGGCAAACTAGGGACCTCTTCGGAAACTGCTGAACCTGATTATCGAAACAAAATCTTCGAAATATCAACCAATCAAGACACCTTAGAAATCATTATGCAAATCTCTAATTTTCATTACAGGAAAGGTGGAATGTCTAGACCGCCTGAGATGGCTGAAAAAGAATTACTTATTGAGGATAGAGGAAAAAATATTTCACTTTCATTTTTCTTAATTGGTTCTATTTTCTTTATGGGATTATATCATTTAGGTTCTAATTTTTTTCGCACACGAAATAAAATGAACACTTATTTTGCATTGGTTTGCTTATTTACAATCCTACGATCATTAAGTGTAAATGAATATCTACTTATTGACTATTTAAATTTTCCATGGTGGCTAAGCACTAGGATAGAATTAACAAGCTTTTATCTGATTTTTGCCTTTACAATTCGTTTTATATACTACCTTTTCCCAGAATATATCCCTAAATTTTTTGCCAATATCCCTTATTATATAGGCATATCAGCTACTATCATTACCCTTTTCACCCCTATTGTTTACAATTCTAATTTGGTTCCAATTATGCAGATAGTGACCGTAATTACTGGGGTTGCAATACTGTATTATATCTTTAAAGCCAGTCTAAACGGTAATAAAGAAGTAATAATAGCGCTTATTGGATTTATTTTACTTTTTGCCGTTACAGTAATTGAAATACTTATCCATCAATCTCAGATAGTGGGTGATTTGGTATTTGCTTTGGGTATTTTCTTTTATTTATTCAGTCATGTGATCATACTAGCCAACAGGCAAAATCAAACTTATATTAGAAATCAAGATCTGAGTTTGGCACTGCAGCAATCTAATCAGAGACTGGAGCAAACAGTACAAGAAAGAACAAAAGAATTAAATGAGCGAAATAAAGAACTTGTTCAAAACAATCAGGAATTAAAGGAAATTCATGATGAAAAAAATGGGCTTATACATGTATTGGCCCATGATTTAAAATCTCCTTTGAATAATAATAAAGGCCTTATAAAACTCATTAAAATGGCTGATAATGTATCGGATCAACAAAAAGATTTCTTAAATAAGCTTGAAAAATCCAACCAACAAGGTGTACAGTTAATAGAAGATTTGTTGCAGCTTTACCGTATGGAATCACAGCAAAAAGCCGAGGTAGATGAAATTAACATTCAATCCTATTTTAATGAATTGATCAAAAAACATGAGGATGCTGCTAAACTGAAAAGCATAAAGATTGAGAAAGAAATTTCTGAAGATACAAACAGGTTCAGGACAGACACTGATAAACTGCAGCGAATTATGGATAACCTTATTTCCAATGCCTTGAAATTCTCTTATGAAGACAGTACTATATATATAAAAGCAGTACAAAAAGGGAATCAACTTCAAATTGAAGTGAAAGATCAAGGAATGGGTATTTTAAAAGAAGAACAATCCAAAATTTTCCAGAAATTCCAGAAAATGAGCAATAAACCCACAGCCGGTGAAAGTTCTTCTGGTTTAGGCTTATCCATAGTAAAAACCTTAGTAGAGCAATTAAAAGGAACTATAGAGTTTGAAAGTAGGCCAGGAAAAGGGACTAGTTTTAGAGTGGTTTTGAATGATTTGGGGTAATATCACCATTTTACTTATCCTCCCATTGTGTAATAATAAATTTCGTTACTTATAATTCATAGTTGAACATAAAAATCATTTTTTTAATACTTTTCAATCTCAATTTCATATTTTTCAATTTTACTATCGACAGTATTAAATGCAAAAAATTTACTATTTTCAACAGCTATGGTTTTATACCAATCACCATTTAAATTAAAGCTTCCAAGAAACTGAAAGTCATTATTCAAATCTAATAAGCTGACTGCATTGCTTCTGGGACTATTTTCCCCCGCTATTGATAAAATGTACAATATTTCATGAGTTGAATCAATATAAGCATCTTGAATCATATTGTAATATGATGTGCTTCCCAATTTGCCATTAGCTTTAATGAATTTCAAACGTTCTTTAAATGGCTTGAAATCCGCCAAATTAATACGATCAACTTCTTCATTTTGCTTAAAAACTCTTATCTCAGCTTTGTTATCTGATAAATGAAGAATCTTATCTTCAAATTTCAAGAGATGTGCCCCGCTAGTCACATAAGCTTTATTAATATCATTATAGGGTTCTGAAAAAGGAACGCCTCCTTTCAATTTACCTTGATGGGATAAATTATAAAGCGTGAAATCAAGATTTTTATTATTTAAAAACACTCCATTATTAGAAACAATAAATCGATATTTAAAGGAGGTATCATAAATTTCTCTATCATATTTTAGTTCACTAATAAATTTACCTCTTTTTGAGAACTTCATAAATGCACGCTTATTACTGGAAATAGCGTAAATTGTATCTCTGTAAATTTGAATCTGAGGCGTAATAAATATCTCTTCAGGGCCCTCCCCCAATTCACCAATACAAGAAATAAAATTTAGATCAGTATCCAACAGCTTTATTCCATTCTCATATTCTGCAACATATAGTTTCCCCTGATCAATCAACAGACTTCTTATGTCATAAACATATAAGCTGTCTGAAAATTTTCCTTTTGACTTTATAAAATCAGTTCTTAATTCAAAACTTTGGGATGAGTTTTTATTGCTACAGCTGTGAAAGACTGTAGCAATAAAAACGATTAAAATTAAATTTCTCATTATTCTACTATTTATCTACTACCACAAGGATTTAGGTTCCGGACGTTGCAAGGGTGCTGGACACATATATGTTACGCCATCACAAGTTACACTCATGTCGTAATATGAATTTGAACAAGTCTTAGCGCCTGAGCAACTAACTGCATCTTGGCCATCACCGCATGATTGAGAGACTGTGCAAGCATAAATATCATAAACTTCACCAAAACTAGCCAAGACAAATAATAGAATTGTTAAAAATATTGTTTTTCTAGATTTCATAATTCAAATTTTAAATTAGATTAAGCTATTGATTTTTTTTCTTTTGAAAACGGACAAGAAGTTGTAACACCATCACACGTCACAGTCTTATCATCATCACTTGAAGAACAATTGAAATCTCCTGTACATCCCATGGTTTCATTTCCTCCGCATTCAATTGACGTAGAACATTCTGCTGAGGCTTGATTTTGCAAGCCAAATAACATACAGAATGAAATGATTAATATCAAATCTTTTTTCATGATTTTAGATTTTAAATAATTAAAAATTGTTTAATGTGATCACGTCTCAAAGTTGAATATTAAATGAGCTAAAAACATCACCCCTAGGGGTGACTTTGGGGTGATTTTTCATGTTGCAACAGCAATTCTTCAGCAACTAAATCCAATAAAAACTTCCTGAATTCTTGTTTTCCTTGCAATCCAAGTTTCTTAATGATCTTTTTTCTGTGTGTCTTTATGGTTTCAACACTTACGAACAGATTTTCACTAATCTCCTGACAACTCATTCCTTTTTTACAGAGCGATAAGATTTCGGATTCTTTAAAGGTCAATTGGCCGTTAATTATTCTTTCACGACAGGATGGTTCATCTTTTTTTACTGGCATAACTTTAGGTTTTGGTTCTTTGAATAAATAAAAACTAAATATATAATGTTCAAATACATTTTCAAAATATACACTAAATATTCCTATATATTTAGTACTTTAAAAAGAGCACCCTCTAAATTATTACAAAAACTATAATCCAACAAAAGGAACTCCTTATTTTCACAACCCCCAATTATACATTACTTTTGCTGTCTTTAAAAGTATTTGACCCATGAAGAAAATATTGATTACCGGAGGAGCCGGCTATATTGGTTCGGCCTTGATTGAAAAATTATTGCCATCAGAAGAAGTGCAGCAGATCTTAATTTATGATAATTTAAGTCGAAATAATTATCACTTCTTTTTAGGCGAAAAACTTCCTAATCAAGAAAAAATCAAATTTATTCAAGGGGAATTGCTGGATACTCGTAAGCTAAAAAAAGCTTTAAAAGGAATAGACACCGTCATCCATTTGGCCGCTAAAGTAACCACTCCCTTTGCAGATGCTGATCCACATTACTTTGAGCAAAGTAATCATTGGGGCACGGCCGAATTGGTCTATGCGGTGGAGGAGTCTGATGTTGAGCATTTTGTTTTTGCCAGCAGCGTTTCCGTTTTCGGTTCGTCAAAAGAAATGATTAATGAAGATCATCATCCTAATCCTAGAACTATTTATGGTATCTCAAAATTAAGGGGCGAAGAGCATGTGGCACGCTTATCTGATAAAATCAATACGCAGATATTAAGATTAGGCAACGTTTATGGTTATGCCAATGCCGTTCGTTTTGATGCGGTAATCAACCGTTTTATGTTTGATGCCAACTTCAACAAACGCATTGCTATTAATGGGAACGGAAAGCAACACCGGCCCTTTATATCCATTCAAAAAGCCTCGGAAATATTAAAGCAGGTCACAATCAAAAGCGATATTCCTTCAGGCTACTATAATATAGTGGACAAAAATTTAGAGGTATTGGACATCGTTGATGCATTAAAAGCCATATACCCTGATATGGAATTTACTTTCATTAACCAACATTTGAAACTGAGGGAGTTATTGGTCAACCCAGAAACGAAACTGCAACAATATATTGATTTCCCTAATGGGAGCTCCAGCGTGAAAGATGATCTATTGCTTTTTAAGGAGCATTTGAGGTTTTAGGAAGTTAGAAGCTCGAAGTGGGAAGTTTCGAACTACTTCTAACTTCCATCTCTAAATCATTTATTGACACTATCCCAAAAAGTGTGTAACTAAAAATTTTGTAGATAGGGTTAAGATTCATTCAATCTGACCCTATCTTCAAATATAATAAGAAAACTGTTAAGTATTACTCCCCAGTTTCTAATAGGCTGA
>NZ_JBNPEF010000015.1:0-191062 GCF_051117495.1 Marivirga sp. | reverse complement strand
GCCTGCCGCGGGCTCCTCGAAATTTAAGTAGCGATTTTTACAAAATCACTCCCTAAATTTCCGAGGTCATAAAACTGTTTCGTAAGCTCTATTTTAGAACTTACACAGTTTATGAGATACTCCCCATTTATTGGTAAATCAAAATATTTGTTACTGACCTAATCCCCCCTTTGGGGGCTAGGGGGCTTTAATCCTTCGTATCCCGAATAATCGTCTTCAACTGATCGCCAGAAACTTCCTCTATGGTTTCCCATTCACCATTTTCGTTCAATCGTTGAATTACATATTTCTTCACTCCTTCTTCCCAACCTTTAAAGGCATTCCATCTCAATTCGTATTTTCTAAACTGTACATCTTTCTGCAAAAGTACGGTATTGCTTTCACCACTGCTTTCAGTATCAATTGAACAGTCATTGATGACCTTCACCTGATAGGTATAAGTATTATTTTCTGTATCACTTTCTTCATCAATGTAAAACTGTTCATGAGGTTCTACATTATCAAAATATTTAAATTCTCCTCCATTTTCACTTCGGTAAATTTCAAATGAAGTAATCCTGCCTTTCCCCTCTTCCGGAATGCTCCATTCCGTGAAAACCTCACCTGTCTCCATCACCGTAGTATTTTGAATTTCAGCTACTTGATTGACGTATATTTCGTCAGTAACTTCAAATTCCACATAATTACTGATGGAGCGTAATGTATTTTGTTGGAAAGCCCCTACCCTATATTCATAAATGCCTGGACATAAATCTTCCTGATCAAGAAAACTAAAAGCATTAACTTCCATCACGGCTATTTCTTGCCATTGCTCCTCACCTTTTCGTTTTCTGAATATTCGTTGGTTATCTATTTGAAAACCTTTAGAGGCATTCCATTCAATCTGTCTCTCTTGAACAGTTTGATTTACATTTTTTAAATGTAAAGTATTAAAAACAGTTAAGAGACCTCTTGAAACCGTATCTTCACAAAATGGAACTGCCTGAAAAATATATTCATGAGACATATCCTGTGGCCTACAACTTTGATCATCGTACAGAATTCGTTGATTAGCACTTCCACTTAATTCAATAGACTGCAATAAATTAAAACCGCCTGGACTGTCTCTATAAACATTATAATGAGAAATATTATTATGATTAAAAGGTTCCAATTCAAAATGAACTTTATTGTTTTCAACCAATATTTGATTCAAATCAGCTTCAATATGCTTAACAGTATCTCGAACTAAAACCTGATTATCGTGCGTAAAACTTACCGGACATCCTTCATCATTTTTCACGGTCAAAGTAACATTAAATGCGCCTGTTTTTTCAATTAAAACAGTTGGGTGCTCTTCAGTAGAAGTCTGTCCATCACCAAACTCCCATTTATATGACTCATTCCATAAGTTACTTCTCTTATTAGTCAATTGCACTTCTACAGGATAACATTCCCCAGAAATATCCATATCAAAATCTACCTTTGGAGTTGGCAGTACTTTAATTCCCTCCATTTTAAAAGTTTGCTCGCACCCTTCTTCATTTTCCGCAATCAAAGTGACATCATATTCCCCTAATTTTTCATATAAATGTTGAGGATTTTGCTCATTGGAAGTATTACCATCGCCAAAAATCCATTGCCATTTTACGGCATCAACGGAAAGATCCGTAAAATTGGCTGTATTGGGCAAACACACTATTTTTTCCTCTATTTTAAAGGCAGTTTGTGGCCCGCTGACTTTTACAAATTGTTCTTTTCTCAGTGTATCTTGGCAACCCAGCTTATTGGTAATCACTAAACTTACATCAAAATTTCCGACCGAATTATACAAATGCACTGGATTCGCTACTCTAGAGGTATTTCCATCACCAAAATCCCAGAAGTAACTTTCTGCTCCATCAGATAAATCCTGAAAGCTTACTTGAACAGGTACACAATTTGACTCTATGGATTCCGCTAACTTAAAATCTGCTTTGTAGGGCGTTACTTCAATATATTGTTGCATCAAGACTGTATCAGCACAGCCACTATTATTTTCAGCAATTAATTGAACATCAAAAACTCCAGCGCTTTCATAATGATGAAGAGGATTTCTTTCGGTACTTGAGTTTCCATCTCCAAAAATCCAAGACCATCTCACAGCATCATCACTGATGGCAGAGAATTGAACAGCATCATTTTGGCAAATTTCATTTTGACCTACCTCAAAGCTAGCACTGAAAATAAAGCTCATCACCTGCTTGCTGCTTACTTTACATCCATTCTCATTTTCAACTATCAATTTGACATCCTTTTCAGGCAATTCATAAAAAGTATGAGTGGGGTTTTGCTCAGTTGATGTATTTCCGTCTCCAAAATCCCATTGCCAAGCAGCAGCATTTACACTTTCATCTTGAAATGAAACTGTTACAGGAAGACAGCTTTGATCGTACTCAAAACTAAAATCACTAGTTAATTCATCAATTTGAATAAAATCAGTTTGAGTGATTTTGTCACTGCACTCCCCATTGGAAGAAGTTAATGTGACAGTATAGGAACCAGGCAAAAAGGACACTTTAGGATTTTCTTCTGTGCTAGTTTCCCCGTTTCCAAAATCCCATAACCATTCAACGGCATCTTCAGATTGATTTTGAAATTGAATTTTGGTCTCTCCACAGCCTTGCATTTTATTGGCTGTAAATTGAGCAATAGGATTTCTAACCTGTATTAGTTGTGGTAATTCAAAAGTATAATCACAGCCTTCATAATCAGTAGCAATAGCCTGAACTGCATATTCACCTGATGCCTCATATACATAAGGGCTATCAAATCCATCAATTATAGTTCCATTACCCATATCCCATTGGATGGATTTAAAGCCAACAAGCTCATGCTCAATAGTGAAGGCTTCCCCCAAGCATATTGCATTAGGATTTGTAAATTGATTTTCTTGATTGCCTATATAAATATTTTTGATTTTGGTCGTGGCGCAATTATTCTGTCCACTTGCTGAAAGGCTTATAGAATAAAGCCCTTCCTTTTGCACTAAATAACTATTATTAGCAGTTAATTCAATTGGCTGATTATTCAACTTCCATCTATAACCTTCAAATTCTGTATTTTCAGGATTAAGTATAATTTCAAAACCTTCACATTTCTTCTGTAGTTCATAATCAAAATCAATATTCGATTCTTGAATATTAACTGTAATATAATCCTCTACTAAGATAATACTGTCTCTATCTATTCTAGCCCAGTAGCCAATTTTATGTTCGCCCACCTTATTAAAAATCTCTTTAAAACTTTGCTTCGAATGGGCTGATCCATCCTCAAATCTCCATTGAAATTTGTCAGCATCTGGAATAGGATTCACTAAATCAATTGAATAAGGGACATTACAACTTGAAAAAGTAAACTTCCCTATCGGACTGTCCCCCTCGGTTTCTTCCATTTCCTCTTCGATTTCCGGATTTTCACAATCAGGCCAAGGGTTAGGAACCATGATGGCTTTAGATTTTGTACATTCACCTTCTCCGCCAATACTTAAAGTGATCCCCACATCACCCAATGCAATAAATGAAACGTTTAACTCCGATTTAGTACCAATCAGATTTTCATTATAATACCATTTTGCTGATTGCCACTCTTCTAAATCAGCCACAATATTTACACTGAAATATCCACATTCTTCCCCTTGAGATACCTCCATTTCTGTATCGACCTCCAAATCAGGAATTTCAATTATATTATATCTTTCTATTGTGGTCTTACAGCCATTCTTATTATTAGTGGTTAAAGAAACTTCATAATTACCAGCTTTACTGTAACTGTGTATGGGATAACGCTCAGTTGATTTGTTTCCATCTCCAAAATCCCATTCCCAAAAATCGTAGCCCATTTCTCCACTAAAATGGACCTCTGTATAGGTACAAGATTCAATTATATCAGGCTCCTCTAAATCAATACTAGTGTTTAAAACAGTAATCGGAGTTTCAAATTCATATTCAATTTCACAGCCTCTATCATTGATATAAGAAACACTTGGATAATAAACCCCTGGATTATTAAATTCATGCTTTACATTTTTGCCATATAATGGATTTCCATTCAAATTCCAATTTATGCTGGTAGCATTGCCATTTAATAGAGTGAATTCAGTTGTAAAAGGAGCACACCCTTGCCAGTCACTTACTTTCACATTTGTTTCCCTTTTAAATACTTGTATCCTATCTTTAAGCGCAGTCTCAATTTTACAACCTGTTTCGTAATGGGTAACCGCTACTACATTGTAATTACCTGGCTTGTTAAAAACGTAATTCAATTCAGCACCTTTAATAGTCTCTCCATTTACTTTCCATGCAAAATCCACAGCACCTGGCGTTTTATTAGTGGTCAAAAATTCAAATGGTTCACAACCACTATTTTGCGGATAAGCAATTTCTACCGGTTCAACCTCTTGTACATTAACAAAAGCTTTCTCAAGAATTGAAACTTCACATCCGATTTCGTTTGTAAAAGTTAACTTCACATCGATGTCCCCAATATCTGATAAACTTAAGCTTATATTTTTACCCTCATAACGCTTTCCCTTGATCTCCCATTCAAATCCCTCATTGGATGGATGAATTGCATTTAAGGTGAACTCTTCACCAATACACACCATTGTTTCGCTTGCTTCCATTTTAGGAGAAGCTATTTCGCCCACTTTAATCAGGGAATCTAATTTGGAAGTTATAGAACACCCAAATTCGTTTAAATAGGAAACTTCAACCTGATATTCTCCAACAGTATTATATAAATGTTCTACACTTGCCCCTTTTTTGATAGTACCATCTCCAAAATCCCATTCTACCTGACTAACTTCTTCATCAATTGAAAAAACTATGGGTTCTATATCGGAAAGACATTGAGCATTTCTACTGACAGAAAATGAATTTTTATGGGCTTCTTTAATTTCAATGGCATTTTCCAACACTTTAATTTCTTGACAATCACCGTCTATTTTTGCAGTTAGAGAAACCGTATAATTACCTGATTCTTCATATTGATGCGTAGGGTTTTCATCAGTAGATTGATTTCCATCACCAAAAGACCATAAATAAGAATCCGCACTAGTCGTCAAATTATTAAAGGATATTTCCTCTCCAATGCAACTTACATTACTTTCTACAGAGAAATCAACCTGAGGTTTTTCCTTAACAGAGATTAGATTCTGATACTGAAGTGTATCAATATTGCCTGAATTTAGCGTGATAATAGCATTTACGATCCAATCACCAGCTTTTTCAAATATGAAGGTAGGGTTTTGAGCTGTAGAAGACTGCCCATCTTCCACTTGCCATTCTACGGATTCATAATCATAATTTTCAATCTCGAAATTAACTACCAAAGGCAGGCATCCGGAATTTTGATCAGCTTTAATTTGCCCCACTGATTTAAAAGCTAGTGCGGTAATGCTGATAAAAAACATAATTCCTATTTTAAAAAATATAGTTTTCATGATGATGATTATTTAATGAGCATTACTTTACCTGACCTATCAACTCCTTGTCCTTCATTGCCTTTGGCATAAACTTGATAAACATATCCTCCTGAAGGTGCATCCTCACCATTCACTGTACCATTCCATTTGTCCTCTATATCAGTGCTAATAAAAACAACATCTCCAAAGCGATTATAGATTACCATTTTATATTCTTTTACGCCCTTGGCGACTGCGCCAAAAGTATCATTCAAGCCATCTCCATTGGGAGTAAAAGCAGTTGGAAGTTCAACAGAAAATGGCTGAAACAAAGTAATTACATTTGATGCACTCATTACGGAATCGTTTGAGGCGCTTATAGCTAATATACGAAATTTAGCGGGTTTTTTATCAGGGTCAACGGTTGCAAATGCGGCACTGACTCCTAAAAGAATTGTTGCGATAAGAATGATAAATGATTTCATGATGAATTCTGATTAAATGATATATCAAAATTCGACATATTAACACTCCTATAAATCAGAGGAATTCTAATTTAAAAAAATAGGGGATGCCCTGATTAAATTAAGGAAAAGTACTATAAAAAATTAGGTGTTTTACTTAAAAGGATATTGATTAAGCATCATTTAAAGTTTGGGCGAAATACCAAAACGAGGGGAGAAGATTTCACCATACCTTAATTCTACTTCCTTTCTATAACAACTTTCAGCAGAAAAAATACCAGATGAAATTACAATTTATAACTAATTGAATTCAACATAAAAAAAACCTTTCTTAAAGCATGAAACTTTAAAAAAGGTTTAATCATTTCAGTAGATAATATATAATAAATCCTTTATTTCTTTTTCTTATCATATAGCTTTTTAGCTCCAAAAGCGGCACCCGCTGCAATTAGGTACTCAATGCCCGTGATGGGTACTGGGTTATCATCAGGTGGAGCCGGTGGCCCAGGTTGTGCATTTAGGCTACAAATAGTCACTAAAAATAAAATACTAAAGGTTAATAATTTTAATATATTTTTCATTTTCTTACCCCTATTCATCATCAGCAATATTGCTTATTGCTTTATTATTCTTTTCATTACAGTTCCTTTATCAGACTCAATTTGAATTAAATAAGTGCCTTTAGTGAATTTGCTCATTTCAATTTCAGACTGACCTTTGTTTAATTTAAATTTATCTATAAACTTACCATTAATCGTAAAAATAGTAATATCTATAGAATTAATGTTATTTAATTCAATAAACATTTTATCGTCCACTGGATTTGGATATAGTTTTAATGCATTTTCCAATGCTTTATTGGCATTTAAAACTTCCTCATTAAATGTAAAGGCATCACTAAGATTACTGCAATTGCCTTTGGTTACTTCGACAGTATAATCACCTGGAGCATTGGCTACTAGGATTTTTCCTGTTTCGTCTTCCAAAATACTTCCATCCAGATACCACTGATAAGTATCAGCTTCAATAGAACTTTCCAATACATTGCCGGCTACCAATATTCCCGGAACAGCCAAATCATTGACTTCAATGGTGAAGTTAACACTATTTACATTACAGCCATTTACAGGTACTCCTGTAAGTTTATATGTTGTGGTTTCTTTAGGTGCTAATTCAACTATATTGGTAGCACTTTCACTAATCAACTCATCACCAACATACAATAAGTAACTACTCATCTCCACATTTGAAGATAAATCAATGGTAGCACTTTCATTCAAACAGATACTATGATTTTCTATATCACCAATAACAGCATCTTCATATAGCTCAAATTCCATTGTTTGATTGGCCTCCATAGCTTCACAATATTCACCTTCAATCAAGATATTGAATTGATTAATACCCATATTTAGTTTGGATGAATCCAAAGTGATCAAAAGCTCACCATCCTCATTTGCCGTGGCACTATAAGCAATTTCTCCATTACTTAATAAATTATAAGTTTTTGCTTTTTGAGCATTTTCAATTTTGACATTCACATTTTGAAGTCCGCAAGCATTTTCCGTCAGGATGCTTAAATCCGGCTGAATACTTTCCTCTACATTTAAGCTAATCTTTTCTGCAAATTCGTATTCTGAACAATTACCAAGAAAAGCCATGACTGTATATTCATTTTCACCAACCGCAATAAATTCAGCTGGAATTGTGATGGATTGATCGCTTCCATCACCCACTAAGCTGTTTACTAACTCATTATTTTTATAAAATTTATATTCCACCTCAGCTTGGCCCGTGAAATTAATGCTTGCTTCACTGCCAATACAGCTATCATCAACTTCAAAAGCCACTGTCCTATCAATTGATAAATTCTCTACATTAATTTCTAAAAGTTGCTCTAAAGTTCCATTTTGACAACCGTCTTTCTCTGCTGCAATTATAAACTCATTCGAACCATCATTTAAATTCTCAGAATCTATAAAGCCATCATATTGACTTCCAGTTCCCTGAATCGACTGAATGGTATCTTCATTTTGAACCAGGTAGTAATTTGCATCTAATTGTGTAGCTATACTAAATGGAGCTTGAGTTTCTACTTTACAAATAGAAGAACCCGTTACTTTGTTATCCAATCTTAAAGCTTCAGCTATTTTGATTTGCGCACTTCCGACACTGACCGTATCACATCCAGCTACGAACCCTTTTAAAACAAAATCATTAATTTCATCAACCAATACTTCTTTGGAAACATCTAAATCTAAAGTTGCTCCTGTACCTTCTACTGAAGTTAGCAGTTCACTATCCTTATACAATAGGTAGGTTACATAAGAGTCCGTATTTTCTAAAATCAATTCGGCATTTTGATTAGGACAAACATCACTAGAAGAAGTAGAAATTTGGCTTGGTGAATTAGAACTTATAAGCAATTCAAACCTGTCTGAACTTTTAGATTCACCATCACTATTAATAGTAAAATTGTACTTAGTGTTATTATCAACTGAAATATTTTTATCTAAGTAATGATCTACAAGTTGGAAGGATTGTGATGGCACGTTACCCAAGTCATTAAAAGTGATAGAATACGTCACTTCATTTTTCAATTGTTCAAAACTTATATTAATCGAGCGACTACAAGGAGATTCACTGGAAATTGAAGCCATTCTATTTACCTTTAGTGGTTTACCATCTGAAGATAAGGTAGAAATCGTTTCATAGGTATTAAGCAACCTATTGGCATCGAAGGCAGCTTCATATGCATCAGTGGCTCCGTCAGCAAAGTGAACTATAGCAACATCATCATAATCAGGTGTTGTCAATACTATTTCGAATCTTTGTGGAATATCAGTCTCTCTGTAGTAAGTTGGAGTTGTACCGGTAACCTTTGTACTTTCCGTTGCGGTAAGTTCACCAGTCCCATCTGTTGCTTGTACAAAAAAACCTTGCCCTTGAGGAATTAGTTGTTCAGAAGACCCGTCATAGGCAATATATGCCCCAGTGTTAGAATTATAAATTTGAGCTGTATTTCCCGCAATGGCAGTTTTTCCCCATTGGCTCCAGTCAGTTGGAGCCGGATAAGGGTTGGCGACCAAGTGCCAGCCAGCATCTGGATCAGTTCCCGTAAAAGAAAGAGACCTTGTAAAACTTCCTGTATTAATAAGTCCAGTGCCATCCATTGTCACAGGAATTACGCCAGGATAGGTATATAAGTAATAACCTTCTCCCACATTAAAAGTCTCCGTATTGGAGGAAGAAGGAAAGGCCACATATCGCTCATTTAGAGTAAGACCAGCACCCGCATCTTCATCATAAGCATACATTGAAGGATTATTATCGTAACCTGTTCCTGTACTGCTGCCGGAAAAAACACCTGTTACAGGTAATTCATTCTGAATATCTGACACCGCTACATTGCTCATTGGAAAGCCTACAATATGATAAGCATTATCTCCTGCATCTGTAGCATATAGAGCCCTTTGAACCGTAACTGTCCCGCTTACCGCTGAACCAGAAGGGATTTCTCCTATAAATGCATCTTTTGTTGAAGTTGATAATAATGTCATTTCCCCAGTTCCTCCTCCATCTAAATCTAAAGTAGTACTAGCACCTATTGTAATTCCATCTTCAATAAATACACCTCCTATATTGTTGTTATTTACAGTTCCTCCAGAAACATTTAAAGTGTATATATTAAAAGCGCTTGAACCAGATATTTCTCGAGTACCGCTTCCATTCATATTTATGATACCATCATTATCATTGAAAGTACCATTATTAGTTAATCCGCCTGAAATATTAAGCGTTGCGGGAGCATTGAAAGTCCCATCAATCTGAACATTAGCAAAAGTAGGAACAGTACCTGAGATAGACGTAGTGCCTCCAAAAATCACAGTACCACCATTAGCATTAAATGAACCATTATTAGTTAAGTTACCATCAATTTGTAAAGCTTGAGTAGATGATGCGGTAACATTACCACTAGTTCCAATAGTGAAATCATTTACCGTTATCGGATTTGAACCACCTAATTGAGAAGTCGCATTAATAGTCAAAGTACCTGCACTACTATTTAAAGTACCATTATTGGTAATATTTCCATTTACATTTAAACTTGTTGCCGGATTGAATGTCCCATTGACAGTAATATCACCAAAGGTGGGTATTGTACCTCCAGTTAAATTTGTGGTGCCATCAAAAGTTATTGTAGCACTAGTTAAGTTTGAACCAGCACCAGATACCAAATCTCCATTTAAGGAAATGGTATTGGTTCCGGCATTAAAAATACCATTTGTAAAAGTAAGTGTACCATTTACTGTAAAACCATTCTGAATATTTAAATCTCCAGTATTTGCTTTTTCTAAATTGGCAATTGCTGTTGGGTCTGTAGAAAGTTCTGCTCCTGAATTAAAGGTTACGTCATTATTATATAATAAATTGTAGGTGCCAACAGCCGTTAATTCATTTGTCAAAACACCACTAGATTGCCTTTCAACATTACCTCCATCGGCAATGCTTATCGAGGAACCCGTTAATTCACCAGAAAACAAATTTATATTACTAGCCGTAAATCCGGAGCCACCTACATCAAATATTGATGTAGCACGATCTAAAGTCAAGGTATTTATATCACCTGAAAAAGAGGCTGGACTTGGCAAAGCTCCTGAACCATTTATTAGCAAAGAAGCCGTTGCATCAGAAACTAAACTTCCCGCTGTTCTAGAATAAGGGCCACTTAATGTAAAAGTATTTCCATTCAAAATAAGATTACCTGCAGTTTGCTCAAAAGTACCATTAATTAATAAGTCCCCACCGAGCGTTACTGTGCCAGAAGAAGTTCTATTAATGGTAAAATTGTTTAATTCTTGAGTGCCTACAAATCCCAATGTACCGAATGCCCCAGTTCCACCAATTGTCAAATCAGACAATGACCCGCCTGACAATCCTCCATTGGTAGTAGATACATTACCATTTAAAGTCAATAAGTTGCCATCTCCAATATTGAGCGTTCCTTCTGTCAAAGTTAAGGTTCGTCCTGAGGAAATGGTAAGATCCCCATTCATATTAACACCTCCACCGGTGTTATTGATAATTAGATTAACATCAGTGGATGGAAAGCCGTTGCCTAGTGCTTGTGTTGCTGTTCCATTGTATTCTATGGTAGCTCCAGTATTGTAAATTCTAGATCCAGTAACTCTTATTGGCCCAGATGTTGTTCCAGTTGAAATACCGCTTGTATTGTTTAAAGTTAATGTTGAACCTGATCCTAATTCAAAAGAGCCTGATCCACCGAAAAAAACGTCCTGGCCGTCAATAAATACTTCAGTATTATTGGTGATTAGAAAATCGATATTATCAACTCCACCAAGCCCATATGAAGCAGAGGTTCCAGAGAATGTTTGTAAGCCACCTGAATTAAACAAAAACTGACCAGTTGCTCCAGAATCGAAAGTCGAAAAGCTACCATTTGAAAATGTAAACCCACTACCTAATTGAAAAATTCCAGTTCCAACAGCACTTAAATAAGAATCACCAGAGGAATTATAAATAAAATCACCAAGAACAGAAAACGTAATTGAGCTTGAATTTGTTAAAGCAATTACAGAACTGCCATTTACAACAAAATCGTTGAAAGCAGTTATTGTGCCAGATCCATCAGAAAAAACTAGGATATCAAAACCAGTTGCATTTACTGTGAATATACCGTTAAATTCTGTCGAAGAGCCCATATCTAAAGTAGTTAATCCCCCGTTATCTAGATTTGGTGTATTCCACTCAAAAGAACCGAATGCCTGATTTAGACCAGTAACAGTTCCTGCTCCCCCAGATAAGTTACCTGAAATCAAACAAAATGAACTATTAGCCCAAGTAGCAATTGGAATTGATGATGAACTAGTATTATGCTCATATGATGAATTACTTTCAAAAAACAATCTGTTTATACCTGATCCACTTAAAGTATTATTATTAATAATAGAACCATAAACTCTAACTTGAGCATTTCCTCCAAAACCAGCAGCGATTGACATTGAGCCATTATTTAAAATACTACTTGTACCTTCAAGAGTTAGATCATCACCACTTCCTGCTCTTACATTTAATGTCCCACCTGCATCAATTTGTAAAGTAATTCCTGTTGAAATATACGCTTGGTCAATATTTGCATTGTAACTATTTGGAATTGAAACATTATGGTTTAATCTGATTTCGGTTGAATTAGAATTTGTAGGAATAACTCCTCCAGTCCACGTATTTGCATCATTCCAAGGCCCAGATTGAGCAGTTGTTATAGTTTGTCCAAACCCAACACTAACAACCCCAACAAAAAATAATATCGAAAGTAAAAATCTCTTCATAACAAATATTTTAAAATCAACTGATTTAGAATAGCCCCTATTCATCAGCTTCATTTAGTTTAATTAACAAAAATACAAACATATTTACACAATAGGTAAGCAACCAACTATAAAATCTTACATTTAATCGAAAAATACTTAAAAACTGGTAGCCCATATTGATAAATATGTCACAAGACGTAGGAAACTGTGAAAGAGTTGGAATCGTTCAGGGTTAATGATGAATTAATTATTTGATGTGCTAATGTGCTGATTGTACAGTTCTTATGGAGTTGCCAATACAAAAAAACAAACATATTGAATTGTACACTTTTACAAAATCACCTCTCATCGGACCTGGCACTGCTCACCTAACTATACAGCGGAGGTCATACGATAGTCAGACCGGCCACGGTTTAAAAGCAAACTATCCTAGCTGTTTCCTCAAATCACAGCCATGTATCTAAAAATGTCCGATCTTCGGTCCTGACATTTCTGCGTGCTTTAAGAAAACAGTTCATCCTTCTTCCTACTATCCTTTTCTATAATAAAAATTATGCCGGTCTGACCTAAAGGTGCTGACCTAAGTAGAATACGGAGGTCAGACGATAATCAGACCGAAATAACCTCCTTGGTTTATGCCGATCTGACCTGCGCTACTGACCTAAAACGTATTAATCACGACTTAAAAGCAAACTATGCTGGCTCTGTTATCAAATCAATAACAAACATGCTTCTAAAAATGTCCGACCTTCGGTACTGACATGGACTTGTACTTAAAGCTTCCAACTTCTAACTCCCCTCCTTTCCCCTTTCCGCAAATTTTCGGATATTAGCATTTCAAAATTTTCGACTTATAAAACGACTTTTTCATATGAAGCATAATGCCAATAATCCAGCACTCAAAAGCTGGGTAGAAGTAGCAAAAGATTCAGATTTCCCTATTCAGAACCTTCCTTATGGTATTTTCTCTACTAAAGGTAAATCACCACGTGCCGGAGTGGCCATAGGTGATTATATTTTGGATTTAACAGAAATTCAATCTGCTCAATTGTTTAAGGAAATAGAGCTGCCTGAAAGAATTTTTGACCGCCCAATTTTGAATGATTTCATGGAGTTGGGAAAGGAAGTTACTGTACCAGTTAGAGAAAGAATCTCTGAATTATTACAGCATGATAATCAAGAGCTTCAGTCTAATGACCAATTAAGAAAACATGCTTTGATTCCGCAGAAAGATGCTAGCATGCATTTGCCCATACGAGTAGGCGATTATACTGATTTTTATTCTTCTGAATCGCATGCAACCAATGTAGGCACTATGTTCCGTGATCCCGATAATGCTTTATTGCCCAACTGGAAGCATATTCCTGTTGGCTATCATGGAAGAGCTTCATCAATTGTAATTTCAGGAACTCCTTTACACCGTCCTAAAGGACAAACCATTGCGCCTGATGCTAAAAATCCAGATTTTGGTCCTGCTAAATTGGTGGATTTTGAATTGGAAATGGCTTTTATCACATGCGGAGGCAATAAATTAGGAGATGCCATTCCAACTAAAGAAGCTGAAAACTATATTTTTGGATTCACCCTTTTCAATGACTGGTCGGCTAGAGATATTCAAAAATGGGAATATGTTCCATTAGGTCCATTTTTAGCTAAGAATTTCGGTTCTTCTATGTCGCCTTGGATTGTGACCATGGAAGCTTTAGAGCCTTTCAGAATTCCTGGTCCAAAGCAAGAACCTGAAGTATTGCCTTATTTGAAATTTGCTGGCGATTATCATTTTGATATCGATTTGCAAGTGGGTATCAAACCAAAAGATTCTGAAGAAAAGGTAGTTACCAATTCTAATTTCAAGTACATGTATTGGAATGTGGTACAGCAATTAGCCCATCAAACGGTAAACGGCTGTAACATCAATACTGGAGACGTCTATGCTTCTGGAACTATTAGTGGAAATGATCCTTCTTCTTTTGGCTCTATGCTGGAAATCAGTTGGAGAGGCACTAAGCCAGTTCAAATGCCAGATGGAACAGAAAGAAAATTTATCAATGACCATGATACGGTCATCATGAGAGGACATGGCGAAAAAGATGGGGTCAGAATCGGTTTCGGTGAGGTGAGAACTGAGCTACTACCAACAAAATAACAGCCTAAGGCTGTGGATAACCACAAAGGCACAAAGATTATTAAATTAATTAAGCTTTTAATTTAACAAGCTTAATTCTATTTTGATTTCAAAGAAATGAGCATCCTTCTTTTTGAGATTTAACGATCAATAATAATATAATTTCTTCGTGAAAACTTTCCCGACTTGCAGTGCGGGACAAGTTGTGCCTTCGTGTCTTTGTGGTTAGTTAAATTTCAGCTTTAGCTGAATAACTTTTGTTTTCTTTGTTTCCTATTGTGGTTCATTTTCGCTTTTTTATTTCTTATTGCTACAATAAAAAGCCTTGAATTACTTAATTTTGCGAGCAAATATCATTATTGAATAAATTTTAATCACATATATGTCACTGGCAACAAAATACAATCCTTCGGATATTGAAGATAAATGGTACAAACATTGGATGGAACAGAAGTTCTTCGCTTCCAAGCCTGATCCAAAAAAAGAGCCTTATACCATCGTAATCCCGCCTCCCAATGTAACCGGAGTATTGCATATGGGGCATATGATGAACAATACCATACAGGACGTATTGATCCGTAGAGCCAGAATGCAAGGAAAAGAAGCTTGTTGGGTTCCGGGTATGGACCATGCTTCTATTGCTACGGAAGCCAAAGTGGTGAACATGCTAAAGGAAAAAGGCATTAATAAAAATGAAATCAGCCGTGGCGAATTCATGAAGCATGCCTGGGAATGGAAAGAGAAATACGGTGGTATCATCTTGCAGCAGTTGAAAAAACTAGGAGCTTCTTGCGATTGGGACAGAGAGCGCTTCACCATGGAAGAAGATATGTCTGCAGCTGTTATTGAGGTTTTTGTGGATTTATACAAAAAAGGCTATATCTACAGAGGAACCCGTATGGTAAACTGGGATCCTGAAGGAAAAACTGCCCTTGCTGATGATGAGGTTAATTTCAAGGAAGTTCAAGGTGAAATGTATCACATCAGATATCAAATTGAAGGAAGTGATGATCATTTAATAATTGCTACGACCAGACCAGAAACCATCATGGCAGATGCAGCCATCTGTATCAACCCAAATGATGAGCGTTTCCAACATTTGAAAGGCAAAAAAGCCATTATCCCTTTGATTGATAAAGCCATTCCGATTATTGAAGATGATTATGTGGATATGGAATTTGGAACGGGTTGCTTAAAAGTTACTCCTGCCCATGACATTAATGACCATGAAATTGGTTTGCGTCATAACCTGGAAGTAATTGATATCATTGATGATAATGGGAAACTGAATGAAAAAGCACAAATCTTAGTAGGCGAAGATCGATTTGTAGCCAGAAAGAAAATTGCCAAGCTTTTAAAGGAAAAAGACCAATTAGAAAAGGAAGAAGATTATACAAATAAGGTGGGGCATTCGGAAAGAACCAATGCAGTGATTGAGCCTAAGCTTTCTACACAGTGGTTTGTAAAGATGGAAGAATTAGTAAAACCAGCCTATGAGAATGTCATGAACGACAACATCAAGCTGATTCCACCTAAATTCAAGAATACTTATAAGCATTGGATGGAAAATGTGCGGGATTGGTGTATTTCCCGTCAGTTGTGGTGGGGACAAAGAATCCCGGCTTATTTTATGCCAAATGGAGATTTTGTAGTGGCTCAAAATGCTGAAGAGGCATTAAAATTAGCAAAAGAGAAAACCGGAAACCAAGATTTGAAAGCGGAGGATTTAAATCAGGATGAAGATGTTTTAGACACTTGGTTTAGCTCTTGGTTGTGGCCAATTTCTGTTTTTGATGGCTTTAAAGACCCAGATAATGAAGATTTTAATTACTACTACCCTACTAATGATTTGGTAACTGGGCCAGATATTTTATTCTTCTGGGTAGCTAGAATGATTATAGCTGGATATGAATTTAAAGGAGAGCTTCCATTTAAGAATGTATATTTGACCGGAATCGTTAGGGATGATAAAGGCAGAAAAATGTCCAAGCAATTAGGTAATTCTCCTGATGCTTTAGGATTAATTGATAAGCATGGTGCTGATGGTGTTCGTGTTGGTTTATTGCTTTCAGCTGCAGCAGGAAATGATTTATTATTCGAAGAGAAACTTTGTGAGCAAGGTTGGAATTTCGGTAATAAAATCTGGAATGCATACCGATTGGTAGAAGGATTGGAAGTGAAAGAAAAAGACACGCCTATTGAAGCTATGAAAGCCCGTGATTGGTTTGAAGCTCGTTTCCAAGATGCTTTGAGAGAAATCAATGACCATTTTAGCAAATTCAGGATTTCTGATGCTTTGATGACCACCTACAAATTGATATGGGATGATTTCTGTTCGTATTATTTGGAATTAGTTAAGCCTCCTTATGGTGAAGCCATAGATGAAGATACCTATGAGGCTACCATCACATTCTTTGAAGACATCTTAACTATTCTACATCCATTTATGCCATTTTTAACAGAAGAAATTTGGCATCAAATTACGGATAGGGATGACAAAGATTGTGTAATCGTAAATCATTGGCCAATAGAGAAAGATTATGATAAAGCCATTTTACATGATGCTAAAACTGCATTTGAATTGGTTTCTCAAATCAGAAATATTAGAGCCGCAAAAGGAATTTCTCCTAAAGAATCTCTAAAACTGCATGTGAAAACCAATAGCGAAATGATTTATCAGGAATATATTTCCGTGATAGATAAATTAGCTAATATAGACGAATTGGCATTTACCAATGATAAAATTGATCAGGCGGTTAGTTTTTTCATAGGTTCGGACGAATGTTTCATTCCAATGGAGGGTGCAATAGATGTTGAAAAAGAAAAAGAGGAAATACAAAAGGAGTTAGATTATACCAAAGGCTTTTTACAGAGCGTGAAAAAGAAATTGGAAAACGAACGATTTGTAAGCAATGCTCCAGATAAGGTTGTGGAGATGGAAAAGAAAAAGCAGGCAGATGCTGAAGCTAAGATTAAGACTTTGGAGGAAAGTTTGAAGAATTTGGGCTAATATTTGAAGGTATATGCTTCCGCTAGCCTCTGGCTAGTGGAAAATACTGTCGCCTCAGGCGGGTTTTAGCTATAAAATGTTCCTTTTGTTCCTAAAACAAGCTGTTGTATTCCGTGCCAGAGGCATCCAGTAATGATCACCAGCAAGATGCTGGAGATCCGATCTATAAGATGTTATTCTAACATTTAAACTTCTACTTGCGCAATGTCGTTAAGTCAATCTTTTTTATAAAATCCTATTTTTCTAATTTCATGGCATTAAATAAGCTCCTTATATTTTTCTCCTTTTAGTCCTGAAAGGACGTCATATCATAACACAGGGTGTAGCCCTGTGATAATACAAGCGAGCTCCAGAGCCCTGAAAGGGCGTAATATTTCGCCCTTTCAGGGCTCTTTTATCTTGCTTATTTTTAGGTAGGGCTTCACCCTACCTTATGATATTTCAGCCCTTCGGGCCTATAATAATTACAAAATGTAAGCCGTTAGATTGTTACATTTAACTGGAAAAGATGTTAAGCTTTCATAATTTTAATCCGTAATTTATCTTCTGCTTATTAAGGTATTATTTCTAAACTTAACGACATTGTCCGCTAGTGGAAATTACTATCACCTCTCTACGAATTTCAGATGTAACACTTATCACTTTAACAATCACTTTTTCTTCCTATCTTTGCCAAAATGAAAAGAATTTTCGGCATAGCGCTCATTAGTTTGTCAGTAAGTATTTTACTGTTGCATAGCTTTGTGCCTCATCATCACAGCACTGATGGGTTTAATCTAAAGGAAATTCTTCAAAAAGAGCCAGTTAAATCTCCCATAGATTTACTCAAAGTCGGTTTTCACCTTAATTTAGGAGCAAATCATCTTGAGAATTTTCAGAAAAGTAATTCTGTAATTACAGAGAAAAAAGCTGTAGCTAAAATACAAGTTAAAGCACAAGATTTAATCCCTAATAGTTTAAAACTTAATTTAGCTCTAATAACAGAAAATCAATTCCTTATTCCACCAAGAACCATTGGTGCAATTCAAATTCAATTCAATAATTCCTTTAGCTACAGAGGACCTCCCCTATTTGCTTAAGAAATCGATTAATCTATTTCAAAATCTTAAGTAAATAACATTTTCATGTTTCAAAAAATTATTTCTTTCTCCATAAAGAACAAGCTAATTGTGTTCTTTGGAGTAATCGCCTTAATTGGGGGCGGTATTTATTCAATGGGGCAGCTATCCATCAATGCTGTTCCTGACATTACCAATAATCAAGTACAGGTAGTGACGGTAAGTCCATCTTTATCCGCACAAGAAGTGGAGCAATTCATCACCTACCCCATCGAAATTTCCATGGCCAACATTCCCATGGTAGAAGAGATACGCTCGATTTCAAAATATGGGCTTTCGGTAGTGACTATTGTTTTTGAAGAAAGAGTTCCTGTTCTGGATACTCGGCAATATGTGCAAGAGCAAATCACTATTGTGAGTGATGAAATTCCATCCAAACTAGGAGCTCCAGAACTGATGCCGATCACCACGGGTTTAGGTGAAATTTATCAATACACTTTAGAGGTAGATGAAGAACACCAAGGAGAATATTCCGCCATGGAACTCCGAACTATTCAGGATTGGATAGTAAAAAGACAACTTTCAGGCATAAAAGGGATAGTAGAAGTGAGTTCCTTTGGTGGCTATCTAAAGCAATATGAGGTGGCTGTTAATCCAACACTAATGGCTCAACATAAAGTTAGTTTTCAGGATATTATTGAAGCCCTAAATGCCAATAATGAAAATTCTGGAGGTAGTTATATTGAAAAAAATCAGAATGCCTATTACCTAAGAACGGAAGGCATGATGATGAATTTAGATGACATCCGAAACACCTTATTAAAGCATGATGAAAAAGCTCCTGTTTTAATAAAGGATATTGGGACGGTACAATTTGGAAATGCCAAAAGGTTTGGTGCCATGACCAAAGACGGAAAAGGCGAAGCTGTTGGCGGTATCACCTTGATGCTAAAAGGAGCCAACTCATCAGAAACGCTGGAATTGGTCAACGAAAGAGTGGCAGAAGTTCAGAAATCATTGCCCGAAGGCGTAAAAATTAAGCCATATCTGGACAGATCTGATTTAGTTGGCAGAGCAATCAATACCGTAAAAACCAATTTATTGGAAGGCGGGGTAATTGTGATTCTGGTACTTATTCTCCTTTTAGGAAATTTCAGGGCAGGATTAATTGTCGCTTCCATTATTCCCCTTTCCTTGCTTTTTGCTTTCATCATGATGAATATTTTTGATGTTTCTGCTAACCTGATGTCACTTGGAGCAATAGATTTCGGAATAGTGGTAGATGGAGCGGTGATTATTGTAGAAAGCATTCTGCATATTCTATTCACGGTCCATATTGGCAAGCAATTGAGCCAATCGGAAATGGATGATATCGTAATCAATGCCTCTCAAAAAATCTACAAATCTGCTGCTTTTGGAGTCTTGATTATTTTGGTGGTATTTCTACCTATATTATCCCTTACAGGTATAGAAGGTAAAACTTTTAGACCTATGGCACAGACCGTTAGCTTTGCCATATTGGGCGCCATGATTCTTTCTATGACTTATGTGCCTATGATGACGGCTTTATTCTTAAAGAAAAACATTCAAAATAAAGTTACTTTTGCGGATAAGGTGATGAATAAATTGAAAACAGCTTATAAACCGGTTTTAAATTCTTCCCTACGGAATCCCAAGGTCACTATTTCTTTATCAGTAATTTTATTAGCTGCAGCACTATTTATCTTTAGTAGAATGGGATCTGAATTTATTCCACAGCTGGAAGAAGGAGATTTAGCCATGCAGATGACACTTCCTCCGGGTTCTTCATTGGAACAAAGTATAGCTACTAGCACCAAAGCTGAACGCATTTTACTAGATAATTTCCCGGAAGTAGAATCCGTGGTATCAAAAATTGGTACTGCTGAAGTACCGACAGATCCTATGTCGATTGAATTGGCAGATATCATGATCATTCTAAAACCAAAAGACGAATGGACAACTGCTGAAGATCGATTTGATTTAATTGAAAAAATGGAGGAGAAATTGGCAGTTATCCCAACGGCAATTTTTGAATTTACTCAACCGATTCAATTAAGATTTAACGAATTGATTACGGGAGCTAAATCCGATATAGCAGTTAAAATATATGGAGAAGACTTATCCAAGCTAGCAGACTATGGGAATCAGGCAGCAGAAATAATAAAAGAAGTACCTGGTGCCGCTGATGTGAAGGTAGAACAGACAGAAGGTTTAGCACAGTGGGTCATTAGCTATAATAGAAAAAAAGCAGCTCAGTATGGTGTTTCTATAGAAGAATTGAATAGCATAATTAGAGCAGCTTATGCTGGTGAAAATGCAGGCTTCATATTTGAGGGTGAGCGTAAATTTGAACTGGTGGTCAGATTAAAAGAATCCTTTAGAAATTCTATTGATTTGGATAAACTCACCATCAAAAGTCAAAGTGGTCAATTGATTCCTTTATCAGAAGTAGCCAAATGGGAATATCAAGAAGGTCCTTTGCAGATTTCGAGAGATGATACTCGCAGAAGAGTGGTGGTCGGAACCAATGTGAGAGACCGTGATATAGCGGGACTTGTGGCAGAAATTGAATCCAATCTGGATAGTCAATTGAAAATGGAGCCTGGCTATTCTATTAAGTACGGTGGGCAATTTGAAACATTAGAAAAAGCACGAAATAGACTCGCTATTGCAGTTCCTGTTGCCCTATTATTAATTTTCATCTTGCTCTATTTTGCTTTCGGAAAAGTGAAATATGCCTTATTGATCTATTCAGCTGTACCGCTTTCCGCAATAGGTGGAGTCTTAGCTTTATGGATCAGAGATATGCCATTTAGTATTTCTGCCGGAGTTGGCTTTATCGCTCTTTTTGGTGTGGCCGTATTGAATGGAATTGTACTTATCAGTCATTTAAATGATTTGAAAAATGAAAAAGACATGGATTTACTGCAACTTATAAAAACGGGAAGTACGGATAGATTAAGACCTGTTATCATGACTGCTTTAGTGGCTTCTTTAGGATTTCTACCAATGGCGCTATCCACTTCAAGTGGTGCTGAAGTACAGAAACCTTTAGCTTCCGTGGTGATTGGCGGTTTGATCACCGCTACTTTCTTGACCTTGGTGGTATTGCCTTCTCTATATTATCTCATGAATAAAAATAAGGGGAAATCATCCTCAAAACTGATTCCAATTGTATTGCTAATGCTTTTTAGCTTTTTAGGATTCAATCAAAATACAAATGCTCAAGAACAAAACAAAGAGCCTGATGCATTGAGTGTGATGATAGAAAATGCAATGGAGCAAAATCCTCAAATACAAAATGCTAAATTGAGAATAGAACAAGCTGAGAGTTTTAAAACACAAGCTTTTGAAATACCCTCAACTAATATCAATTATCAAAGGGGGCAGTTAGATGGACCTGAGATTGATTACAGCTGGAATGTGCAACAGTCCTTTGGAAATATCCCAGCAAATTTCAGGAGGCAAAAAATGGCAAATGTTCAGATTGAATTAGCTCAACAGGAATTTCATTTAGCCAAAAAAGAAATTTCAAGCGAGATTCGAAAAGCCTGGAATGAGTGGACTTTCAGTTTGAAGCAAGTTGATTTCTTAGAAGAACAAGCTAAACTCTTAAAGAAAAGCGTGGAGCAGGCTGAGGAAATGGTTGAAAAAGGCGAAAGTGGGAAATTAGAAACCTTAAGCTTATCCGGACAATTAATGAGCATTGAAAATGAATTAATCAAAAGCCGTAAAATGCTCAATGATAACATTCAAGCACTAAAGCAATTATGCTTTTGCGATCAATTGCCTGATTCGGCTACGGACTACAGTCGTTACGAATGGACTTCTTCATTAGATTCTTTGACTTTAGACCCTGCTTTTACGCAAAGAAACGAGCAACAGCTTTTAGCTGCAGAGACCAATATCAAAGTGGGTAAAGCTCAGTATTTTCCAAATGCTTATGTCGGCTATGTAAACCAAAGTTTGCAAAATGTAACAGGTTATCAGAGCGTACAAATAGGCATTAGCATTCCCATTGTTTACAATGGTGTAAAAGGGAAGATTGAGGAATTGAAAATCGAAAAGGACATTCAAGAATCCACTTTGGATTGGGAAAATAATGAAAGGAATCAAAGGCTGATAAGCGCTAAAAATGATTATGAAAATTATAATGCGCTCATTGATAAAAGCATTTCCATGATGGAGGAACTGGATGATTTAGAATCATCATCGGCTGAAGCACTCCAAATTGGAGAACTGAACTTTTATGAATTTGTGCAGAATTTAATAGCACTTTACAACATTCAAAAAACCAATTTAGAGCTCCAAAAAGAGATCGCCAATATTTCAATTGAACTACAATATTTAACAGAAAGAAAATGAAAATCATCAATATAATTATCCTAACATCCTTACTCGCTTTTATGGCATGTAGTGGAAAAGAAGAAACTATTGCTGAGGAACAGCAAAAGAATAAAAGTGAAATATCTTTATCGGAGGATCAGGTAAAGAACACCAATTTGAAAGTAGGGAAATTAGAAAAGGCACCCTTAGATAAAAAACTAACAACCATAGGAGAATTAGCTGTTGCTCCTAAAGATATAGCAGAACTGCATTTGGTTCATCATGCTTTTATAGAAGGAACTGAGATCTTGCCTGGTGAGAAAGTAAAAAAAGGACAGATTTTGGCTACTTTCTCCCACCCTGATATTCTGACTTTGCAAAGTAATTATCTCGCATCAGTCAATAACCTAAAGCGATTAGAAGCAGATTATAATAGGAAGAAAAGCCTAGTAGAGAATCAATCTATCTCCCTAAAAAGCTTTCAGGAAGCTGAAGCTAATTATTTTGAAGCTAAAGTGAATACAGATAGTAAAAAAAGCATGCTTCAAAAATTAGGGATAAATGCAGCAAGCTTGCAAAAAGGGAATTTACAGAATGTGTTAAGCCTAAGAGCACCTTTCAGCGGTGTAATCACAGAAGTGAATATCAGCAAAGGTATGCTGGTTGAACCCAGCAAAAGCCTTTTTGAATTGGTCAATTTGGATGAAATGCACTTAGAATTCAATGTTTTTCCAAAAGATGTAGATCAACTAAAAGAAGGACAAAGCGTAAGCTTTAAACTTCCTGAAGGAAAACAGTGGTATGAAAGCACACTTCATTTTATCAATAAAAAAGTGAGCGATAATAGTGTTTTGGCTCATGCGGATTTACCCAAAACTGTAAATCTTCCTTTAGGCGCACAATTGGAAGTTCAAGTGCATATAAAAACAGACAGCTTATTGCTGATGCCCAAAAAGGGAATCCTGAAGCAAGAAGATCAAATTTTTATTTTTGAGGAAATATCTAAAGGCAACTATCAAAAAATGGAAGTAAAAGCTTTAGATGAAAATGAGGATTTTATTGGGATTAATCCTGAAGATTTGGAGCAGAATAAAATGTTTGTGTTAGATGGTGCTTATTATTTGAATCAATAGAGATTTTAGTTTTTTTAAAAACAAGAGCTTTTTACCTTTGAAATCAAATGCTATGACAAAAGACAGCAAAGGTTTTGTTACTATTAGTTAACTATTAAATCTTTACCATTTCATAAAGTCAAACAAAAAAAGCACGACTCTCATCGTGCTTTTTTAATATAAAATTTATGGGAAAAATCCTTTACCCCATCTTTTCCTCACCGCCCATTAAATAGGCTTTGATAAAATCATTTAAATCACCATTCAACACATTTTGAACATCAGTTCTTTCTACTCCCGTTCTGGCATCTTTAATCAATTTATAAGGATGCAATACGTAATTTCGAATCTGAGAACCAAAATCAATCTTCTTTTTACCTGCTTCTACTTCGCTTCTTTCTGCGTTTTTCTTCTCTACTTCAATTTGGTATAGCTGGGATTTCAACATCTTCATGGCTTCTTCCCTATTACCTAATTGTGTTCTGTTGGCTTGACAAACCACCACTATTCCGGTTGGTTTGTGGGTCAATTGTACCTTGGTTTCTACCTTGTTTACATTCTGACCACCAGCACCACCTGAACGGGATGTATGCAACTCCACATCATTAGGATGAATATCAATTTCAATAGTATCATCCACTACTGGATATACATAAACGGAAGCAAAGGAAGTATGCCTTCGTCCGCCACTATCAAAAGGAGAAATTCTCACTAAACGATGAACCCCATTTTCTGATTTTAAGAATCCATAAGCTTGTGGACCATCAAATTCCAAAGTAACTGATTTCACCCCGGCTACATCACCTTCTTGGAAATCCACTTCTTTTACTTTATAGCCGTTAGACTCGCCCCACATAATATACATCCGCATGAGGATTCCTGCCCAATCGTTACTTTCCGTACCACCGGCACCAGGCGTGATCTGTAACATAGCGGAAAACTGATCTTCCTCTGAAGAAAGCATTTTCTTAAGCTCCAGCTCCTCCACTTTTTTCAAAGCTTTTCGATAAGCTTTTTGAACCTCTTCCTCTGTGGATTCTCCCATCTCCAAGAATTCATAGTAAGTTTCCACCTCACCAAATAACTCATTTAGCTCTTCAAAATGTTTAGTCCATTCTTTCAAACCTTGAATTACTTTCATGGTCTTTTCCGCTTCGTCTGAATTATTCCAGAAATCAGGCTGGGCCGAAACCAATTCCAGTTCTTTTATTTCTTCTACTTTTTTATCGTAGTCAAAGATACCCCCGAAGTGCTTCCACTCGGGCCTTTAAATCTTTTAAATCGTCACTAGTCATTAGGACTTTGTTTTATGTTGTTTATTAAAATAAATACTTAACAAATTAGGAAGCTTATTAATATAAGCTTCAATTCAATTCAAAGTTATATTCTTCATAGTTCTTTCTACCTTTCTTTTTGCTACTATATAACAAGACTAAAAACCAGCTAAAGCTGGAATTTAACCACAAAAGTATCAAAAGATAACAAAAGAACAGCCAAAGGCTGATTAGCCCTCGCTCACATCCTTTAACAAAGCAGAATTTTGTTATCTGCATTGAAGTTCAGTTCAATACACTGCTAGGACTTGAACAAAAAGAAACAAAAATTCAAGAAAGTTTAATGCTTCCACTCACATTGCCATCGCTGGCCCGCTAAACTTTCCTCCCGCTCTCTCTGAGCAAGTTTCAATTAATCATTCTACCGGTTTGCTACTAAAGAAAATTCCTCTATAATAATCTAAATCTACAAAGCCTCCTCCAGTAGATAGACCCCTAGATTGAAATCAATAAATTACATCACTATTTTCAACAGCCCTTACTCAATTAGTACAGTAAGGTGATAATGAATCAAATAAAAAAACAAATGTAATTCCGTGTGTCTTGCCCTTTTGGGGGAACAAAAAGGGTCATAAAAAAGCCGTACAATCGTTCATCGTACGGCAAAATCAATATTTAAAATCTATATCAAAGCTTATAAATCCACTCAAATTTATCTTCGGCTTCGCCTAATTTAATGGCATCCATTGCCTTCAATACCTTATTAGAAAATTCTCTTTCTTCGATAGCAGGTAATTTATAATCTACTCCGTCATATCCTATTAAAGCAATATGAGCAATAGTGGCTGCAGTTCCAGCACCAAATGCTTCTTTTAGAGTGCCATTTTTGGCTGCTTCTACTACTTCTTTCACACTGATTCTTCTTTCCTCCACTTTCATACCCCAATCTCTCGCTAAAGTCAAAACCGAATCTCTGGTTATTCCCCTTAAAATAGTAGAACTAGCTTCAGGCGTGATCAAGGTGTCATTGATCACAAACATAATGTTCATTGTACCTGATTCTTCTATGTAAGCATGCTCCACAGCATCCGTCCAAACCAATTGGTGATAGCCTTGTTTTTGTGCTAGTTTCGCAGGATATAAGGAACCTGCATAATTACCGGCCGCTTTGGCATAACCTGTTCCGCCTTTGGCAGCACGGGTGAATTCTGTTTCGATTTTCACCTTTACCGGCTCGCTGTAATAAGCCCCAACTGGACAAGTGATGATCATAAATCTATATTTTTCAGATGGCTTGATGCCGATATAATCATCCATAGCGAAAACAAAAGGCCGAATATAAAGTGCAGTATTTTCTTTATTAGGAATCCAGTCTTTATCTACATTCAGTAATTCGGTCATGGCCTGCATGAACAGTTCTTCCGGTACTTCTGGAATACACATTCTTTCGGCTGATTTATTCAATCTCTTGGCATTAGCTTCTGGTCTGAAAACTACGGACTCTCCAGTACTATTTTTATAAGCTTTTAAGCCTTCAAAAACAGATTGCCCATAGTGAATGACACTAGAAGCAGGTGCCAAAGAAAGGTTTTCATAAGGTACAATTCTCAAATCACTCCACTGACCATCCTCATAGTCTGCAATAAACATATGGTCAGAGTAAACTCTCCCGAAAGGAATATTATCAAAATCCACCTCATTTATGCGTGAATTCTGAACTTTCTTGATGGATATATCTAAGGTATCTAACATGATGGTCGCTTTAGTTTAAAATTGCACGAAAGTACAAAAAAAAGGGCTTATTTGCAATTACTTTTTTGGTACCCAAGGTACTTCATTGGCGTTCAATTCTTGGGTTAACTTGCGTGAAAGCATAAATAGATAGTCTGACAATCGATTTAAATAGGTGATTATCAAATCATTGACTTCCTCATGTTCTTTCAATGCCACCACTCCCCTTTCGGCACGCCTGCAGACGGTACGCGCTACATGCGTAAAAGAAACCAACTGATGACCGCCCGGCAAAATGAAATTTTTCATAGGCGGTAGGTTTTCATTCATTTCATCTATAGTCTGTTCCAATCTCTCCACATCTGATTCTGAAATATCCGGAATAGGAAATTTACTTTCTCCTGGCTCTTTGGCCAATTGTGAGCCGATGGTGAAAAGTCTGTCCTGAATTTCTATAAATAAAAGATTTCTGGATACATTTTCTTTATGGTCACGCAATACGCCCATCCAAGAATTCAACTCATCCACATTGCCATAAGTATCAATACGCAAATGTGCTTTGGAAACCCGCGAACCACCCAATAAAGAGGTTTTCCCTTTGTCTCCGCCTTTAGTATATATTTTCATTTTTTATAGTCGTTTGTAGTGATGCAAATATAGGGGAAATGGTGGGAAGAAGTTAGGGGATGTGGAGGAGAAGTTGGTTAAGAATTTAATTTTATCTTAAATTACATTACTAAATTTTAGTTTGTCAGAATTTTAATTAATTCTTTTGTTTAATGATATTTAAAGGAATTTTATAATGTTCAATCATAATTTTGCCTTAATTCTTCTCGTGCTTCTGAAGTTAAAATAATATCAATAAGATTGAGACTATTTGAATCATCAAATCCCATCTCTTTCCTGATTTCTTTCAAAAAATTATTACCATCGATTAACATTGTAAAATTTGAATTAGGCTGTGTGAGTTTATTGTCATAATCTATATATTTTTTGATTAATTTTTCACTTCCCCAATTCATAAGTCCTTTTTTAAATTGCATCATATCATTTATAGTTTTTGTTGACGCACCTTTTTTTCCTTTTTTTGCTTCTTTTAACATGTCAAAAAAAGAATTATAAAAATGTTCAAACACCTTTTGCTTCTCCTTTAAAACATGTAATTCGTATTCTCGCTGTTTCGCTTTTTTATTATTGATAGTTACTGTCAAAACAGAGGTGAAAGCAGCCATAATGACCGCCACAATTCCAAAAATTGATATCTGATTTTCTTCAATTTCTATAAACCAAATACCCCAAATAATTAACCCTATAAGAAAAATGAAAAGAATAACCATCCATAAGTACTGCAATAAATGTTTTTTCATGATTGTAATCTAAATTAAACCTAAAACTATTAAGAGTTAAGTTAAACCCTTGATAAAAACAAACTATTTTAAGAACAAAAGTGAATAATCAATTCTATCCGTACAAAGCATCTTTTTATATTGATATAGAAAAAATAAGTGCTCCTAAAATCTATTTTTGATTAATATATTTTGTCAATTCAATAATTCCATTTGAAGATGGACTATTTGATTTATCAGATATATAACCAGTTTGATTTTGTTCATAAATTGCTTTGGCGACTTCAATAATTAGTTGATGTCGTACTTGCCTGTCATCTGGATCGATTGATTTGATAAACAACTGATAACTTTCTAAAGCATTTTGCCTGTGTTTATTTATTGTAAATAAGTGTCTATTTACGCTATGTTGCTTAAACGAAAACCCAATCAGAAAAACACAAATTGAGATTACTAATATTCTTGAAACAATATTACTTATTAAGTATTGAACTTGTTGATATTCACCATTGACACCTTTTAATGTTATTATCTCAGTTGTGGGTAATTTTTCATTAGAAAGTAAATAGACTACGAATACCAATATAAAAACAGATATAATCCCAAAAAACAACCAAATTTGAGCTGCTCCTAACCGTATATATGGAAATTGATTTGAAATAGAAAAATTTGAATGTCGTGTTGATTGGTTTTCGAATATTTCAGCGTAGTCATTTGCTGTTTTTTCGCCAGCTTTATTTCTTAATAACTTAATAGTCTCATCAAAATCTAACTTACTTTTCTGTAAATCTTTCTTTATTTTAGCTACTTCTTGCCTTTCATTTTGAATTCCTTTCAAATTAAAATTCTTGGCAGTATTATATACATTAAGAAAGTTATTGTTACTAGTTCCGGATAAAGCCTGACTGTAGTATTGATTTATATTTTGAATTATTTTAGCTCTTTGACCAAAATTATTCCTGCCGTCACTATCTAAATCATATTTACCTATTTGATTGGAAAAACTTATGAAAGTACTAATGAATCCATCGATTTGCTTATCTATTTGATCTGGCAATTGAACTGATTGTGATATTTCTACCATCTCATCAATCATAGATTTTAATTCTGAAAGAGTACTAATTACTTCATCAAAGCCTTTTGTACCAAGTTCATCCCTCCTCGCCAATGATTGAACTTCAATTTCATTATACTCTTTAAGTTTTTCATTATCAAGACTCATAATTTCATGGTAATAGTTATTTATTAAAAACAGAAATTAGAAGTTCTAATTTCAATTAATATTATGCCAGTCAAAATTAAACTAATAATAATCCCTCAAACACGCCTCAAAACAAAAAACCGACAATAAGAGGGTTTGCAGGTTTTGATTTTATATCTGAACTGCTAATATAGGTGAAATATTAAGTTTTTCAGCATGGGAATGATATTATTCATCGAAAAATTTGGTTAAATCTTATTGATATGCTAGCCAAAGTCCAAGCGGAAGCTTGAACTAGTGGTTTATATTTTAAAAGCCTGAGAAAACAATCAAAAAAAACGCTTTAAAACAAAAACTCATTCATCTCTGACGTATTCAAAACGAACATGAGTAAAATACTTTCCTTTATACTTATATCCCGTATTATAAATTAAATTCATAGTATTTTGACCTGAGAAGTAAATTGAATCAGTACTTCCACTTTTATCAGAGTTCAAAACTTGATGGCTAATTTGATAGGTTCCATTATCTAATTTTTCCCAATTCCCCACTACCTCCAAATCATCATTTTTAGCTGTTCCAAGCGAACAATTATGTTTAAATTCTACAGTTCTGTCAGGATTGACTATTGCTATGGGGTCAAGTTCACATTTGTAGCGCCAAACATTTTCAGTTCCATTATCAAATACTTCGACATATTTTATTTTCACCCAATCCCCAACTATCATCTCTTCTGAAGCAATATCATTATAAGTACATGATAAGCTCATGAGGCCAATAATTAAATAAAGAAAATTGTTAATTCCTTTCATTTAAAAAGCTTAAACTAATTGACATTTATAAACTTCTAATATAAGTAAAATATTGAAGGTTTAATATTATGATTCTGAGTATTCATCAAAAGGTTTTTATCCAAAAAGTGAAAATGAGTGTTTTTGGTTAAATCAAAAGTACAAGAGGATACTAGAACTAGATACCCCAACTTTAATTACCACATTATTCACCTTATTTCTATTTATTTCTATCTCCGGACCTCCTGTCTGACCTAATCACATCAACACCAATTCATTTACGAACCTTAACCGCCAACAATGGAAAAAAGAAAAACACACCTACCATTGAAAAAATCAAGCCACCTATGGTACCAACAGCCAAAGAGAACCAAAAGACTTCATTCTGTCCGCTCATGACAAATGGAATTAAACCAAAGCAGGTGGAGAATATAGTCAATAATATAGGCGCGGCCTTAGTACTAACTGATTTCAAAAACCCTCTGCTACTTTGAATCTTTCTGTTTTTGAAATCATAGAGAATATAAATTCCAGCATTTACAGTCAAGCCCCCTAACATCACAAATGCGGCATAACCACCTTGATCAAAATAAAACTCAAACCAGCCGAAAGTGAGGAACAAGCCAATAAAAGAAAGCGGGAACAATAGTAATATATAAAATGGCAGTTTAAAGCTTTCAAATAAAATACTGCAAATAAAGAAAATGGCCACGATCAGTAAAAGCAAAAGTGAATATTGTTTTTTCGCATCTGCCGAACCCCAACTGAAGGATTGCTTTTCAGCTGAATAACCCAATGGTTTGATTTGGTCATAGGTAGCCAAAACTTCCTCCAAATATTTACTTCCAAAACGGGAAGAACCGTAATATTCGAAGCTCAAAATTCTGATATAGCTTCTGTTTTCTTTATAAATCGCATTAACTGTGCTTTCCAATTGCAATTTACTTAGATTTCCAGTAGGAATTCTTTTTCCTGCATAATCCAAGCTATATTGCTCCAAGGCAAACTTATTGAAATTATCAGCTGTAGCCGATGCCAACACTACCGGAAATTGCTCTCCACCGATGGGTAAATAAGCAGTAGCTCCATTAGCCGGGGCATGCATACGGATCGCATTGGTGAAATCCGAGAGACTGATATTATGAAAAGCCAACTCTTTCAAATCCGGTCGAATGATGTATTCCTTACTTTTCTGATCACGCCAGCTCATCCTTTCATTGGTATTTACTTCTTGAATTCGAGAATGTTCCAACAGCATATCAGCCAATTTATCGGCCTGATTTTCCAGTTCAAAATAATTATAGCCTTTCAAAGCCACCCGAAAAGACGGGATTCTATCACCCGAACCCGTAGAAAAGCCCTGCCCTACTCCATAAACGCTCCAATTGACTCCACTCCAATTTGTACTTCTAGAAGAAAGACGTGCCTTGAGCTGATAAGGAAATGCCGATTTTTCATATTCTTCTTTGAAAATGATTTCGATACTCCCGTACTGGCCTGAATAAATTTGGGTTGTAAAAATATCGATTCCTTCTTGCTGAAGCAGGAAATCCTCAAAATCCTTCATAATGGTATTCATCTGCTCCAACGTATTGCCATAAGGCAATCTTCCAGTGATATAAAGTCTTGTTTTTTCATTCTGCCTATAACTGGACCGCTCATAAACATTGCGCACAAAAAGTCGTAAACTTCCGCCAAGCCACTTATCGGAAATAGGTCTGATATCATCCTGATAAATATCAGAACCGATGACTTTATTGTACCATTCATGATCTTCCCATTTGGCAGGCAGCATGAAAATAGGCAATCCAAATCCCAACAATAGCAAGACAAAGAAAGCTTTGCGGTATTTTACCGACCAATGAATGGCATTGTAATATCGGTTAAACCAGCGCACTTTTCTGCGCAACTGCTTCATGGAATTGCCTTTTCTCTTCTGATTTTGAGCGGTAAATAGCAACGTATAAAGTGAAGGCGTAAAAAATAAAGCCACTAACAATGATACGCCCAATAACAAAGCCACTACTTTGGAGAAATCCACCAAATTCATTTTTTGTTCTTCAGGCAAAAGGAAAACCAATAATAAAGCAGCAATGGTGGTTAAAGATGCGGCCAAAAGTGCCAAGAACAGATGTCTGTTTTTATATTTATGAATATGGTCGATCATTACAATGGCATTATCGACTATTAAGCCAAAGGAGATGGTCAAACCTGCAAGCGAATACAGATGGATTTCGATATCCAATGCCCAAACCCCTATGATGGCAAGGGAAACATTCACTAAAATACCAGCAAAAAGCACCAATAAATAGCGCCAATTGCGGTTGATCAGAAAGATGAAAAGTATTAGAATACTGATGGAAAGAATAGAGCGTTCATAAAGTTTATCAAGCTCTTTTTCCAAATATTCGGTATCGTCATAAACCAAACGGAGCGCCACGCCTTCCGCCAAATTATCTTCAATTTGATTTAATCTGGACTTAACTTCTCTTGCCAAATTAATTCGGTTTACGCCCTTTCGAGCCTCCACCACCAAAGTCACAAAGTTTTCACCATTAATTCTGTAGTAATTATTGGGCTCTTGCTCCTCCAAATTAATATCCGCTAAATCCTTTAGCTTATAGCTATTGCCTGATTCGGTTTGTGTGATTTTCAATTCGCCAATTTGCTGAATATCATCAAACCTTTGATCTAGCACTAAAACATATTTTTCATTGCCCGCACTTTGTGCCAAACCGGGATATCGCAACTGACCACTTTGTTGTAAAGCCGTTCTTAAATCGCTGGAATTTAATCCGTAGGCTTCCAGTTTATCAGGATGAAAATTGATACTGATTTGAAGATTATTAGCTCCATAAACAGGCAAAGCTTCTATTCCCGCAATATTTTGCAAAGGTTTTACAATAGACTCTTGGGTAATTTCCTTTATTCTGTAAGAAGCAAAAGGTCCGCGGACCGTATATCTCAGAATGATTTTGTTTTCCGTCTCCTCATCTCCCCCACTGCTTTGCAGAATGGGATAGCTCACTTTTTCATCCAATTGCGGATAGACTTGTCGGATGAGCGTGGCTACTTCAAAGCCTTTATAGGCTAAATCTGCATTTTTAGAAAAGCGTAAGGTGATATTTCCACTTCCATAGCGGGACTGGGAATTAAGCTCATCTAAATCCCGAAGTTGGGATAAAATATTTTCCAATGGAGCGGTGGCCAGTTTCTCAACCTGCGTAGGATCTGCATTACGCACACTAAATTGCAGACTGATCTCAGGCGTCTGATAAGTAGGGTTCAGGTTGACCGACAGTTTGGGAATAAGCGCCAATCCCATTAAACTGACGACTAAAAAAGCAATAATAATTCGAAATGGGGTCATGTGGTAAAGATAGGAATTATTGGGGGATTGGAAAGAGGAAAACTAGGGTTCTAGGTAAATTAAAGAACACAGTATTCTAAAGTAAGTCATTAAGATGATTTCTGATATAGATTTTTCTATACTCGGTGGAATTTAAAAAGATGAGCAAGCTGTTTTTTTGCTCATCTTTTTTTTCTTCTAAACTGGTCATAGATTATAAAAAAACAATCGCGTGCTGAATTTCCATTAAAGAAGACTCCTTTTATAAACTATCTTTTCTATCGTATCATTTTCATCAATAAACAAATCCATATATCTATACCCCCCAAATTTCTGATTAGGAGTTAATCCTTATCCATTTTTAAAGCTACTTAATAAGGATTGTGAAGTTCTTTGCATATTTTGAGAAATATTTTTCTCACCTATAAATATCCTTTCATCATTTATTCTTATGCCACTTCGCTTTCCGAAAAATAAAATTTCTGAAAGTTCAAAATCACCATTTAAATTAATATAAGTAAATTTCATATTGGGAAAAGTAAAAACGCATACCTCATCTACAGGAGATTTCTCACATTTTTTCTCTATCAAGTCTCCAATCTTTAATACATCTGAGAAATCTTCCACTTGGTAATATAAAATACTGATTGGAACATCATCACTAAGAACAACATTAGCTAATTGCTCACCATTGTACACCATTGATTTATTCGATTGACCAAACGATATAATGGAATGAATAACGCCAGTGATAAACAAAATCAAAATTTTACTTGTAAGAATGGTCATAAATACAAAGGTCTTATTTCTCAGAAAAGGGTAAGTCCATTTTTTTTGAATTTACTCATTAAGACCGATGAACACAACAGTATCGTTTTCAATATAAAAATCAATGCCAGATGCAGCTGCAAAGCCTGGCCTATAAAAATATATGGTATCTGAAATTTCAGAATTCAAATTTGTTAAAATTTTATTAGGTCTTCCCATTATTGATATTAGTTCATTTTTTGAAAATCCAATTTCAATTTTCTTAGCGTTTCTTTCATTCTCTCTTCCTTCAATAGCTAGTGGACTTAATGATACCTTCCATAAAATAACGGTCACACTCAACAAGGCTAAAACAAAGAGAATGACTAGAAGAGATTTTTTTGAAAAATTCATTTATTTACACTTATTGGGACTAGAAACTTCATTTCTTTTTGCTGGATCATTAAGGAAAGTAACAAGGAAATCAACTATATTATCAGAGCTATGATCTATAGCATCTCCATAAATTTCATAGAATTTGTAACCTAGCTCATTAGAATAATAATCTTGATCATCAAAACCACTTTCATTGTTGGAAAGATATTGAACAAATTCAACACTTTCACCTACAGCCCTTCCATATTTTCCAATTATTAGTAAATGCCTCATATCAATTATAAGCTTAGAATTAAGTGGATCTTCAATATACCTAAAATCCGCTAAAGGGCCTGCAGGTTGAGATCCTAATCCAGTGATGCTCAAATCTCCTTTTTCATAAATTATATCTTCTCTACACCAACCCTTATATTTATCATAAAAATCCCACATGCTTTTTGTAAGGTACCCATGTGTATTTTGCAACTTATCACAGTCCATCTCTTTCAAGAATTCTTTAATCAATTGGTCAATGTAATTATCCCAATCCAAAATACATCCAGTGGCCCCACTAATGTAACCTTCTCCACAATCTCTAACACATTCACCAGATGAATTTCTAACAAATCCAATATGACAAGGCACATCATTCATACTATCCTCATCTCCAGAAATTGGTACTGATCCTGATGAGTTCCCACCACCACCGGAACCACTTCCAGGATCTGGGTTATTTGCGTCAGGTGAGCCATTGTAAGGGTCTCCTGAATCAGAGCCTCCTGAAGAACTGCCCCCACCCGAACTACAACTCTCTAAATCTAACCAAATATACCAATTAGGTGATTCCTCAGCTGAGGAAATAAAAAAATTACAGTCTTGAGTTAATTTTCTTGATGATTTTCCTGAAGGTGAGTTACTAAATATTGTTTCTTTTCCGCTAAATAAATCAGTAACAATCAAATTCCCTTCAATCGTAGTAAAATCCGTATCCTTCCCCTCATAGTGTTCATCGTACCAAACCTGTTTAGGTTGTAAGCTGTAAATAGCAGCTTTAACTAGTCTTTCATCTTCCAATTCCAAAATAAGGTTTTCTGATGCACCAACTATTTTAGTCTGGATTGGAATAGAATAAGTAGTCATTTCACCGGTTTTTAATACATAAATTGAATCCTCTCTAAACTTTATTTTATTGAGCCTTTGATTTGAATTACTATATACATTTTCTTCCATTAAATCTATAACTGTAGGATCAGAATTAGCGATTTTATATTTTTCAATTTCAGGCTCTACTTCTATGGGATCCAAAGTGTGGCAGCCAGAAATAAGTAATAATAAGATACCCGTAAATAAAAACCTTCTAGGCATTAATTCTACGATTTCAGTTGAAGTATTAGCAAGCTTTAATCGATTCTTATGAGAATAAAGTACATAAAGTGCTTTAAATAGTTTTAGCATAATTTTAAAATTAGGTTATAGTTTATATTAAATTATTATATCAACCAGCTTTGACTAAATCATGAAAACAAACCTTCCTTGAACTACCAAAGGCCTAATCAGGTGAGTACAAGTCAAATTTCTTCACTCTGTATGGTTTCCTCAAAACAGCTTGTGCTAGCGGGGGCTGTCTCGAATCAGTAACTACATTTTATAGTTTTACTGAGTTGATATTACAAGTGTAAACAGAAAAAGAAAAAAAAAACCAAACTTATTACATTAATTTTTTTTGGTAAAACTATTAATTTATTAGAATTATTAAATAATTCTTTAAATATTACTAATATAGTTTTAAATTAAAAAAGTACTTTAGATTTACTATTAGCCTCTTTCAGACAAAGACAAACTGCTAAAAGGCAGGTACTATTTAAAATGGCACAGAATAATACTGAATTTTATTACTCATATTTGAACCTATTCTTACATCATTTCTATGAATGGAATTACCCTATGAAAGGTAAAGTACAGGTTGGTCAATAGTTCGAGAATTTATGCTAATTAAATTAGCTCTAAAAATTAAAGGGATTATTTCAAAAAATAGGATACAGCATTTCATAGCCAATCAGAAAAACGAAAAAGTCGAACATAAGGACGAGTGTACTAACCGCTATAATCAGAATATTTAGTTTCCCTATACGGGGTATAATTTTACAGAACAATAACCCAATCGTAATCAAATCTAATAAGACAACTAGAACAGTATAAAAAACATTTAAGTTTTTTGTTTCATCACAGCTAATTAAAAAGACACTAAGGAAAGATGTCGCCAAATAAATATTAATAATTACAAAAAAGAAATTTTGCCAAAAACTTGGAAGGCGGATACCCCATAAACTTATACAAATGGCCAAAAAAATTGACACCAGTGACGGAGAAATATAAAACAAAAACTCCAGAGGCGTCCCCAGAGCTTTTGAATTATACAGAGTGAAATCAAAAGTAGCAATATGCAAAACTTCACCTAAAATAATCAAAATGACAATCTGAATTGAAATATTTACTGCTTTCATTTTAATAAATTATGATAGGTTCACCGGCTAAATATTTAATTTGAGCTACATTTATTGATTTATTTATATAATTTTAGACCGTTGGTATATTAATTCTGTGCAAGAGTTATGAAGTCTAACAATAAAGAAAATTCTTTATTCATCACCCCTTTTCAAATCATAAACAAACAAATAATCATCCCCCAGTTCAATTTTTCTCGCCTTTGCTTCAGCAAGTTTATCAGCCAAATCTGATTCAGGGTTTAAAATCGTTACATATTGATCATTTAAAATTCCTTTTGGATACAAATCCAAAGTAACATCCTTTTCTCCATCATATATTTTCCTTATCACTTTAGATGCTCCAGTATTTTTGTCATAAATAGCCAAATTATTCTGTCCTTCATTAGCTCCATTAATGAACCAAAAAGAAAGGCCATTTTCACTTTCCCTAAAAAACTGTATAAAAGTCGCCTTTTTATTTTCGAATACTTCCTTTTCAAATTCATCTGACTCCATTGCATTCCAGACAGCTTTTGAATCGATATTGCTATTGCCAAAATTTATTTGATGTTTAACTTCCATATTATTTTCTGACAACGCATATACTTTAGAACTATCGCTTGAAAAATTGTATAAAACATCATTATCAGTTCTTGAAATAGTGGAAGGATAAGAAATTTCTATGGAAGCATTATAGTTGGGTATTTCCAATTCTTTTTGTTCACTGAAGTCTTCACCCAAAACATAAAAACCGCCCTCCTCCTCGCTAGAATTATACTCTTTGATTGCAAAATATTGATTATTTGCTATCCATTCCAAGCCCATAAAATAGCGTTCGCTAATAGAAATCTCCTTTTGAATTTCTAATGTTTCAAAATCGTATATGTTTACGCCTTGCATTCTACTATATACCACTAAAGCATTATTTACTGGATCGAAAGTAAAAAGTGACAAATTGTTGTAATCTCCTGGTGAATCTCCCGCTCTATTTAACTGCTTTATAAAATTCCCCTCCATATCAAATACAGTAATCGTTTTGGTCTGAAATCTATCAGCCAGAAATATATAATCCTTATATTTTTTAATAATATTTATTTGACCCCACTCAATTCCTTCTGGTTTTTCAAGTTTTATCAGCTGATAATCATTCACTAATTCATCAAATGAAACTTGTTTACTTTTGGTAGGATCTACAGAAATAATTTCAGTTTGCTTATCTTCTGTGCAAGAATTAAATATAATGGCTAATAAAAGGATTAGAATGTACTTCTTCATAGTTGATTATTTGAATAGTTGATAGACACCTTTAAAATAAGGGAAATAAATCCAATTTTAAAATTATTATCTTAGTTAAAATTAAATTTACTAAGCACTTTTTCATTAAAAAGCTTGTAAGAACAACTAATCAAAGTTACCCAATGAAAATTGAGCACTCAACAAATACTGCCTTGGTCTCAATTGAAATTGGTTAAGTACATAATTATTAGCATCTGGAAATACTGAAATATAGTTTTGATTATTCAATAGATTCCTACATTCGAAGGTTAAGTCAAGGCCTATCTTATTCAAGATGTAATTGTATGATAAATTTAAAAATTGATTAAATCCTGTATTCTCAGTTGAGATAAAATTATTATTAGCCTGAAATTGGATTCCAAAATATTGACTTTCACTTACAAACACGTCTAATAAAAGCTCATGCTTATCTCTTCTTAAAAAATTGGCCCTTACTTCATTAAGTTCATTGGAAAAAAAATCTTGTTGAAAAGCATAATCATATTCTATAAAGGAAGTCATTGCACCTTTTGCTCCTACGCTATAATTAAAATTGTTATTTTCTAAATCTGTCATGCTACCGTTCAAAATTCTTGGACTCCGCATTTGCATGGCAGTCGAATTAACAAAAAAAGTAGTCTTAATGGCATTGAAATACTTGCTTATGTCCATTGATACCATTTGTCTGCTTGAATAAATTTCATCTTCCAATGTATTAACAATGGAAGCTCCTTGCTGAGAATAACTGTAGCTTTCTTGAATGTTGGAAGTCATCAGGCCATATCTGTAGCGAAAAGTCAAAAAGCAGGCTTTAATAGGATTTCGATATTGAATATTTCCACCAATAGTTTGTGATTGAATTTCTTCCAGAGGCGTTTCAAACCTCAATAAATTACGATAAGATCTTAAAATATACCCACTGTGAATCCTGTTTGCATTACCAAATTCATTTTTGATTGCTGCATTGAAATTCACTTTCCAAAAGTTCTTGAATTTGTAGTGCGTATTAAATTCAGGCTCGAGGTTTAAACGAGTAAAATTGTTTTCTTGAGTAGCTAAACCATTGCCTTTGATCCAAAAGTTCCTGTAAAACAAAGGAAGGTTTAAAGTCAGAATCCACTTTTTATATGCATATTCTGTCTTAATGTTTAAATAAGGAGAAAGATTAATTAAGCTCAAATCATTTGATCTCAAGGAATCTGAAGACTCTTCACTATTATTTTCCGCATTAATTTCTGAATGTAAGTCCTCTGATAATAAGTTAAATCCCATCTCAGGATTCACTAACAATCGCCCGAACTTTTTTGACATGCTCATTTTATTTTTTGTATCCAAAATATCTTTATTCAGATGCTGGATAGCATTTGGAGCATACCCAATTACATTAGAAAAAACGGAAGGATCGACACTGAGTAATTCACTATTTTTGATATAATTAGAACTGGATTTAAAAGTAATCAAAGCATTAAAAACCTTTTTAATTGCTAAAATATCATTCTGAATCCTTAAATGAGACTGATCTAAATCCTGATTAAAATCTGATTGATTGGTAAGATTCAGTAAACCAAATTTATTATCTACAGTAGAATTAATGGAAATGCTCTGTTTGTAATAGCTATTACTTATATTTTTCTCTAAGAATAACTCCCCTTTTATCACGTTTGAATTAATTTCATTTCGCTTAACTTCTGATAATTGAATGCTATCATTAGGTATGAAAATTTGGGTTTCCGTAATCCCATTTAGCACTTTCCCTGCATCCAAGTAATTAATATTGCCTTTTATCTGCCATTTTTCATTGAGTTTTCTTAAATAATTAATACTTCCCAAGTGCGATTGATTATCTAACCAAAATTTTTCATTAAATGGCGGTTGGTTAATAGATTGGACTTCCAGGAGATAATCTTTTTGGCCAAAATTTAAACTAGAAGATCGAAAGGATTGCAGTTCTCTTTGTAGATTATTGCCCGTATTGTTTGATTGAAAAGAAGCTATCACTTGTTGTTTCTTGTTAAATAACATCGGACTGACGTTGGCTTCCCATAAACCAGGGCTTAAACCTCCACCCAATTTTCCACTTCCTGTAAGTGTGACATTCTTATTGAGCTTAATATTTAATGAAGTTTTATTAGAAAAAACCAAGCTATCATAAATTCTGATCGGCTGATGATTTTCCAATATTTGGACATCTGTCACAGCTCCTGCCGGTAAATTATTGTTGGCCAAGTTGTATCTTCCTTCCAATAGATCCAGTCCATCGATATAGTACTTTTCAATAGGTTCTCCCATATAGCTTACACGACCCTCACCATCCACAGATATGCCCGGCAATTTCCGCAATACATCTGCTATCACTCTATCTTGCTGGCTTTTAAATGCATTGATTGAATAATTTATAGTATCTCCAAAATCAATAATGGGAGGCGCTTTCAACTTTACCTCATCTAATTCCTTCACATCTTCAATCATTTTAAAGTTAATCTCCATTGAATCACTCACAAAGATTGACTTTTTGATCTTTTTATATCCGATATAGGAAACTTCTAATGTTACACTATCTGCCACGTCAATGGGAATTTGATAATTGCCATCCTTATCGGTTATACTAAAATCTATAATTTTGGTGCTGTTCATATTTTTTAATAAAACAGACGCCCCTATGAGCAATTCTCCTCTTTCATTTTCAACTTTACCAAAAATTTTGAATTGTGCATAAGCATCGCTTAATCCGACACTACATATAAAAAATAATATGGCTAGGCATATTCTCATTCTAGCTCAATAGGATTATTGGCAGAGGATTTCTTTGGCTTTCCACTCATTTGTGAAAATACCCTTTTAGCCCTTGCTTCAGCATTAGCTTTATAATTAACTAGCATTTGTTTATATTCTTCTTGTGTAACTAATTGATAATCCTCCTTCAATAAATTTCTCTTGATATCATAATCTCCTTTTTCCAAACCCACTAAATCAAATTTATAATGCTCTTGGGTATCATAAACAGATACAATAAGTCCCGGCAAACCATAAAATTTATAAGGGCCATCACTTATGGGTATTTCAGGGTCAAACCAAGCTACATAATCTCTACCCGCATAGGAAGTAGTCGCTTTTTGACAATTATAGCCATTGATGTTTTTAGTTTGATTGCCAATGATCCATTCCATCAAATTTAGTGGCTGATAGTATTTATATAGTCTAGCCATCATTTCTGTTAAAAGTTCCATCTTAGACTCATGATAGATTTTATTGACTTTTAAATGAGTTTTTACTCGCGGTGCTGCCAAAGCATTTTGAACAACCTCTTCAGTGGTCATATTTCCTTTTTGTATTTCTAAGAAGGATGTATCATTTAGCGCCTTATTATAACTAAGGAACTGAGACATTTCATTATTTATATACAATAAAAATGTCTCTGATTCTTTATTATTACTATTGGTAGAATCAGGTTGATAAATAAGCTCGTAAGTAGCTTTAAAGCTAGGTTGTGCTTGAAGGGTTGTGAAAAATCCAAAAAGCATTATCAGTTGTATTAATAAAAATTTGTATTTCATTTTTTTGACTTAATTTTAAGATTTAATCGATTTTTCTCGTATCCGCAATCATTTGGTTCTACCTGTTAAGATTACTTTTATTTATTGCTGACCTCATGTATATTAAATCGAGTGAAGTATTTTTCTTCTGAATTTCTATCGATTGGAATAGTCGATATCGTTTGCTCCTGATAATCAATCAGTTTAAAGAAATTAACCTCCTTTATGCTAATCGAGTCTGATTGCACTTCCTTAAAAGCAAGGTACATAGCGGGTAATTTCTCCCCCATAAATTCGCCTGTATCGGTAAAGTAAGTATAAACCATGGTCTGATTACTTTCGTCCACTTTAAAATCCATGATCTGGTCTTTAATCACACTTTTCCCTTTCATTTTCACTTTTTCATGTTTGGGTATTTTCTCAAAACTCAACATCTCTTTATGGAGTAGATTGCCACTCAAATCAAATTGATACAATCGGGAAGTCTCTTTCTTTAAAACATAAAGGGACTTTTTTGTTAATTGAGAAAGTACACCCGCATTACTCAGCAGATAACCCGGTTTTGATGCGTCATTATCTTGTGTAAAGTCCCCAAAAGTAAATTGTAATTTACCGGAAAAATCAAATGCGCCCACTAACTCAATAGCTTTCGTATTATCATCATCTTTTAACCCCACATAAAATAGACTATCCTTTTCATTAAGGTGAAAAAGACTTTCTCCCAGGCGAGATTCAATTTCATATTTTTGAGGATCCAAATTGATTTCATTTAGCACAGTCCCATTCGTTTTATCTAGCACAAAGATCGCTTTTGATAATGCAGAAAACATCATGAGTTTATCATGGCCTAAATCAAATTCATTAATTTTAACCGGACGCTTTTGATATTGAAAAGATTGGTAGGAAGCATCTTCTAAATCATAAGCTGAGACTTCAGGAGTTTGCTGAGCCACCACATAAAGTCTTTTATTGTCCAGCTGATAGCTGGTAACGATATTACTTAAAATAGCTCCTGAGTCCACTAATTGGATTCTATCTTGATTAGAGATTAAATCTTCTTTTAGATTATAGGCATATTGCTTCCTAGGAATTGATTCTAGTGTGCAAGCGTATGTAATTAGAAGTATAATGAAGAGTATTAGTTTTTTCATATTATTTGCGGAAAAGAGATTTTAAAGGTTTTCATTATTCTAGTTTGAATTTATATAAATTTAAGGTTTCTGAATTTTCAGAAATCACTTCTCCAAATACATAAGATTTAATGTAGCCCTTTACTATAAATCCTTTGGGTACTTTTAAATCTGCAATTAAGGTCTCATTTTTAAAAATTTGCAAACCATCAAATTCAGAATGCTCACCTTTCTTATAACTTCTAAACAACAAGCCTAATTTGTCAATGAACTCAATATGAGAATACCATCCTAACTTGGGTCTTTCATTAAAATATAACTTTTTAAATAATTTAGGCTCAAAATCTTTTATTTTAGTATAATTAGTATTCATTTCACTTCCCTTAACCCCAAATGCTGAAATCAATTCGTAATCTTGATTATATTTATAAATTAATGAATCAATTTCATGACTAATGTAAAAATTATAAAGACTGTCAATATCATAAGAAAAAGAAGCATGATGAGGTAAATACTTATTTTCCAGATATCGGGGAGATCTATTTCCTATAACCTTCGTAATTTTCCCAGCTTCCACGTCCATTCGAGCTAAAATTTTTCCTTTCTTATAATAAAAATCAGAATTCAATCCATTAAAATATTGTGTTTCACCATAGATAGGGATATAAATTTGTCCATTCTCGCCCTCTCTTAATAATAAATTTTGATAATCTAATGTGTATAGAGCAAACTGAGTGACATCTGGTTCTGAGGAAGACCTAACTTTCTCAATATCTTGTTCTCCGTCCCACTTTAAAAAGACACTCTTAATTCGTTCAAAATTATCTCCTGAATGAAAGTGTAAATCAAAAGATGAGCCTAAAAACAAATGATTACCATTTTTTAATGGCAAATATCCATCTATATAAGCTGTATTAATTTCAAAAGGACTATTTCCTCTTCCTAGATATTCATCGAGCAATTCTCCATTAGCATTAAAATGAAATATCTTGCCATACTTCTTATCCAAAAAAGCAATATAATCTTCATTAATGTGGAAATTCCCAACGAATGAAGTGTTGAATTTTGATAATGATACTAAATTTAAATCAATAGAATCAAATTGAATATTCTTTGAAAATTGATGACGTGCTTTCTTTTCTTGTTGTAGCTTTTGTTCACATGAAAAAAGCATTGCGACTAAACAACTCAATAAAATGATGTTTTTCATTGATGACTTATGTAATTTAGTGAAAATAAAAATCAATAGATTCTTCATAAAACCTTTGATTCTAAACTACCAATGTAGTAGTTTTAAGTTTGAACCAAAATCAATATGTCAAAAAAAATCACTTTAATTTTCATTTCAGTTATTTTCTGGGCCTGTAGTAGCGAAGAAAAGATCGATGAGAAATCAGCCACGGAAAATGTAAAAAATACAGCACCCAATACCATGGTGAAGGTGGATACCGCTATTTCTGCTCCTTTTTATTTATTGATTGAAAGTGCTGGTAAAGTAAAAGCACATAAGGATGTATTGGTTTTAGCCGAAACCAATGGGACTATCCAACAAGCCAATATCAAATCAGGACAAAATGTGTCAGAAGGAGAGGTTTTGGTTCGCCTAAATCCTGAAGAGGCGCAATTACAATTGCAATCTGCTGAAATTAAATATGAAAAAGCCAAACTGGAATTTGAAAATAGCCTCATTGGTTTCCCTAAACTTTTGGCTCAAGAAAACCCTGAACAGGACAGTCTTTATCAAAAATTGAAAATTGGCAGTGGATTGCAGGAAAGTAGCATTCAGCTGAAAGAAGCCAAAATAGCACTACAAAAAACTGTCATTAGAGCACCTTTTTCCGGTACTTTATACGATGTACAGGCTTTCAAAGGCAAAAGTGTGAAAGCTGGAGATGAATTATTCGCTGAATTTAACCACCGCCTTTTGGTAGAAGTCAATTTATTGGAATCGGAAGCTTTAAACCTTAAGGAAGGCATGCCAGCTGAGATTCGTAATCCGGCTATGGATGCTAGTTTTGCAGGAGAAGTTTTCAGCATTAACCCAAAAGTGGATGAAAATGGATTGGTGCAAACGCAAATTTTATTAAAAGGAGAACATGCTCTTTGGCCCGGAATGAACGTAGAAGTAGAGATTAGAATTCCGAAAGGAGAAAGATTGCAAGTACCCAAAAGTAGTATGGTATTGCGTTCTGGAAAGCCGGTTGTTTTCTCAGTGGAAAAGGATTTGGCAAAATGGAATTATGTGGAATTCGGATATGATAATGGCAAAATGGTAGAAATCACGGATGGCATAAAAGCTGGAACGGTGGTGATTACCAATAACAACTTACAATTGGCACATGATGCCCCTATCAGTATTCAAAATTCAGAAAACTAATGACCCGCTATTTCATCCAAAGGCCCATAGCCGTCATCATGACTTTTGTTGCGCTCATTGGTTTGAGCGTGTTGGCATGGTTAAACCGACCTGTTTCCCTCCTTCCTGATATTGATATACCCGAAATGGCTATTCGAGTAGATTATGCCAATGCTTCCCCTGAAGCCATTGAAAATAACATCCTTAAACCCATGCGGGAATCTTTGGCGACCATGCAGGGACTGTCCGATTTGCAATCCACTGCATCTAATGAAAATGGTTTGCTGCGCTTACGGTTTAACTATGGGCAAAGAATGGATCTGGCTTTTGTGGAAGTCAATGAGAAAATTGACCGCCTCACGGATCAATTTCCGGCTGATATGTCCCGACCAAGGGTGATAAGAGTGAATTACACCGATATCCCAATTGCAAAAATTCAGTTGATTCCCAAGGATGCTGCCAATATGGTGGAGAGCTCCAGACTGGCGGAAAATGTAATTAAAAAGAGAATCGAACAAATTGAGGGGATTTCTCTAGTTGATTTAAATGGAACGGTGGATGAGCAAATTAAAATCATTCCTGACTTAAAGGCCTTGGAAAGAGCAGGGCTGGAAATAGAATCCATTTCACAAGCAATTCAATCAGCCAATCAGGAACTGGGCGGAGTGGAAGTAAAAGATGGGCAATATCAATACTATATGCGCATGGCTGGAAGGTTGAATGATGCGGAAGACATTGCTCAAATTCCCGTCAGAATTAATGAAGAAAAATACATTCCTATTCACCAGCTGGCAATAGTTAAGACTGCAGAGGAAAAGGTTAGCGGTTTTCATTTTTTTAATCAGAATAGAGGCATCGTGATGAATATCCACAAGCAACCACAAGCCGTGATGACGGAACTAATGCCTGAAATTGAAAAATCCATTGCTCAATTTAAGAAGGATTATCCCACTTTGGATATTGCCATTACCCAAGACCAATCTATCTTCCTGAAAGCGGGCATCAATAATTTGCAGGGCAGTTTGCTTTTCGGTGGACTGTTTGCTTTTGGAGTACTCTTCCTTTTTATGGGTTCTTTTCGATTGCCTGTGATTATGGGAATTAGTTTGCCATTGTCTCTTATTTTATCCTTTCTATTCTTTGAAATATTCGGATTAAGCATCAACATCATTTCATTAAGCGGATTGGCGTTAGGATTGGGAATGCTGATTGATAATGCCATTATTGTTTTAGAAAACATCAGCCGAAAACGAATGGAAGGCTTGAATCTTCTGGATGCATGCGTAGCTGGAGTAGCTGAAGTACAGGGCGCTTTAATCAGTTCAGTTTTGACCACTTTGGCAGTATTTGTCCCCTTAATTTTCTTAAGTGGCGTGAGTGGGGTTTTATTCTTTGACCAAGCCGTTTCTGTAGGCATTATTTTGACTGTTTCTTTGGGAGTTTCCTTTGTACTGCTTCCCCTACTCTATCGCTTATTCTTTGAAAAGAAAAAAGATTTCAAAAAGGAAGACAGCCGCTTTTTCAAAAGGATTATCAAAGGATTTGAGAAATCACATCATTGGTCATTCCGGAATAAAGGCTTGAGCTTTTTTCTTATTATTCTCATTATTCCTTTAGGCTTATGGGCTTTCTGGAATATGGAGCAAAAAGGCTTACCCGAAATTACCAGAATGGATGCAGTGGTCAAAATCAATTGGAACGAACCGATAGATGTCATTGAAAATGCAAACCGAAGTCAGGAATTACTAGATAATTTGAACCAACAACTTCAATTTAGCGAAACGGACGCAGGCATTCCGCAATATCTATTGAGTTTGGAAAATGCAGAATTGCAAGAAAGTTTAATTTATCTACAGTTTGATAATGAGGAAGCTAAACATGAGCAGCTAAATGTCCTTGAAAATCGAATAAAGCAGTCCTATCCGAAAGCTTCATTTGAAAGAGAAAATGCCAAAAATGCTTTTGATATGTTGTTTGCCAGCGATGAACCTTATTTCAGAGTGCAATGGCAAGATCCTAATTTGAAAAATGCCAATCCCGAAACCGTAAAACCTGTATTGGAATCCTTCCCTGCTGATAAGTTTCAAGTCGGCCCCTCTTTGGAAGAGGAAAGCAGCATGATTTTGACCATCAAACAGCCAAAATTACTGCAATACGGCATTAGGCCAGAGCAAATTATCAGTCAATTAGAAAGGGTCTTGGGCAATTATAAAATATCAGAATTGAAGCAATTTGCTATTATTACGCCTGTGATTTTGGAAACCGACCAAAAAGCTTTTGCCGAATTATTGAAAACGGCCAAAGTGCGAAATAGTGAAGGTAAAAGTTATGCTTTACGAAATTTTGTAGAATATGAATGGGGCAACAGACTGAAAAAAATAACGGCTGATGTTTCAGGTTCTTACTTCTCCATCAACCTTACAGAAGATGTAGTTCAGCCTAATTCTGAGGAATTGATTTCGGATATTGATCAGTGGGCAAATCAAAACAGTCTGATTCAGAAAATATCAGGAAGGTATTTTTCAGACCAAGAAAATCTTAAAGAGCTGGCCTTTATATTGTTGATTTCCGTAGTGCTGTTGTATTTCATTCTCTCCGCTCAATTTGAGAGCTTTTGGCAACCCTTAATTGTGATTTTCACTTTACCGTTCGGAATTATGGGGGCTATGATTGTCCTTTGGCTAGGCGGAAGCAGTATCAATATCATGTCAGCCATAGGAATGGTGGTGATGCTGGGAATTATGGTAAATGATGCTATCTTGAAAGTAGATACCATGAATCGCAATATCAAAAATTTAGAAAAGAAAGATAAGGAAAGCATCTATGAAGCTATATTCTCAGCTGGCAAAATTAGACTGAAACCGATTCTGATGACTTCTATTACTACCCTTCTGGCTTTGAGTCCCGTTTTACTTTCTGGCGGCTTGGGAGCAGAATTGCAAAAGCCCCTCGTTCTGGCGGTTATGGGCGGTTTGACTATAGGCACTTTCACGGCTTTGTATTTTGTGCCTTTGGTTTATTATCATGTGAGCCCCCTAGCCCCCAATGGTGGAAATTAGGTACATGCTAAAAGAGGTGTTTTCATTAATAGATATTGAAGTGGCTATGGAAAAATCAGAAGTTGGTAGCTGGAAGCATGAAGTTAGCTTAGTGCCGAAAGTCAGACCTAACATAATATTATCTAGCATCCGCCTCTAAATATTCCTCTCCTGTCATAATAGGGTCTAAACTTTCCAATTCCTCCATAGTAAAGATTCGTGAGCGAATCATGAACCGAATGCCCATCGGGATTTCTAATGAAAAGCTAGAACCTCTGCCTTCTGTAACATCTAAAGTAAGATGGGTGTGTTTCCAATATTCAAATTGATCTTTACTCATAAAAAAATCGCAGCCGTAAACCTTCCCCAACCAGACATCTCCTCCACCTACTTTGAAATCACCTTTTTCAAAACACATAGGCGATGAACCATCACAGCAGCCCCCACTTTGGTGAAACATCAAATCACCAAATCTGTCTCTCAATTCATCTATCACTTCTATTGCTTTGTCGCTTATTGTTACTCTTTCCATTTTTAACAGTTTTAAGTTTTAGGTTCTAAGTTATAAGTAAAAAAGTTATAGATTGTAAATGAGTTTCCTTACTTACAACCTATAACTTACTACTTAAAACAATCTACTAAAAGAAACCTAATTTATTCTTGTCATAAGAAATCAACATGTTCTTGGTTTGTCTGTAGTGATCCAACATCATTTTGTGGTTCTCTCTACCGAAACCGGATTTCTTATAGCCTCCGAATGGTGCATGCGCAGGGTATGCATGATAGTTATTTACCCAAACACGTCCAGCTTTTACCGCTCTAGGCACTTGATATAACTCGTGAGCATCTCTACTCCATAAACCAGCACCTAATCCGTAAATGGTATCATTGGCAATTTCGATCGCTTCCTCAGTGGTTTTGAAAGTACAAACGGAAGTTACAGGACCGAAAATCTCTTCCTGGAATACACGCATTTTGTTATGACCTTTGAAGATAGTAGGCTCAATATAGTAGCCGTTTTCCAAACCAGAATTTAGATTTGCTTTTACGCCACCGCAAAGCACCTCTGCTCCTTCTTGTTTTCCAATATCAAGATAAGAAAGAATCTTTTCGAATTGATCGTTTGAAGCTTGCGCTCCCATCATGGTATCTTCTGCCAAAGGATGTCCCATTTTGATGGCTTTAGTTCTTTCTACCACTCTTTTCATAAATTCATCTGCTATATCCTCATGTACCAATATCCTTGAAGGACAAGTACAAACTTCTCCTTGATTTAAGGCAAACATTACAGCTCCTTCAATACATTTATCCAAGAACTCATCATCTTTGTCCATTACAGATTTCATGAAGATGTTTGGAGACTTCCCTCCTAATTCCATGGTTACAGGAATTAAGTTTTCAGAAGCATATTGCATAATCAAACGACCCGTAGTAGTTTCTCCAGTGAATGCTACTTTTGCTATTCTATCTGATTGTGCTAATGGCTTACCTGCTTCTGGCCCAAAGCCCGTTACTACATTCAATACCCCTGCAGGCACTACATCTTGAATCAACTCCATTAAGACCATTAGGGAAGTTGGGGTTTGTTCTGCTGGTTTCACTACTGTGCAGCATCCGGCTGCCAAGGCTGGAGCTATTTTCCATGTTGCCATTAATAATGGAAAGTTCCAAGGAATGATTTGACCTACAACTCCTAAAGGCTCTTGTAGATTAATGCTTACGGTATGTTCGTCATGTTCTGAAATTGAGCTTTCATCTGCCCTGATGGCACCAGCAAAATATCTAAAGTGATCTACACAAAGTGGCAAATCAGCAGCTCTACATTCTCTTAAGGCTTTTCCATTATCAATGGTTTCTACTCTTGCCAGCATCTCAAGATTTTCCTCGATGATATCAGCAATTTTCAAAAGCACATTGGCTCTAGCTGCCGCAGATGTTTTCGACCAAGTTTCAAATGCTTTATGAGCTGCGTCAATGGCTCTATTTACATCCTCCTTTGTTCCTCTGGCAGCTTTGGTAAAAGCTTTGCCATCAACTGGACTAATATTGTCAAAATATTCACCTTTGGCGGGTTTTACCCATTCTCCACCAATGAAGTGGTCATATTGCGCCTTAAAGGTAGGGCGCTCTACCGTTTTTTGAGTTTTTTCTAAAGTTTCCATAGTATTCTTTTAATTTTTATTTTGATGTAATTTCCTACTTATAATTCTTAAAAGTTTTGTTAAGCGTATGAATCATTTTGCTTTCCATCTGATTTTTAGAATATCATAAAATTTACTAAATTGTAGAGCTGTATTACTGTAATTTCAAATGAGAACTGATAGGATTGTTTATTCCTGATTCCGGTCGGTGTGCCACCGACCGGGGTAGCAATTAGGAAGACTCATTTTAACCAATATGCAAAGAGACCTGTCAGGTTTTGAAAACCTGACAGGTTTTTAACAGATATTAGAAAAATAATCTGCTATGAACAAAGCCATCCGCCCATACGAAGTACCTTTAGGAAATGAAAACTCGCTTTTCACTTTAGTGGAAAATCGTACTGCCTATACTTATGACAGTTGCGAACTGAATGTATTTGAAACTCATCAACAAGCAAAAGATGTGAAGTTGGTTTTCAACGACTTTGTATTCACGTCCATGCTGAGAGGCAAAAAAGTAATGCATCTAGAAAATAAAGAGGCATTTGATTATCTACCTGGCGAATCGGTGATTGTTGGCCCCAATGAGGTCATGGAAATTGATTTCCCGGAAGCTAAAAAAGGACAACCGACTCAATGCATTGCCCTGGCCATTTCCCAACAGTTAATAGATTTTACTTTGGATATGTTGAATGAAAAACATCCGAAAGTAATGGAGCAAGAGCAATGGCAAATTGATCCAAGCATTCACCATATCATCAATAATCAGGAGTTGATTAATACGGTGGATAGAATCATTAAAATTTCTAGAACAGAGGACGGTACCACCAAGGATTTATATGTGGATTTGGCCATGAAGGAAATGATTATCCGTTTGATGCAAACTCAGGCTAGACATGTTTTCACTTCTTCTCCTAAAGCATTAGCCACTCATCATCCTTTAGCCTATGCTATTCATATCATACAAAATAAAATCAATGAAAAAATTGACTTCGATAGGCTGGCCAACGCGGCTTGCATGAGCAGGGCAACATTCTTTAAAAAATTCAAAGAGGCATTTGGCATTACACCCGGTCAGTATGTGCTCTCTGAAAGAATAAAATTGGCCAAAAAATGGTTAAAGAAACCTGATTGCAGTATAACGCAAGCTTGTTTTAATAGTGGTTTTGAAAACCTATCTCACTTCACCAGTGCTTTTAAGAAAGAAGAAGGCGTGTCTCCTTCTGCATTTAAAAAGAATTACCAATTAGGTGGCTCATTTTTGAATTAAGGAAGTTCAAAATCAATTCTGTGTAAGTCTATTCGATTTTCTTGTTGTTTCTTTTTTCTTATAAACAATCCTTTTTTGCTGATATAAAGAAATGGGGAAAACTTATCCTCTAAATCTAACTTACCCAACAATTCCATATCTTGATTAAAAATTAGCAACCACATTTTATAATCCATAACCTCTTCATGTTCAAGTATTTCCCTCTTTACAGGCCGATAAAACAACTCTCGATAAGGGTCATAGTATAGATTATGATAATATGTTTGATCATCTAGAGGAGTTTCGTTCTGAAAATTTTCTTCAGTAATTTCTTTAAATTTAGCTATTGTAATAGGTTTATTATTAGGTAATTCATCATAATTGGATAATTCTACCGTCATTTCCAAGGATAAATCATCTCTATTGTAAATATGGATATCGGGTGTAAATGGGTAAGTAACATATACCTCATTATTCATACTTATAATAAATGGATTAGACCTGAAGCCAAATGTTTCATTTTCATTTTTATAATTTGAAAAATCTAAAGGCTCATTAGAATTAATGATACTATCCTTATTTAAGAATACTTTTACCAATCGGGACTTACTAAAATGATTCTTATCATAATTCGAAGGAAACTTAGAAAACTGAATGATATCTTCTGATTTATTTATATGGTTTTGATAGGAAGTTTTATAACCGAATGTATAATCAAACTCGTCTTTAAATCTCATCCCTTTAAAAGTTTCTGGATCAGCATAATTTTGAACCAAACCGTCATTACTGACCCAATAAAACCAATTCATATTACGAAGTATCAGGGAAGTGTCAGAAAGGATAATCTCCCCTACTCCTTTTATTTCATATTTGTCATTATTCAACGGTATATGATCTATTATCTCTTTATTGTCAAAATCAACAATAGAAATTCTTTTCATCAAATGATCATAGTAATAAATGTATTCACCACTATCAGTATTTTGTAATGTGTAATTAAAATAAAAATTGGTGCCGTCATAGCCGGTTTTAATGGGATATGGAGTTATAGAGTAATCTAATTCTTGAATATTTTTTTCATTACAAGCCATCGCAAAAACCAATAAAAGTATGAAATAGCCTAAAATAGATCTTGCTAAAAACATATATTTGAATTTCCGTCACTTTAAACTAACTAATTAATACAACAGTTACAAGCCTCAATAGAAAATATTATATTCTGTTGGGATAATTAATTAACCGCTCGTTTAAATTAAAAACATTTAAAAATGGATTTATAGTTTATAAATACAATTCTTTGCATCTCAACATCATTCCAGCCGTAAGCAAGAAAAAAACAAAAACTACAATTTGGAAGACTACAACAGAATACTCGATGATATTTTACATACGGTCAATTCAGTGGAGCACCCTGGGAAAGTGGCCTCTTATATTCCGGAATTAGCCAAAATTGACCCTAACAAATTTGGGGCTTCTTTGCAGTTTGTCAATGGAGAAACCTATAATGCAGGAGATTATCAAGAAAGATTCTCTATTCAGAGTATTTCTAAAGTCTTTACCCTCAGCATGGCCATTCAGTGCATAGGCAATAAAGTCTGGGATAGAGTGGATGTTGAGCCATCCGGTGATCCTTTCAACTCTCTGGTTCAATTAGAGCATGAGGAAGGGATTCCCAGAAATCCATTTATCAATTCTGGGGCAATCGTGATTTGCGATATTCTATTGTCTGAGTTGGAAGACCCCAAAGCAGAATATTTAAAATTTATCCATGACCTTCAAGGGACAGATAAAATTCAATATAATGAAGCTGTTTTTCAGTCTGAGAAAAGCATGGGTTATCGAAATGTAGCCATGGCCAACTTCATTAAAAGCTTTAAAAACATTCACAATAATCCAGAAGATGTTTTAGATTTTTACTTTTATACATGCTCAATTGATATGAATTGTGTGGAATTAGCATGGTGTTTCCAGCTGTTCGCCCAACATGGAAAATGCGCCCCAGATGGCACACTATTTTTAGAACCCAACCAAATCAAGAGAATCAATGCGCTGATGCTGACTTGTGGATTTTATGATGAATCCGGTGAATTTGCCTTTCGTGTTGGTTTGCCTGGAAAAAGTGGTGTGGGCGGTGGAATTGCTGCGGTTTACCCAGGTAAATACAGTATTGCAGTTTGGAGTCCGAAATTGAATGAGAAGGGAAATTCGGCCAAAGGTATGCATGCCTTGGAGTTGTTTACAACTCATACGGAAATGTCTATATTTTAGATTACTAGAAAACTATTACGCCCCTTCAGGGCTTAAGATTTTCGTTTTTCTTTTCACAGGGCTACACCATGTGTTTAAATATTACGTCCCTTCAGGACTAAATTAATATTACACCAAATTTTCATTAGTCATAATTATAGATGACTTATCATTATACTAATTTACATAAACTATCTTAAGATAATTAAAGCTCAAAATCATCCAAGTCCTGAAGGGACGACATATCTTAACATAGGGTGAAGCCCTATGCTTAAAGCATAACTCATAGAACCCCTGAAAGGGCGTAATATAATAATTTACCAAAAAAAGGCGATTAAAAATCATCATACCTTCTTCAACCTAAAGCTCAAAACAATAGCCAAAACCAACAAACTCATAAAAAAGATAATTTGCGCTGGAAGTCCGAACAAATCAGCTATTACGCCAAAGCCAGCTGCCACTAAGGTGAACAACCCAATGAAAGTATTTGCCACTGAAACATAAGTGGCACGATTATCATCAGGAGCGTAATCTACTAAATAAGTTTTTCGGCTTAATCTGGCTCCGCTATAGGCTATACCATTGATAAAAAAAACTGGCAGGAATGCATAAAAACCTAGATTCCAATCAGTAGCAAAATAAAACATTAAGGCAAAAATTCCTCCACCAATCGCAATTATGGAAGAAATACGCATTAGACGAGTTGACAATTGATCCGCTATTTTACCCCAAATTGGACTGCTCAATACATTTGCTAATCCATTTACTATAATCAAATATCCTAACAAACTCCAGTCAGGATTGCCTATATCGTTGGCAACCAAAACATAGAAGGGCTGCAATAATGGAACCGCCATTAACAGCGCTCGAGTAAAAAGAAAATTTCTGAAATTCGTTTCTTCTTTTATCAATTTTATTCCAGCTTTAACTTCTTGCAAGGGATTTCTACCTCCATCAGTGGCTCCTTTTTCTTCTTGAATCATGAAAAACAAAATAGAAGCTATAAACCACAAGGCAGCAGCAAACAGAAACATGAACCCATAAATGGATTTATCAGCTTCTTCTTGTATAAAAAACACTAAAACTACCCCAGCAATCAGACTTAGTATTCCGCCAAAAGTAGAACGATAGCTCAGCATTTGCCCTCGAGTATTTTTCGGAATAGTTTTTCCGATCACATCTTTATAGGCTACAGAAGCCACACCACTTGCTACACTAAAAACCGCTAAAAGCACTAGCATTGCCATCGGAAAGCTTTTCTCATCACCAAAGAAAATGTGACCAGCCGCAGCCAACCAGCAAAACCCTTGCACCAAGGCACTGATTGCCCAGAAATTCTTTCTGATTGAAAATGACCTTATCTTACCAGAAACAGCCAATTGAGGTAATAATGAACCTGCATCTTTTATAGGAACCAAGGCACCTATCATAGCAGAAGAAGCACCGAAAAAATCCATGATCCAAGCTAAAGTTAGGTTTGGGCTAATAATTTTTTCTGCCAGTTTTGTTAATGTTCCATTGGCAATATTGAGCGTAAAATTCTTGGGAACATTAGTGCAAGCCTCTTCAGGAATTGCTTTACAGGCTCTAGGTTCATCTTCCTCAATCAAATAATCATAAAATCGTTCCTTTAATTCTGCCATCAATGTTTATATATGAATTCTCTTTTTTACACATTAGAAGTGAGCCCAAACCTGTCAGGTTTTTTTGAAATTATAAAGTTAAAAAAATAGCGTTTTATTCATGAATAATTAGGATAAACCTGACAGGTTTATTTTCAATTTTAAACTCGAGAAAGTAGTATTACCTTTGCTTAAACTTAAAATTATAAAAAATGAGGGTAATAGGTGAACTTCCCAATGATTTTTGTAAAATCAGTCTATTCCAATGGAATGAAAAGTATTTAGTAAAATTTGAATTAGGATTATATGAACAAACTTTCAAAATTGATGAATATGAAGTGGCAGATGTGGAAGAATTAAAAAGCCTAATTTCTGAAGATTTTATGAAAAAAGTGATGCAACGTTTTGATGAAATGCACGCTGATTGGGGAGAAATTGCTTTGGGCTAATCCGTTCTTATTTTTGGCTTACTTAAACTTAGTTTATTGAATCCATTTACTAACACTATGGTACCCCCTATTCCAATAGCCCCACCAGTATATAGCAATGCTTCACCCAATTCTGGATTAGTACCTAATAATTGACCACCGATAATGGTTACAGTGTAACCAAGAGTGGCTACAAAAATTCCTGTTTTCAAGGTCTTTTTAGCATCTGACAATTGAAGCTGAATTTGATTTACATCCTTTTTGATAGTAAATATTTCCCTCTTGATGGAGTCCAATTCTTGTTTAGAATACTCTTGCGCCTGAATAAAATTAATATTTAAAAAAGTAAAAACACTTAAAATTAATATGTATTTCGTCATGATTAAAAAATTATTGATTTATCCAATCTTTAAATTGTCCAACTCTTTCTCTCGCCACTATTAAATCCAAATCATCAGAAGATTTGACAAAAAGCTTTAGTCTTCCGTTATGATAGGTTTTCATTTCCACTAAAGCCTCTAAATTAATGATTATTGAGCGGTTGATTCTATAAAACTGCGATGGATCTAATATTTTCTTCTCCAATTCATCTAAACTGAAATTGATAATATATTTTTTGGCGGTTCCAATCTCTTTCAAATAAACAATTTTATCTTCTGCATAGAAATAAGCAATTTCATGAATATCCTTAAAAAGCATTTTACTGCCCACTTTGGTCAAGAATCTTTGCTTGTAGTTTTTAGAAGATAATTTTTTGATGACAGATTGAATAACATTGCTTTCAAGTTCCAGTTTTTCCTCTCTTAGGCAAAGTTGTTCATATTTTTCAAATGCTTGAAGCAATCGAGATTCCTGTAAAGGTTTGAGAACATAATCAATGCAATAATGATTGAATGATTCCAGTGCATGCTGATCGTATGCAGTCAAGAAGATAATAGGGATTTGTAAATGCTGATTTTCAAAAATTTTAAAACATTCTCCATCCGCCAAATGAATGTCACAGATTAATAAATCAATATCTGAACTATTCTGAAGTAAATTTCTAGCTTCAGCTACACTTTGGGCTGTACCAGAAATTATCCATTCAGGTCTTGTTTTTTGGATTATTTGCACTACCCTTTGCTGTGCTAATGGTTCATCTTCAAAAATTAACAAATTCATTATACAATGATTAATGGAATTATAACTTCAAAACTGTTTTTGCTTTTATTAATTTCAATCGACTTATCTAAAAACTTATAACGTTCTGAAATGTTTTGCAATCCTATTCCCATAGAATCTACATCTTCTGTTTTGGGTTGAAAAGTATTACTTACTTTTAAATTAAGCCCTTCATTTATGATTTCAACTTTTACTGGCTTTTCGATTGTGAAAAAATTATGTTTTACCACATTCTCTATCAAAAGTTGAAGTACTACAGGTGGAATAAAGCATTTCTCCGCTTCTTCATCGATTGAAATATTAATCAACAATGAGTCTTTAAAACGTATCTCAAGCAAAGAAACGTAGTCTTTTAAAAAATGTATCTCTTTCTCCAGACTTACCAACTCTTCATTTACATTTTGTGATATGTAACGATAGATTGCGGAAAGTTTTTGAAGAAATAAATCTGCTTTTTCTAAATCGTCATGCATTAAAGTTGATAATGCATTCAGATTATTAAAGAGAAAATGAGGATTTAATTGATGGTTCAATCTTTCGTATTGAGAACCTATATTGATGTTTTTCAATTTCTCTGCTTCTAGTTCTTTTTCTTTATATTTCCTATTGAAGAAAAAGATGGCATTTATAGTATTAAGAAAAAGATTAATTCTAAATGTAAATGCAAAAGTTAAAAGGAAATTTTGTCTGCTTAAAGTAAAAGGATCTCCTAATAAAAGCTCAGTTGTTTCCACTGAAATTAAACTTATAAGCAAAACTGAAAAAATGCTGATAACAAATTGTTTTATCAAAGCATGTATTTTCGCCCAATACCTTGTCAAGTATTTTTGGATGAGCCAATTGGACATCCATACTGCAAAGGTAAGCCCTAAAATAGTCCAAAATAAATAATTGTAAGGTAAGCCAGCCTGAAAAAGCCTGTCCCCTTCCAACACAATGATATTGAGGAATGAATAGATTGCCAGTAAAGCAATAAATAAGAATTTATATTTGTGTTGGAACATTTAAAGTAATTATAAAACCACTAAATAATCTTGTGTAAGATTATTAAATCATAAATGTAATGTAAAAAAGATGGGAAATGAATCCCATCTTTTTTTGCATTTAAAACTAAATAAACCATAATCTATTAAAGTGTTGGCAATAATACACCATCAATTACATGCACTACTCCATTTTCAATGGCTACATCAGCAGTAGTAACATTGAAGGTATTTGCATTAACATCGGTTACGGTTACTCCGCCATTCTCAGTGATATTTATTGTTAAGTCTTCACCTTGTAGCGTTGTAAAAGTATCACCATCAGATAAATCATGTGAGAAAGCTACGGCCGGTACCACATGGAAGGTCAAAACATCAGCAACAGCTTCTGCGCCTAATTTTGCAATTAATCCGTCTAAGTCCTCTACTTCTTGGGCTTCCAACAAAGCTACAAAAGCTTCATTAGTTGGAGCAAACACCGTGATCGCCTCAGCATTAGAAACGTCATCATCTAACTCAGCAGCCACTAAAGCATCAATCAAAGTAGTTAAACCAGCACTTGTGGCAGCATCAACCACATTTGGAAGTGTAATTTCTGGTAATAATACACCATCAATCACATGAACCACACCATTTTCAATAGCCACATCAGCAGTTACTACACTAAAAGTATTCCCTGAAACATCAGTAACAGTTACATCAGATCCAGTCCTCGTTACTGTTAATTCTTGTCCTGCTAAAGTATTGAAAGTTTGAGCACCTTCTGCTAAGTCTTCAGCAAAGGCAACTGCTGGCACAACGTGGAAACCTAATACAGCTTCTAAGTTATCAACTCCTCCTAGTTCAGTCACAAGGTCGTCTAAGTTATCAACTCCATAAGCATTTAACGCATCAGCAAACGAATCATTGGTAGGAGCAAAAACGGTAATTGCATCTGCACCTAATAGGTCATCAGCTAAACCATCTACTGCACCTACTGCATCTAAAAGTGTGCTTAAACCTGCAAATGTAGCTAATTCAACCAAATTTGGATTTGGTAAATCTGGTAATAAAACACCATCGATTACATGCACTACTCCGTTATCTATAGCAACATCGGCCGTTACTACGTTGAAGATATTTCCTGATAAGTCAGTTACAGTAACATCAGAACCTGTTCTAGTTACGGTCAATTCTTGTCCAGCAAGTGTATTAAAAGTTTGCGCTCCCTCGGCCAAGTCAGCAGCAAAGGCAACAGCAGGAACTATGTGAAAACCTAAAACTGTTTCTAAATTTTCAATTACTTTATAAGCTTCCACTGCTTCGTTTAAATTAGCAGTACTGATGGCCTCTAAAGCAGCTTCAAACGCCTCATTAGTAGGTGCAAAAATAGTGATAGCTTCAGCGGCTAACAGATCATCAGCTAAACCATCTACTTCACCCACTACATCTAAAAGTGTGGTTAAACCAGCATCAGTTGCCGCATCTACTAAATTTGGATTTGGTAATTCAGGTAGTAATACCCCGTTAATTACATGAACCACACCATTTTCAATCGCCACATCAGCAGTAACTACATTGAAAGTATTACCTAATGCATCAGTAACGGTTACTCCTTCAGAAGAAGCGGTTACCGTTAATTCTTGATCAGCTAAAGTATTGAATGTTTGTTCACCATCAGACAAATCTTCTGCAAAAGCTACAGCAGGCACAACGTGAAATCCTAATACGGTTTCTAAATTTTCAACTCCGCCTAATGCTTCTACTAATTCATTTAAATCTGCAGCTCCATAGGCTTCTAAAGCAGCTCCAAATGCATCGTTGGTTGGAGCAAAAACTGTTATTGCTTCAGCAGCTAATAAGTTATCCGCTAAACCATCTACTGCTCCAACAGCATCTAATAAGGTAGTTAAGCCAGCATCAGTAGCTGCATCTACTAAATTTGGCAACTCTTCCTCCTCGTCATCATCCTCAGGAAGTTCAGGTAATAAAACACCATCGATCACATGTACTACACCATTTTCGATTTCCACATCTGCCGTTACAACATTGAAAGTATTATCATTTACATCCGTAACCGTCACATTACCGCCAGAAGCAGTTACTGTAAGGCTTTGACCAGCTAAAGTATTAAAGGTTTGTGCTCCATCAATTAAGTCATCTGAAAAAGCAACTGCCGGCACTACATGAAAACCTAATACAGTTTCTAAATTTTCAACCCCGCCTATTGCGTCTATCAATTCGGAAAGGTTAGAAGCACCAAATGCCTCTAAAGCATCAGAAAAAGCAGCATTGGTAGGCGCAAATACTGTGATTTCACTTGCATCTAATAGTGTCTGACTCAATCCATCAACTGCTCCCACAGCATCCAATAAGGTCGTTAATCCCGCATCTTCTGCAGCCTCTACAAGAGTAGGTGCAGGCTCCATGTTTTCGTCATCCATTTCCTCATCATCGCATGATATTGCGATAAATGTTAAAGGAATTAATAATAGTAATCTCCATAAATTTTTCATAGTTGTTAATTTTTTTGTTTGATGTAACAACATGAAATAATGTTATAAGGAATATTTATAAGGACGAGTTGTAGTTTAGGTTAGATGAGTCGTTATCTTATTTGGATGAACTGCAAAAAAAACTCCAACCCATAATGATATATGAATTGGAGTTTATGATAGAACTTGTGAATGATTTAATTAATCGAAATACTTCCTGTCATACCCGAGTGAATAGTGCAAACATAGTTATTAAGCTCATCAGCCAGTTCCTGAGTTAATGTAAAATTGAAGCTTGTGCCACTAGTTTGGAAATCAACATCTGAGTCGCTTTCAAAGGATCCGTCCACGTCATTCATACTCAACAAAATATTATTATCTCCATCCCTTAGAGCAAATGGGTGGGTACTTGCTCCTGTAACTGTTAGTTCATATCTTGTTCCAACTGTCAACTCCCAAGGACTATTATCCTCATTTAAGGCTGTCAAATCTTCATTTCCAGAAATTGAAGAAACGAAATAAGCTGATGCTCCAGAATTATCAACCATCATAGCCACAATATTGATTGAATTATCATCATTGTTATCATCATCACCGTCATCTACAACATCTTCCATATCATCCTGACACGAAAATGCTAGAAACAATATGGGTAATAACAATAATACTCGTTTAAAATTTTTCATAGGTCAAAATGTTTTATTTGTTATAGATTTTTGATTATCAATTTAAATAATAATTATTGCTCTACCAATTTCACAAATCCATTAGCATAGTTCTCTCCTATTAAATCAGCTTCATTATTAAATTGAAAATCACTTAACAGTTCAAAATCAATAGTGTTGGGGTTTTTGAATGCCTCCAACAGATCTAAATCAAATGTAATTTTATTCGATTGCTCAGATATGTTCATGCCATCAGAGAATTCAAAAGATTGAAATTTAAGATTAGCTCTTGTGCCGATATGTACCACTACTCCTCTTCTATTTCCAGATAAATCTTGGAATTCTCCATCCATCCTTACAAATTTATAGCCTGTAGTCCAATTCCAAGCCATATTATTAGAAGGATCTAAATCACCCACTATATCTTCGGATAAATTTTCATCTCCAAATACCCCTATGTAAAATTCAATTGATTTATAATCTCCGCTTGGGATTTCGGTTAGATTCAGCCTAAATTTATTACCATTTTCCGGTTCAATTAAATGATAGCTATGAGGAACTGCATAAACTTCATTATTTGATTTAATCAATTTTACTTCACTGATATAAGTTCTCCATAAACGCAAAGAGAATTCATTTCCGGCTTCATTTTGATATATTTCACCATATTCAAAATCTTCCTGTCCTACTTTGTGAACAAATTCTAATTCTAAGGAAGAAGTATTTTCCACATCCTCTTCACATGCAAAAAATATGAATGGAGTTAATAAAAAAAGGTATTTAATTGTTTTCATCATCTTCAAAGGGGTTAGAGAATTGGGGGTTATTAATAAAATCTTCATCTGTTAACATGTGTAAAAATGCGATAATATCATCTTTTTCTTGTTCTGTTAAAAATAATTGTGGTTGATCTCCAGAAGCTTGGTTCTCATTGCTTCCTTCTATAATCAAAATATCAAGAGTACTGCTTTGATGGATTCCATTATCATAATGTTCGATGACTTCTTCCAAAGTTTCAAACCTTCCATCGTGCATATAAGGGGCAGTTAAAGCAATATTCCTTAAGCTCGGGGTCTTAAACCTACCCTTGTCGGCCGGATTACCTGTCACCGCCATTAACCCTTCATCCATATTATCATCATCATCTAAACCATTATTATGAAAACCTTGAAAGCCATCAATTGCCCCAGAGGTCAAGGGGCCTAAATGACAATCTCCGCAATTTCCTCCTCTTAGCTGACCAGGAATTGGATGAGTAAAAAACAATTGTTCCCCTCTTCGTTCAGATTGAGTTGGTTCATATTCACCTCTTAAATATTGATCATACTTGGAGTTAGAGGAAACTAGAGCTCTTTGAAATTGAGATAAGGCTTTCCCAATTAATTCCTCTGTTATTTCTTCTGATTCAAAAGCTTCTTGAAATAATCGGCTATAGCCAGCTTCCTCTAATTTCTGAATGGCATTCTCGAAATTTTCGTGCATTTCAATTGGATTTCGAATAGGCTCGGTGGATTGTGCCTCTACGGTTTCCATCTTCCCATTCCATGTAAACTTTTCAGCCCAAAGCAAATTCACCAATGACATAGTACTTACTTTTCCATTTATGCCATCTATTCCCGGGCTAATTGCCTTACCATCAGTGAATGCTTTGCTTTGTTGATGGCAACTTGCACAAGACATGCTGTTGTCACCAGAAAGCTTTTTTTCATAAAACAACATTCTCCCCAGCTCAAATCCCTTTTGTGTAATCGGATTATCTTCGGGAATCCGTTCATTATAACTCCCGAAATAGGAAGGGGCTTCCAATTCAAAATCTTCATCAGGCATGGGCACCTCTTTAGGATCACAAGCAATGATGAAAAACATACAAAGGAAAAAGAAGACTAAAACACGCATTATGAATCGATCCAATTTTAAAATTAAATATTGTTAATCATTACCAACAAACGTAATTTATATGAAGAAAAGTTTATCTATTTTGATAAATGTTTGTAAAAAAAGCAAAACATCCACCATTGATATAAAAATCTAGGCTGATTTAGGATTTTATTTTTAAATTCAAAAAAATTAAAATTATGAAGATATTTCAAACGCTTTTTTTTCTATTTGTAATGGCAACCCTAGGTTACAGCCAAACACAAAAACCTCAGGATTTTCTTTCAAGTGACTTTCATAAAGAGAGAAGAGATATTTTAAGAGGAAAGATGCCTGAAAATTCAGTGGCAGTTTTCTTTTCCAATCCAATACGAAACCGTGCCAATGATGTAAACTTTAAATATCACCAAGATCCCAATTTTTATTATTTAACTGGTCACAGACAGCCTCATGCATTGCTTTTGATTTTTTCCGAAGAGCAAAATATTAATGGTAAAACCATGAATGAGATCATATTTGTAAGGGGCAGAAATGCTTTGGCCGAGTTATATGATGGAGGCAGAGTTAGCACAGCTGAGGCGGTGAATGATTTAAAATTGGAGGTAGCATTTGAAACTCCGAATTTTGAGACTTTCCCAATCGATTTTTCAAAATTTGACCAAGTATTATTCTATGATTTTCAAGATGACGTAAGGCAAACTCAAGAAAAAGGGGATTTATATGATTTGATTGCACAATTTAAACAAAAGGCAAATTACCCTGATGATAAAAATTTAGACATCACTCCGGAGCCACAAGAAAATAATTTGAATACAACTTTATTGGATGAATTACTTCGTCCAATGCGAGGTATCAAAACAGCAGAAGAACTGGACTTGCTAAGAAAGGCAGTAAAAATATCAGCTTTAGGACAAGCTGAGGTTATGCGTGCCATGGAGCCGGGCATGTCCGAACTGGAAGTACAAGGCATGCATGAATTTATTTATAAAAAATACAAAGCAGAATATGAAGGTTATCCTAGTATAGTGGGTGCAGGACACAACGGCTGTGTATTGCATTATATAGATAATTATAAGCCTGAAATTGAAGATGGGGAATTAATATTGATGGATTTGGGAGCTGAATATCATGGTTACACAGCTGATGTTACGCGCACAATCCCAGTAAACGGAAAATTTTCAAAAGAACAAAAAGCCATTTATGATTTGGTTTATAAAGCACAGGAAGCAGGAGCATCAATTGCTAAGGAAGGAGTTCCATTTTCGGCTGTTTTTGATACTACTTTAGCCATTATCAATAAAGGATTATTGGAATTGGGAATTGTAGAAAGTCTTAATGAAGAAGATTTAATTGACCCTGCAACAGGCAGACATCGATACTATCCTCATGGATGTTGTCATCATATAGGTTTGGATGTGCATGATTTAGGAGAATACGGTACGCTAGAAGAAAACATGGTCATCACTATAGAGCCGGGGATTTATATTCCAGAAGGTAGTCCATGTGATGAAAAATGGTGGGATATACCCGTTAGAATTGAAGATGACTACCTAATCAAGAAAGACGGGGTGGAATTATTATCAAATGATGCTCCTAGAAAAAGTGAGGAAATTGAGAAACTGATGAAGGGAAATAGTGCATTTGGGCAATTTAATTTCCCGAAATTGGATGAATAAATTTAATAGCATTTCTATTTTTGGGTGAAAAGTGCTACACAAAAATCATATTCTATAAAAAATAAATTTTAGCAGCTCCTAATAATATTTATTGTCTAATATCAATAAATCCAATTTATTTTAGCGAAAATAATTAAAATACTAAAGTCTTAATTAATTACTTTTTAATTAAAACAAAATCTACTATTTTGCGCAAATTATCCATTTAATAAGTAGAGTAACAAATATTACTTCTTATCAAGAAAAATACATTTCACATTTTTAAAAAAAACTTCATGTTAAAAAGATTATCCATTATTATTTTCAGCCTAGTAATTTTGAGTGCATGTGATAAAGAGGATGAAAACATACCAGAAATCAATGCGAATTTTACAGCATCCAAAATCACCATTTTTGAAGGTGAGTTTGTAACTTTCACCGACCAATCCACCAACAACCCTACTTCATGGGAATGGGATTTTGGAAGTAGTAACATTAATTCTTCTACGGAACAAAATCCTACTGTGGTATTTGAAGAATCTGGAATATATAATATCAGTTTAACGGCATCAAATGAAAATAGCAGTGACCGAGAAGTGAAATCAGAATTTATAACGGTTGTTAAGTCTGTAAAAGCTTCCTTCGAAACCAGCGACTCCATTATCGATCAGGGAAATGAGATTACATTTACTGACACTTCAGTTGGTTCCCCAAATTCTTGGGAATGGAATTTTGAAGGAGCCTCACCTGCTTCCTCTACTGAATCAAATCCTGTAGTTAAATATAATACACCTGGCATATATGAAGCTACTTTAAAAGTGACCACAGATCAAGAGCCAGAAGGAAATATTAGTACAAAGGAAATCATTGTGCTGCCCACAAATGGTTTAATTGCTTATTATCCTTTCGATGGTGATGCAGAAGATTATAGTGGCAATGAATTTCATGGGTTTTTAAATAATGGAGTATCCGCATTTAATGACCGCAACCAACAATCAGGTAAAGCATATAAATTTGATGGGGAAGATGACCATATTGTTACTTCTCCCGAAATAGACGAAAATTTAAGTAATGGAGCCAGTTTTGCCGCTTGGATTTATATTTCTGAAGTTGGAAGTACTGCGAGAATCCTTTCAAATTATAATGGTACGGGTGTAGAAGGTGCCTGTAATGAAAGAATAGGTTTTGTATTTGGTATTACTGAAGATCAAAGACTTAATATATTTTACGCTACTGACGGTAATAAATACGATGGCAGAATAACTGAAGCAACTAGTTTGGAGGCTAATAAGTGGTATCATGTAGTGGGTACTTGGAATGGAAATTACAGCCCTTCCGGCTTCAATCTGTATATTAACGGAACACAAAGGGATGTTTCCAATTTAGATAGCGGTTTTTCAAATTGTGGCACCTATTTGGAATCAACAAATCCTTTCCATATTGGAATTGGTGAGTGTGCAACTGGACCATGTGCGCCTTTTAACGGTGCAATTGATGAAGTGAGAATATACGACAGAACCCTTAGTCCGGAAGAAATAAATGCTTTATCGAAAAGTTAATATTTTGCCTATTTTTAATAAGCAATAAAATTTTAGATATATACTAAATTTAGATAGCACTGAGGAACTTCTTAGTGCTATTTTTCTTTTATTTAACTTATATTCTTATCATTTTTTTACATCATTTAAGGACAGGACAATTACCTAAATTTAAAAGTTATAATAAAATGTCTAAGTAATAATATATGATTATCGGACTCGGAATAATAAGAATTCTGGAATAAAATAGTTCCTAAAAACAACATTTTGTTGTAAATTCATATACATATGAATACTTCCAATTCCAATAGCAACAATCCTTTCATTTTAAAATTGCAAGAAATTCTTGAAGCTAATTTAAGTAATGAGCAATTTGGAGTAGAGGATTTAGCTAAAGAATTTGGATTAAACCGATCACATCTACATAGAAAATTAAAAAATGTTACGGGCCAATCAATTAGCCAATTTATTAGAGAATACAGATTAAGAAAAGCCAAAATATTACTGGAACAAAAAGATTATTCTGCTGCTGAGGTTGCCTATAAAGTTGGGTTTAACAGTCCTACCTATTTCAGCAAATCTTTTCATGATTATTTTGGGGCTACACCAGGTAAGGTAAAAAATTCGATTCTAGAAAAAGAAAAGAAAGCTTCAAGGATCAGCTATAAACTTTATGTTATTTTAAGTGTATTTGTTGTGCTAGTTATTGCCTTTATATTTCTTAGAAGAAATGAAGATGAAGGTAAATTAACAAAGGAAAAATCCATCGTTGTCTTACCCTTTGCCAATATGAGTAAAAATCCTGATCAGCAGCATTTTTCTGATGGCGTAATGGAGGCAGTGCTTAATCACCTTACAGCACTTGAAAATATGCATGTGATCTCCCGAACGACTTCAATGCGCTATAAAAATTCCGATAAATCCATTCCTGAAATAGCTAAGGAGCTAAAAGTAAATTATGTGTTGGAAGGAGGTGTTCAAGAAAACAATGGAAAAATAAGAATCAATGCGCAACTTATAGAAGGGGAAACTGATAATCACCTGTGGTCAGAGCAATATGATAGAAAGCTTGAAAACATTTTTGCAATCCAAACTGATATTGCTAAAAGCATTGCCAAAGCACTTAACACTTATATTTCGCAGGATGAAATCAATTCCGTTAATCAACCTATTACAAAAAAACCAGTGGCTTATGAAAATTATCTTCGTGGAAAATATTTAATAGAAGGGAATTGGTCATTGGATAAAATTAATAAAGCAATAAAATATTTTGAGGCTGCCGTTCAGCATGATCCTGAATTTGTGGAAGCGTATATTTGGTTAGGCGGTGCTTATGCTACTCAAGGCACCTGGTATGGGGACTTGATAAATGAGGAGGCTAAAAAAATAGCAAACACATATTATGATAAGGCTAAAGAAATTGACCCTGACCATCCTTTACTGCTTTGGAATATGGCCATCGTAAAATACTTTTTCGATTGGGATTTTAAAGAAGCAGATAAGCTGTTTAAAAAAGCCAGAAAACTAGAACACAGATCAGGCTATACTGATTTTCATCTAGACCTGATGTTGAGAAGATTCCAAAAAGTGATTACGGAATGCAAACAAGAAATTCAGTCTGATCCCTTTGCAGGTACTTTTTACTGGAACCTGGCCTATGCTTATTATCATATTGAACTAGTGGATAAGGCTCTCCAAACCATTGAAAAAGGATTTGAAATTGACCCAGAACAGGAAGCTTATTACGATCATTTTGGCAACTTATACAATGCAATGGGCATGCATCAGGAAGCCGAAAAAACATTAAAAAAAGGACTGGAAATTTCTGATAAAAGGCATGCTTCCATGGTGGCTCACTTAGCTATTGCTTATGACAAACTCAATCAACCTACGCTTCGGGATAAGCTTATGAGAGAGCTTAGAGAACGCGTAACAAAAAATGAGGCCATGATCAATGTCTTTACTGCTCATGCTTATGCGAGTATGGATATGACTGACAGTGCTTTTTATTATTTGGAAAGGTCTTATGAAAGACATGAAGTTGATTTAATCTGGCTGCAAACAGACCCTAACCTTTTATTACTTAAGGATGATCCTCGTTATGACGAACTATTAAATAAAATAGGATTTCCCGAAGAAAATCGTCCATAGCTTTTTTGTTGTCAAGAGTAGGTGATTCCTACTAATTCATATTATTACACAACCATTCTTAAATAAATGCAACATAATTTAAAGCCTGTTATTAAATTTTAAAGCTATCGCAACAGTAGTACTATGTAGCATTACCACAATATTCTGAACTTTATATTATTCAATTTTTTATTTTAATTTAAATATAAAGTATCATGAATAGCTTATTTAAAACTACTGCCGTTTTGATTACTATACTTTTATGGACACTGCAATTTGCTCAAGCACAAAATAAAATTACGGGGACAATTAAGGATTCAAACAATGCTGCTCTATCTTTTTCCAATGTGGTTATCCTTCAACCCAAGGATTCTGCTCTGGTTACAGGTACTGTTTCAGATGCAGAAGGTAATTTTGAAATTAAAAATATAAATAATGGAAACTACATTCTCCAAACTCTGATGATTGGTTATGATCCTTTCTTTCAAACCTTAGAAATAACAAATGAAAAATCAAACATTGTACTCACTATTATAATGAAAGTGGATGCTCAAAACCTTGATGAAGTAGTAGTTAAAGCAAAAAAACCATTATACGAGAAAAAAGCAGACCGTATGGTAGTGAATGTGCAAAGTCAAATTACATCATCTTCAAAATCGGTTTTAGATGTACTGGCCAGAAGCCCGGGGGTAATTGTTAATCAGCAGAATAATAGTATTACAATGTTTGGGCAAAATGGTGTGGGTATTATGATCAACGGGAAATTAAGTCAAATGCCTATAGAAGCAGTTGTGCAAATGCTAAATGGTATGAATGCCACAAACATTGAAAAAATAGAACTCATAACATCTCCCCCTGTAAAATATGATGCAGAAGGTGTAGGAGGTTTAATCAATATCATCACCAAAAATTCACCAGATTTGGGTACAAACGGCATAATAGCATTGACAGCCGGCTATAATCAGGGCAAAATATTAGCAGGCAATTTAAGCTTGAACCATCGCCAGAATCGTATAAACTATTTTATAGAATACGGCATTCGTAATGATGAAAATGAACAACTATGGTTAGAAAACAGAAAAATATTTAGGGATATTTCTGACCAAACCATAAATATTGAACAAGAAAGAGTATTTAATTTAACAGAACAAAATCTACGTGCAGGATTTTCTTATGAATTAACCAATAAAACGACTGTCAACTTACTAGCTACTGGGCATAAACGTAATTGGTTTATGGACGCATTTACAACCAGTGTAAACAAGGTATCTCCAGATTCTACTATTACAACTACTATGGAATTCAATGAAAGTAACATCTGGAAGGATGCTATTCTTGGTTTTGGATTACAGCATCGGTTTAATAAGCAACATTCACTAGATGCTCATTTTGACTACCTGTATTTTGAAAATGATAACCCTTCAATTTATGATATTCATACTCAAATTAATGATGAGAAAGAAGAAGAAACTGCATTAAAAGTCACAAAAGATACCCCAATTAATTTTAAAGTCAGTAAAATTGACTACACAAACCTAACCAACGACAAGCTAAAAATGCAGGCAGGTGTAAAAGTAAGTCTGTCAGAATTAGAGAATAATGTAATAGTAACAGACTTTGAACAAGAACAATGGACTGTTAATAACAGATTTACCAACTTAGCAAAATTAACAGAAGATGTTTGGGCTAGTTATGTTTCATTTGACTGGAGTATTTCAGAAAACCTAAAAATTTATAGTGGATTACGTTATGAATTTACCAATACATATTTAAGTGATGGAGAAAACACAGGATTGGTTGACAGAAAAAATGGTAACCTTTTTCCCAATTTTTCCATTTCCAATAAACTAGCTGAAGAAAGCACCATTAGTTTAGCCTATTCAAGAAGAATTACGAGACCAAGTTTTGGTGAAATTGCACCATTTGTTCTTTTTAATGGCCCAAATACATTTTTCGCAGGAAATCCGGCTTTATTTCCAGCAATTACAGATGGCATAGATCTGAGCTATCAACTAAAAAGCTGGTGGATTTCAGTAAAGTATAATACTACGGATAATCAAATACAACAATATCAACCTGAAACCAATCCTGAAACAGGAGAACAAATATACCGCAGCCAAAATATGGAATATTTCAATAACTTGGCAATTACATCTAGCTTGCCTATTTTTATCACCTCATGGTGGGATATTCAAAATGACTTCTCCCTAAATCATCAATCATTCAAAACACACAATGGCCTTAAGGATGAAGGTTTTACCTGGAATGCCAATTCAACATTTACATTTTCCTTACCAAAAGACTTTACAATAGAAGCTTCAGGAAATTACTTTTCAGCACAGTTCATGGGCTTGTGGAAAAGCCAGCCTTACGGACGTATAGACCTAGGTATAAGAAAATCATTTGAAAAAGGGAGTCTTTCTTTTTCCTTTATTGATGTATTTGACACTTTTAATCCAATTGATATTGAAGGGGTTATATTAAATGGAAAAGGTATAAGTAATGCCAATATAGACCTTAATATACAATCTTTAAATATTACCTATACTCAAACATTTGGTAATAATAAGTTAAAATCCGTAAAACTTAACTCAGGTTCTGAAGACGAAAAAAATAGAGTGAATTAACCAACTTTCATATATTGAAAAAGAAATGTTTTCAACTTTCCTACTGGGCTAATAGTAATATCAATTTCACTTTTAATTAAACATAATAAAGAAATATATTTCAAATCTAAAAAATAGCGGCAAAGTCCAAACCATTTTAGAATCTAAAAAAAGAAAAGCCGGGTCACTACTCCCGGCTTTCTAACCTAAACCAAAACTACTCACTATGAAAAACTAAATACTAAACTTTATCAACCACCAATTTATAATTAGGGTCTTCTATTACATTAACATCAATAATTTTATCTGCATTTTGCAAAAGTCTTCTACAATCAGGACTTAAATGCTTCAAATGTATTTTCTTACCTACTTTCAAATATCGTTCCGTAATTTTATTCAAGGCTTCAATAGCAGACATATCCACTACCCTACTCTCTTGAAAATCTATAATAACTTCCTCAGGATCGTTCATCACATCGAATTTATCATTAAAAGCCGAAACTGACCCAAAAAACAACGGACCATAAATCTCATAATGCTTTACCCCATTTTCATCAACTCGCTTTCTGGCTCTAATTCTTTTGGCGTTATCCCATGCAAAAACCAATGCCGCAATGATCACCCCAACAATAACAGCTAACGCTAAATTGTGTAGAATGATAGTCACCAAGGTTACCAATACCATAACCAGAATATCAGACTTTGGCATTTTATTAAGTGTTTTCAAACTGGCCCACTCAAAGGTTCCAATAGCCACCATGATCATTAAACCTGTTAGAGCGGCCATTGGCACCAGCTCTATATAAGAAGAACCAAACATGATAAATATTAGTAACATTACAGCTGCAACAATTCCTGATAGTCTAGCTCTAGCGCCATTAGAAATATTAATCAAACTTTGTCCAAGCATAGCACATCCACCCATTCCTGAAAATAAGCCAGACAATATATTGGCTGTACCCTGAGCTACTGCTTCTTTATTTCCTCTACCTCTAGTCTCGGTGATTTCATCAATGATATTGAGGGTTAACAGACTTTCTATCAATCCAACTGCAGCCATTATAGCTGAATAAGGTAAAATTATCATGAAAGTATCCCAATTTAATGGGATTGTAGGAATATGGAATGGAGGAAAACCACCTTTAATGGAAGCTACGTCCCCAACTGTTTTAGTATCTATTCCAAAATAAACAACAATACCAAAAACTACCAAGATCGCCACCAAAGAAGATGGAATGGCTTTAGTAACCTTAGGCAACCCCCAAACTATCAACATGGTACCAAAAACTAAAGCTAATAAAATATATAATGGTTCTCCTGTTAACCAATTACCAGCATCATCTTTAAATTGAGCTAATTGAGAGGTAAAAATAATTACGGCTAATCCGTTTACGAACCCAAATATTACCGGATGAGGAACTAAACGCATGAACTTCCCAAGTTTAAATATTCCAGCAATTATCTGAATAATTCCAGATAATATGACGGCCGCTAAGACATATTCTACACCAAATTTTATTGACAAGGAAACAACTACAACCGCTATAGCCCCTGTTGCACCCGATATCATGCCAGGACGTCCACCCAAAATAGCAGTTACTAATCCCATCACAAAAGCCGCATACAAACCTGTAAGGGGAGAGAGTTTGGCTACAAACGCAAAGGCCACCGCTTCTGGAATTAAAGCCATAGCAACTGTAATCCCCGATAAAACCTCGGTTTTGTAATCTACTTTTTGAGAAAGGTCAAATAATTTAAAATATTGTTTCATGTGCTCAAAATTGGCTTTATTACAATCATATTGTATAGCCGTTTCTCAAATGAGCGCGCAAAGGTAAGGGTTTATTATTAAAAATAAACCAAAATGAAAAAATATTCTGAAATTTTGAAAATAGAGCTACTTGCTGTGATTAATAGACAGTTGACAACATTCAATAGACAAAAAGCTCAATAGTAATTCTGAAAGTTAAAACATCAAGAGTCTAGAATCTTGGTTCTAGACTCTTAATTATTAAAAATCAAACTTTCTCTAAAGCCTGCTCAATATCCCAAACTAAATCTTTGGCATCCTCCACTCCCACAGAAATTCGTATTAGACTAGAAGTAATTGATATTTTATTTCTTAACTCTTCATCAACATCCGAGTGGGTCATGGTAGCAGGATGTTCAGCTAAAGATTCAGTACTTCCTAAACTAACCGCTAATTTTATTAATTTAGTGCTATTTAAGAATTTAAAAGCCTCTTTTTCACCACCTTTGATGTCAAAAGCCAACATGGCACCATTGGAAGTGCATTGCTTTTTAAAGATTTCATATTGACGTCCATCTTCAGGTTTTAAATTCCCTAGATAATATACTTTCTCTACTTTAGGGTGTGTATTTAAGAAATTAGCAACCTCCTCAGCATTAGCAGCTTGCTTCTCCATTCGGACTTTAAGAGTTTCCAAACTTCTCATTAGCAACCAACCTGTGTGAGGGCCAGCCATATTTCCCATGAAAGTTCTAAAACCTTTCACTCTTTTTATTAAATCTGCTGCACCTAAACATGCTCCAGCTACTAAATCACTGTGTCCTCCAATGTATTTGGTGGCTGAATAAATCACTAAATCAGCTCCTAATTTTAAGGGATGTTGCCAAACAGGCCCCATGTAAGTATTATCTACTCCTATGTAAACTGGCTCTTCTTGAGTTTGAATTTCATTTGCAATCTCTCTAAACATCCCAATATCTACCAAAGCATTAGTGGGATTGGCAGGAGTTTCCAGATAAATGAAACGAACTTTATCTTTCATTCCGCTAGCTTCCAATTCTTGCATAACCTCGGCTTTATCCTGATAAGGGTTTACTCCTACAGATTGAATGCCCCATTTTGGTAAAACATGATTGATGAAATGGTCAGTTCCACCGTAAACAGGTACAGAATGTAATAACACATCTCCAGGATTTAAGAATTCCATTAACATACTGCTGATAGCGCCCATGCCACTTTCAAAAATAGCTGCGTCTTCGGCTCCATCCCAAAGACATAATCTATCTTCGGTGATTTGAAGGTTAGGATTATTCAAACGGCTATAAATCAAACCTAATTCTTCCTCATCAGACTTTTCTCGCTTACCATAAGCTACTTCGAAAAATGCTTTACCGTCTTCTGCTTTTTTAAAAGCGAAGGTTGAAGTCTGAAAAATAGGACATTTAATAGCTCCTTCTGATAATTCGGGCTTATAGCCAAAAGACATCATTAGGCTCTCAGGTGAAAAAGAATGCTCGCTCATAATTTCTATTATTTTTTATAAAATTAGAAAATAATTCTTAGATACTATATATTAAAGAAAATAAAACTATATTTTTGAATTTTAAAGACAGATAATCTTTTTAAGTACCTCTAAATCTATTTAAATGGAAAATAATTCTACTATTCGTTTAGATTCAACAGATATTCAAATCATAAAGCTCCTGCAAAAGAATGCACGCATAACCAATAAAGAGTTAGCGGCACAGCTTGATTTGACCATTACGCCTGTTTACGAAAGGGTAAAAAGATTGGAAAAAACAGGCGTAATCGGGCAATATGTTGCATTGATTGATGCAGATAAAACCGGTAAAGGATTAATGGCACTCTGCATGTTGAGACTAGAAAAACACACCAAAGATAAACTGGCTCAGTTCGAAGCTCATGTAGCGCAGATTCCAGAAGTTACAGAATGTTATCACCTGGCCGGGCAATATGATTACCATCTCAAGATTTTGATAAAAGACATGAATGCATTTCAAGATTTTATAGTGAATAAATTATCTACCAGTGAGAATCTGGCAAATATTCAAAGCTCCTTTGTAATGAAGAAAATTACGGATACAATTGCTGTGCCTTTGGGGTGATAATTGTTGATTAATAGATATGAATAAGGTCGCTCCTACGGAGCTTAGATTTTTATTTTCGCTTCAAAGTTACCATAAGATCACACCTACGGTGCTATGGTAGAGCATTCTTGGTGCATAAATATTGATTTCTATTTCACTTAAACCTGATTAAAAAGTCATTACCTTTAATCTTAAAGTCGTTTCCATATATTAATAGAACAGCAGGTCAATTTTTAAATCTCAATCTTTGATAAGAAAACAAGTCCCAGCGGGACGACCTTATGGTAATTCTAATCATAGCACTCTCCAAAGCTCCATAGGAGCGACCTTATCTTGAGACGTACTTTTTAAACATACTCCAGTTCAATTAGTTGAAAATACCATGAGATACTTATTATTTTTTACACTTTCAATCTTTCAGTTGAGTTCCACTCAAGCCCAAATTAAAAGCTTGGATGATTTTCAATGGAAAAACAGGGTTCTGATCATTTACTCAAACGATCAGAAATCCGCCCCATTTGAAGGACAGCTAGCTAAAATCAGTCAAAATAAGGATGGGTATGATGAACGAGACTTGAAAGTTATCATCCTTAAAAACCAAAAAGTTGAAATATGGAATTCAAATGAATATCACCTATTAGATTTCCAACAAATCATAAAAGAGATGAATATTGATGATAACCAAGCCTACCAAAATTTATTGATAGGCAAAGATGGAGGAGTTAAACTTAGAGAGGACTCTCCTATATCAAATGAAAAATTATTTAATACTATTGATGCTATGCCCATGAGGCAACGGGAAATGAGGGATGGAAACTAATATTCTTAGAAATACCGGTCAGACGCGTAATGCGTCAGACCGGATTCGATTCTATTTCAATCTTTCTTTAATGTCTAATTTATGTTTTCTGGCAGTGTCTTGAGCGATATCATAGCCAGCATCTGCGTGGCGAATTACGCCCATTCCTGGGTCATTATGTAAGACTCGTTTCAATCTCTTTTCTGCATCTTCCGTACCATCAGCCACTATCACCATTCCGGCATGAATGGAATAGCCCATGCCAACTCCACCACCATGATGCAAGGACACCCAACTGGCACCGCCTGCAGTGTTCACTAAAGCGTTTAATAATGGCCAATCTGCCACGGCATCAGAACCGTCCAACATAGCTTCAGTCTCTCTATTTGGGGAAGCTACAGAACCTGTATCCAAATGATCTCTACCAATCACAATTGGAGCTTTCACTTTTCCTTCTTTCACTAATTTATTGAAAGCTAATCCAGCTTTTTCTCTTTCTCCTTGTCCAAGCCAACAAATTCTTGAAGGCAAGCCTTGAAAAGCAATTCTTTCTTGCGCCATATCCATCCAGCGCATTAAAGATTCATTCTCTGGAAATAATTCTTTTATCACTCTATCGGTTTCGGCTATATCAGCAGGATCACCTGAAAGTGCTGCCCAACGGAAAGGACCTTTTCCTTCGCAAAATAATGGGCGAATATAGGCAGGTACAAAACCCGGGAAGTCAAAAGCATTTTTCAAGCCTTTCTCCTGTGCCCTTGCTCTTAGGTTATTTCCATAATCGAAAGTGATAGCTCCAGCTTTTTGCAATTCCAACATCAGCTCCACATGTCTATACATGGATTCATAAGATAGCTCTTCATATTTATCAGGATTTTCTTCCCTTAAAACATTAGATTCCTCCAAACTAATTTGATGTGGCACATATCCGATTAAAGGATCGTGCGCTGAAGTTTGATCAGTTAAAACATCTGGAATAACATTTCTTTCTTTCAGTCTTTCTAGTAGATGAACTGCATTGCAAGGAACCCCAATAGAAACTCTTTCCTGATTCTTTTTGGCCTCCAAAGCTCTATCAATAGCAGCATCCATATCTTCTATGGATTCATCCAGATATCTGGTCTTTAATCTTTTATCAATTCGCCATTGTTCTACTTCGGCAACCAGACAAACTCCGTCATTCATGGTCACTGCCAACGGTTGAGCTCCGCCCATACCACCTAATCCGGCAGTGACAGTTAAAGTACCTTTCAAACTTCCATTGAAATCTTTATTGGCTATAGCTGAAAAGGTCTCATAAGTCCCTTGGACAATACCTTGAGAACCAATATAAATCCAGCTTCCGGCTGTCATCTGCCCATACATCATCAAGCCTTTCTTCTCTAATTCATCAAAATGCTTCCAGTTGGCCCAATTTGGTACTAATTGAGAATTAGAAATCAATACTTTAGGCGCATCTTTGTGAGTCGGTAAAATCCCCACTGGCTTACCAGATTGGACTACCAAAGTTTCGTCTTCTTCTAAATCCTTAAGCGCTTTAATAATTAAATCCAGTGATTCAAAATTTCTGGCGGCTTTACCTCTTCCTCCATAAACAATTAAGTCTTCCGGTCTTTCAGCCACTTCCGGATCTAAATTATTTAGTAACATTCGAAGTGCAGCTTCCTGCACCCAGCCTTTGCAGTTCAATTGGCTTCCTGTTGGGGTTTTATAAGTTTCGGGATTATATTTCTTTGTCGTTTCCATAACTAGTAGTTCTGTTCAATCTTTCCGAATGTGAAATAGCAGTAAATTCAACAAAAAGGCAAATTAGAAATGAATGTATTTAATTTTATTCGTTGGAAAGGGTTTGGTTTTATCTTTGATAAAGCGGTTTTGCAACCCTATCTATATGCTGGATTAAATCTAAACATACCTTTCTAAGAAAAGTGACACACTCTATAGTTTACTTAAAAACACTCATCCGTGCGTCATTCCTGTAAAGACAGGAATCTTATGATTTTAATCTATGATTAAAATATTTATTGATTTTTCGAAGATGGTTTTTGTGCCACTAGTTATGAGATTTGAGAGGTTATAGCGCTCTTTCCTATTATTGAAACTTCGTTTCAATATAACAAAATCCCTTTCTTCAAAGGGATGACGTTCTAATCCGATTCAGTAGAATAACGAAAGTGTAACTCTCCTAAGAAATATCTTCCCTATCCACCTCTAATTCTACATAAGCCTTATCACACAAAGCCCCAATGGGTGGTTGTTGTTTATTGACTCTTACCATTACTTTTAAAGCAGATTCATTTTCTGATAGGATTTTCTTTCCGATATGAAAAGCCAGTGTTTCCAGTAATTTGAGGGGCTTTTTCATCACCTCCTCGGTGGTCTTGTAAAGCGTTTCGTAATTTAAAGTGCTTTCCAGATTATCATCCATTTGGTCAAATTCAGTTTCCACCACCAAATCAACCGTATAATGATTCCCTAATTTATTTTCCTCCACATAATAGCCATGATAGCCGTAAAATGCCATTCCGGAGAGTGCTACTTTTCCCTTCATAAAAATATAATCCTAATAGATTACAAAAAAGGTACAAATATCCATTTAATACAAAGTATTTTTCTGATTGTTTTTACATTTTGAATTTAATAAATATCCAGTTGAATAATCGACAAATCTTCATTAAACCAATAGTTACTATAAGATGGATAAATCAAAAGCTTAACTTTTGAGAATTCCTCAATTGAAATATTATCAGGTATTTTAATATTTAATTCTAAGCTATTATTGTGATAATTCACATGATTTAAATTGCTAGATTTGAAATTAAATCCTTCCAAATCATAAAAATTCACTTCAAACTTGAAATCTTGAATATAACTACCAAATTGCTTTAAATCTATCTTCACAATGATTGAATCCTTCCCATTAGTATCTACTTTAAATTTAAATGGGTTGAATCTTTCCTTCAAAGCTTTAATTCTTTGTCCGTTCAGCTCATAAATTTTAAATGGTGATTGAATGAGGTTTTCTGGTTTTTTGTCCAACAACTTGAAATTCCTGTATCCTTTCAAAACTCCCTTAATTAAAGGTGAATGTTCATTATCCTCCAGTTTATAAAAAGCGACTAGGGATGGGGAATTCTGGTTTGCTTTTAAGAAATGTTCTAATTTGACTCTTGATTTTATTTTATTTGTATTGACAAAAACATAAATCCCCAAACTATCACATTTACCCATTACAGATTCTGAAGGTAAATCGTTAAGGAATATTGAGTTAGCAAATACACTCCTTGCTGTGTGAAGAGTTGTTAAATCTGATATTAAAGTATCTAATTCAAAAGCTTTCAGAATTGAATCTTCCTGATTGATAATGAATTCATTATCAACCCAATACAAATCCCTAATCCCTATAATTTCAGAAAAAATGGTATCAATGTTATGATTCAAATCGGTAACGCTTACTTTTAAATTATATAAGTTTGGATGGCGACTTGACCAGGTATTAAATTCAGTACCTATATGAATGCTATTTCGTCCAATCGAGAAATCACCCATAAAATCAGGACTCATAATTTTTGAGCTTTCCAAATGGTAAATGGTATCTTGATCGTTATCAGTAAAATCCAATTCAAAAAGAAGGGTATCTTTTTTTCCTATATAGTTTGGAGAGATTTGAAATGATCCGAAGACATTTCGATGATAAGATGTGATTTTATTGCTACCATAACTATAAAAAAGAAAATCCTTAACAATGGATTGGGAAAAGCATTCTTGAATACTGAATATCAACAACGCTATCAATAAAAATGATTTTCTTCCAAGCAATAAATCAAAAGAATTGAATTTAATATATTTAAAAATCGAAATTTTGATCAAACCCTTTAATCAGCAGTTATTTCATCAAAGAAGGAAGTATCATCTCCACCATCTTCTTTTTTATTTTCGGTTTCTTTCTTAACAGACTCTTCTTTTTTAGCTTTTTTCTCAACATTTGGAGCCTTAACTTCCTCTTGAATTATAGGTTTACTTTTGATTTCCTCTAATTCGTATTCATCCGCGTTCTGGATTTTCTTGACAGCCTTTCTGGCTCTTTTTAGATGGGTTTCTATGTCCACATGCTGCATGCGGTCCTCGATCTTCTTTACTTTATCATTCAAGCCATTGCTTAAATTTTTGAGCTCCTCTGCCACGTTATCTCTGTGGTTTTCCAATTGTTTAAAGCCTTCGGCCACTTCTTTTAGCTCATCCTCCATTTCCTCTAAAATGGTTTGCGCTTTATGATTAGCATCTTCCACTATGTCTTTAGCTCGTTGCTGTGCGTCAGACAATAATTTATCGGCTTTCATTTGGGTTTCCTTCAAATGCAATTCAGCCGTTCTATTGGCTTGACTTACCACATTCGCCCCTGTATCTTCAGCTGTTTTTAAGGTTTTATAAAGTGAGCTTTCAACCTGACGAAGTTTCTCTACTTCCTTTTCAGCAGCTTCTAATTTAAGCTTTAACTCCTTTTGCATATCCATTTCCCGCTCCCATTCCTGAGAAAGGGAAGCCAAAAATGCCTTGACATCATCTTTATCATAGCCCCTAAAGCCTTTTTCAAATTCTTTTTGTCGTATTTCTAAAGGAGTAATCTTCATGTTGTTATACTATTGATTTATTAAATAACGCATCCGAAGAGGATTTGTCTTAATGCTAAGAAAAGTATTTCACTTTTTCAAGATATAAATATACAGCCTTATTTTTTATTTATGCATTTGTATGTCCCAAATTGATAGTGTGTGATCATCACTGGCGCTCACCAATTGGTCCTGATAGTCCGTCCAAAGCAATTTATTAACTGAGGTGGCATGACCAGCATGTCTTGCTTTATCTATTACTTTTAATAATCTAAATGTTTGTGCATCCCATATTTTAATGCTTTTATCCATACTGCAAGTAGCAAAATATTTCCCATCAGGTCTAAAGCTGATATTATTGATGGCGTACATATGAGCCACTATGGATTCCATAAGGATATAATCACTCTTTACATCCCAAATTTTTAAATGGGCGTCTCTACCAGAACTCAACAATACGTTTCCATCAAATGAATATTGCAAAGTGAAAACAGAATTATCATGCGCGTTGATTTCCTTTTTTAAACGCCAATCGGAGGTTGAAATTATTTTTATGGTATTGTCACTAAATCCTACAGCTACTTCTTTTCCATCTGGGTGAACTGCTATGGATCTAGCACTTTTATCACTCAATGGCAACTTGGCAATAGTGCTTAAATCTTTTATATCAGACAAGATTAATTGTCCATCTGCGCAGGCGGTTAAAATGATATTTTTGACCACTTTAATATCAAAAATGGCACTTTCGGTAATTTTAGCAGATTTTAATTCCTGTTTTTCATTTACATCCACCAGATGTATGCCTTCATAGTTATGCCCAACTATCAATTGATTGTTTTCCTTTAAAAAATGAAGTGCATAAACAGAATTTTTAACTTTAGCGACCATAGTACCCAATTCAGGATCTTTTAGGTCCCAGAGGGCTACAATTCCATCACCGCCAGCTGAAAAAAAGAGGTGACTTTCACTTGCAGGTTCCACTACATATAAGCAATCTTTGTGTCCGGTTAGGCTTTGAATTTTTTCTACATTAATTTTAGGCATATTGTAAAGTTAAGCGATGGCATTAGAATACATAAAGCAAATCAACGAGAATATTCATTTGGCAGTTTGGAAAATTGAAGAGGATTTAGAATTCTACCTTCAAAATGTACAACTTAGTACCATAGACAAAAATATACTAGCGGAAACCACCCATCCTGAGAAGAAGCTGGAATTTATGGCAGGCAGAATGTTGTGCAAAATGGTTTTACATGAGCTTAAAATATCTGACCAACCTATTTTCAGAAATGAATTCGGTAAACCACAAATACCTGATTCCGAATATGATATTTCTTTATCACATACCGAAAATTACATTGCCTTGACCATTGGTCATCAATTAGATGTAGGGATTGATATAGAAAAACCAAAAGCTAAAATGGCTAAAATTGCACCTAGACTTTACACTCCTCAAGAAATGGATTACTGCCAAAACAATTTGGTCTATTTCTCTAAAATGTGGTCTGCTAAGGAAGTGCTATATAAGCTTTTTATGAAAAGAGAATTGGATTTCAGGGAGCACTTAAGCGTAAAGCCGGAAAATAAAGAGTGGACTTTAATGACAGGAGAAATCCATAAGAATGATTTTAATAAAAGCTATCAATTGGCTTTTTATGAGCTGGGAGAGTATTTTATTTGCTTGAATGTGACATGAAGTAAAAACACTAATCATATAATGGACATTATTATTCTAAACTCTACTAAAGACAACAGTATTTGTCGCTAGCCTGAGAAAAGTATATGGATTAATAGTACCATTAAAAAACCAGAAACAGCAATTATGCCAGTCATAATTGTCCATGTTTTAAATGTTTGTTTTTCAGTTATTCCTAAAAGCTCCTTCACCAACCAGAAACCGCTATCGTTAACATGCGACATAAACGTGCCACCTGCTGCAATGGCTATCACCAAACAAGCTAATGTAAAATTACTAGTACCCGGCATAATTAATGGAGAAACTAATCCTGCAGCAGTAATCATGGCAACTGTTGCAGAGCCTTGCATAACTCTAATCAATATGGCCACAAAAAAAGCAAAAATTATCACTGGAAAACCTAAATCGGATAAAGAATAAGCCAGCATTTCACCGGCTCCTGTATTTACTAATATTTGCTTAAATACTCCTCCTGCACCTGTAATTAGGATAATCATTCCTGCAGGCCCCAAGGATTTAGTACTAATAGCTTGTAATTCTTTTTTTGTAAAGCCCAATCTAATTCCAAGTACATACCAGGCCACAATATTGGCAATAATTAAAGCTGCAAATGGGTGGCCTATTAAAGTAATTACTTTGTCAAAAGTCTGATTAGAGAATCGAAGCAATCCACTATCATTGAAAGTACTGAGCAGAATAAGAAGAATTGGAATCGCTATTATAGCTAATATGGTATAAATATGAGGTCGTTTTTTATCGCTCACTACTGTTTCACTTTCACTTTTAGTAGATAAGGCAGGTAAGCCTACAAAGAGTTTATTACCTATATATTTCCCATACAAAATACCCCCAATAATAGCCGAAGGGAGTCCTACCATACCCCCTATTAAAATCACCCAACCTAAATTAGCGCCAATAATATCAGCCACCGCAATCGGGCCTGGAGTAGGAGGCATAAAAGCATGAGTTACAGCCAAACCTGCCAAGAGTGGAAGTGCGAAAATTAAAAGAGATTTACCCGTTCTTTTATGTAAGGCATAAATCATAGGAACTAAAAGAATAAAGCCTACTTCGAAAAATACAGGAATAGCAATAATAAAACCTGCCACTGCCATAGCACTAGAAGCATTTTTGATTCCAAATTTCTTTAATAAGAAATCTGCTACAATTCTGGCTCCCCCTGAATGCTCTAAAATTGCTCCAAACATAGCGCCTAAACCTACAACTGTGGCTACGAAGCCGAGTGTATTGGCCATACCTTCCTTTATGGTATCCATTATAGCTAATGGATCAAGTCCTGCTAAAATACCAACCGTTATACTAGCAATTAATAAAGAAGCAAATGCATGAAGTTTAATTTTAAGAATTAAAATCAATAAAACTGCAATTCCAGCAAAAACAGCTAAAAGTAAGCTATAGTCCATAATCAATCTAGTTTAACCAATCAGTATGATGAAAATTACCTGATTTATCATCCACTCTTTGGTAGGTATGTGCACCAAAATAATCTCTTTGCGCTTGAATTAAATTAGCTGGGGAATCAGCCTGGGAAATACCATTCAAATAATTGATAGCTTCACTCAAACAAGGAACAGATATATTACTGTCTATACATTTGGCAACAACTTGAGTAAGTGCAGGTTTTAGTTTTTTGATAGAGGAGACAGTATCAACATGCAAAATTAGATCATTCTCATTCTTGAGCATATCTACTAATTTCTCCATAAACTCTGATCGAATAATACACCCATTCGTCCAGATTCTGGTAATTTCACTTAAATTAAGCGACCATTTATATGTTTCTGAAGCCTGTTTCAAGAGCTTAAAACCTTGAATATGATTCACGATTCTAGCTAATTGGTAAGCTTCTAAAATTATATTTTCGTTGATATCAAAAGCATTTAACTTGGATGGTAAGATCTCCTGCACTTGGACCCTCTCATCCTTATAGGCTGATAAAAATCTGGCAAACAATGCTCCTGAAATGAGTGTGGACGGCACCCCTAATTGAGCTGATGTAATGGTAGTCCAATTACCTGTTCCTTTATTTCCAGCTTTATCTAGTATTTTATGAATCAACCAATCATTATTTTCTTTTTTCCTTAAAATATCAATGGTGATTTCTAATAAATAGCTTTGAGCATCCGCCTCAATACTAGAAAAAATTAGTGCAATTTCATCAGGGTTTTTACCATTAGCTTTAAAAATTTGGTATAACTCTGCCAATAATTGCATTTCAGCATATTCAATCCCGTTATGTACCATTTTTGTAAAATGACCACTACCTGATTTGCCGATATAGGTACAACAAGCTTTAGCGTTTTTATCTTTGGCAGCTATTTTTTCCAAATAAGGTTTTATTATTTCATAAGCTTTTTTATCACCGCCAGGCATAATAGAAGGCCCTTTTAAAGCCCCTTCTTCACCACCTGAAACTCCGCATCCAATGAAAAAGATTCCATGGTTGGATAAAAGACCTTCTCTTTTAGCCGTATCTTTAAAGTGTGAGTTACCCCCATCAATAATAATATCTTCTTTTGAAAGAAGGGGGATTAATTTTTCAATAACCGTATCTATTGCTGGACCTGCATTAACCATTAAAAAAATTTTCCTAGGGCGCTTTAAGGATGCTACAAACTTGTGCAACTGATCAAAAACCAGCGAATTTTGAAGTTCCACATGTTGCTTTTTAAAATTATAGGCAATATTTTCTTCTTTTTCTGGGACATGGCGATTAAACATAGATATTTTCACTCCTTTGGAAGCAATATTTCTACATAGACTTTTCCCCATAACCCCCAAACCTATTAATCCAAATTCAGCCTGCGTTTCTAGATTTTGAGCTATCATTTCCACTATGGTTTTAGGGCTATTTTCTATTTTATAAGTAAGTGCTTGATCTGGCTCCTCAAGTATATCAAACTGCGATTGCAGTAAATTTGTAGGCATATAATGCCCTTTCCTATTTTTTAAACGCTCCGAAATAAGCTCAAAACTACCTTTAAGAAAAATCCGATTTACTGCATTATTTAAGCCATCCTCAAGTAACGTTCTGTACTTTTCTTTTAAGGAAGAGCAAGCAATAACGCACCCGGATTTTTGCACATGTTGGTTAGCTAAATCATTTAAACTCTTAAGCCACTCTGCCCTATCATCATCATTAAGAGGCTGACCAGAAGCCATTTTTTGAATATTTGATTCTGAATGAAAATCATCTCCATCAAAAAAAGGAATCCTGAGTTGTTGGGCCAAAAGTTTTCCAACTGTTGTTTTACCAACACCTGATACACCCATGACGAAAAAAATCTGTGGAGTTGAGTTATTCATATTTAAAAGATAAGTTTTAAATATAAATAAAATATTTTACGAAGTATAAGTGAACCCTGCTCTAAAGGCCTAAAGCATCAAAATCAATTCCACCAGAAAGCTCAATTAAAAGTTCTTTCACCTCTTCTGATTTATGGTGTTCTCCTAATTTTTCAAATGCCATTATGAGGTTTCGCAATACTCTTTTTATGATATCTTCATTAGAACATGGCTCATAATAAATTGGTTTGGGGGTTAAATTTAGATTGGCTAAGTAATTATCGATGTCTTTCTTAGAAAAGATTAAACCTCTATTGAAAGCATTGACATAAAATTGTACTTCCTCACTTTTATAAGTGATGATAAACAAATTTGGCAAATTCACTCCGTAAATCGGCAAGCCTAACTTTTCTGCCACTAACATATAAACTACTGACAGTGATATAGGATTTCCCTTCTTACTTTCTAAAACTGATTTCAAAAAAGAATTATTAGGCGAATGAAAATTCTTGGTGTTAGCCCTGAATTTTAATTTGTTAAACAAAGCCCCATTGATGATTTTTATTTGGTCATAAGGATGTAAATCTTCCTTTAGTTCAACCCAAATATCATAATATATTTGTTCAATTTCTTTATTTAAATCATTGAGTTCTGTGTCAGGATATTGGTAAAGTGAAATCAACCACATTCCTTCCAACAAGCTTTCCCCTCCTTTTTCTTTCCAATTACGGATTCTTTCCTTCAATCTAGAAAATTGAAGTGTATGGATCATATCCTCAATTTTGCTTTGGATATTGGGGTCAAAACTATTTTCCCACTGCTCTTCCAGATATGGAATTATATCACTACCTAAAGACATTATTTTCCCTTCCACATGACGATTTACTTCCTCATCATCATCTTCTAAAAGGGAAACTAATGCCATAAATTCTTTTTTATCCAATTCCAATATTCAATGATTTAGGTTTGAATTACGCCAACATTAAACGGCTTTTCGATAGGAGCATGATCCGCTGCTTCTATACCCATAGAAATTACCTTTCTGGTTTCCAATGGGTCAATAATGCCATCTACCCAAAGTCTTGAAGCCGCATAATAAGGGGAAAGTTCCTCATTATATTTATCGGTAATATCTTTAAGCATTTTCTCTTGATCTTCCTCAGATATTTTTTCTCCTTTTGCTTTTAAGGTAGCGACTTTAATTTGTAATAATGTTTTGGCCGCTGCTGCCCCACTCATGACAGCAATTTGTGCTGTTGGCCAAGCATAGATCAAACGAGGGTCATAAGCCTTACCACACATTGCATAATTACCTGCACCATAAGAATTACCTATAACAATAGTAAATTTGGGTACTACGGAATTAGCCATGGCATTTACCATTTTAGCACCATCCTTTATGATGCCTCCATGCTCAGATTTGCTCCCAATCATAAAGCCGCTAACATCTTGAAGGAACACTAAAGGGATTTTACGTTGGTTGCAGTTCATGATAAACCGAGCTGCTTTATCTGCAGAGTCAGAATAAATTACTCCGCCCATCTGCATTTCTCCCTTTTTGGTTTTCACTACTTTCCTTTGATTGGCTATAATCCCTACCGCCCAGCCATCAATTCTGGCAGTTGCACAAATAATAGACTTTCCATAGAGTGCTTTATATTCATCAAATTCAGAATTATCAACCAATCTTTCAATGATGTCTTTAGTATCGTATGGTTTTACCCTATCATTAGGTAAAATTCCATAAATTTCCTTTTCATCTTTAGCTGGTGCAGCAGGCTCTTCTCTATTAAAACCTGCTTTATCGAAACTTCCAATTTTATTGAAGATTCTGCGAATATCATCTAAACAATCTTGGTCTGTTTCATGCTTATTGTCCGTAACACCAGAAATTTCACAATGAGTGCTAGCCCCGCCCAAAGTTTCGTTATCGATATCCTCACCTATGGCCGCTTTTACTAAATATGAGCCTGCTAAAAATATAGATCCGGTTTTATTCACAATCATAGCTTCATCAGCCATAATAGGTAGATATGCACCACCAGCAACACAACTTCCCATGATGGCCGCTACTTGGATAATCCCCATAGAGGACATCTTTGCATTATTTCTAAATTGCCTTCCAAAATGCTCTTTGTCGGGAAAAATTTCATTCTGCATTGGTAAGAAAACGCCTGCACTATCCACTAAATAGATAATAGGTAATCTGTTTTCCATCGCTACTTCCTGAGCACGTAAGTTCTTTTTGGCAGTCATTGGAAACCATGCTCCTGCTTTTACTGTGGCATCATTTGCCACAATTACTACTTGTCTTCCTTCCACATAGCCAATTCCAGTCACAACTCCCGCAGATGGGCAACCTCCTACATCTTCATACATTCCATCGGCAGCAAATACACCAATTTCTAGGAATTCAGAATCATCATCCAATAAATAATCGATTCTTTCTCTGGCAGTCAGTTTACCTTTTTCATGCTGGGAAGCAATCTTTTTTTCTCCTCCTCCTAAATATACTTTTTCAAGTTTGTGTTTTAATTTATCTACCTCCTGTTTGTTGAGGTCTTCGTTTTTATTAAATGCGATATCCATTGAGTCGTTTCCTGATCTATTTAATAATTAATTGAGTGTTTCCATTATTTTTTCTTGTCCTTTTTGTCTTTTCTACCAAAAAGAGAGAAATGAACATATTTTTTGGGTTGATCTTTCATATCGATTAACAGCGCATCAAGATCAACAAGTGTTTGGTTAAGATTCAAATATAAAGAATCATCATTCAATAATTTATCAACAGTACCTTCCCCATCTTGCATGGAAGCCACAGTATTATTGATTGTAATTAAAGTGGAATCTAATCGATTGACAACCCTTGCTAATTCTAAAGCATTTACAGAATCTGCGATGCCGTTGGTCTTTTGAAGTAAGGCTTTAAGTCCGTTTTTCTCATCAGCCAAGGTCGCGGAAATTTTCTTGAAATCATCAAGCATGGCAGTGATAGTTGCCTGTTTTTCTGATATTTTAGCTAGATTTTGTGTGGTTTGCTCCACATTAAGCATAATATTTTGAATAGATTCTTCATTTTGATCAATATTGGCAAGAATACCATTTAAATGTTGTCCAACAGAATCCAATGTTTTTAAAACAGGATATGCTTGTTCTTGGATTTGCTCTGTAAGTGATGGTTCAATACCGCCTTGAACTTCGCTTCCTTTGGGCAGTGGATTCTGAACATTATTTCTTTTCAAAATAATGGTTTGAGAACCCAAAATATCCGTTGCTAAAATTGCTTCAGAATTCTCGCCTAAAGTAATATCTTCCCTAACTTCAAAATACACTTTCAATTTATTGTCATCTTCTTGTAAGATTTCAATATTGCTTACTCTACCAACCGATAATCCACTAAGGAGTACAGGATTTGATTCAGTAAGCCCACTGACATGGTCATATATTGCATAATATTCATTAGTAGGATTGAAAAAATCTATCCCTTTCAGAAAATTAAATCCAAAATAAAATATGACGATTGATACGATTGCCAAGAAGGCAACTTTAATTTCTTTAGCTATTTTCAATTTGTATAGTTTTTTTTAGTTCATTGATTCAATTTCGACTTTGTAATCTCGAATTGCACGAAAGATACCAGATGCTATATACGTCTGACCGAGTTCATCGTTCAAATATCTTTCCTCTTCTGAGTTACTTAAGAAACCTGTCTCAATCAAAACACTTGGCATAGAGCTCTTAAACAAAACCACAAAACCTGCTTGTTTTACCCCTCTGCTATGGCGACCAACTCTTTTATCGAATTGATACTCAACCTTTTCAGCCAAATTCAAACTATTGGCCAAGTAGGCATTTTGATATAAAGAAAACAGTATATGAGAGGCAGGATCATTAGGGTCAAAGCCTTCATATTTTTCCTCATAATTTTCTTCCATCAAGATCACGGAATTTTCTCTCTTTGCAACATTCAAGTTAGTCTCCGATTTATGCAGTCCCATTATCCAAGTTTCCGTGCCATGAACTTTTGTGCTGTATTCCACGGCATTGCAATGAATGGAAACGAAGAGGTCGGCACCATTTTTGTTTGCGATGTTCGAGCGTTCATCAAGTTCAACAAAATTATCATCAGTTCTAGTGTAAATGACTTCAACATCGGGCAAATATTCTTTAATGATTTCACCTAATTCCAAAGCAATATCTAAAGCTATGTCTTTTTCCTTTGACATTACGCCCCGAGTTCCACTATCTTTGCCGCCATGTCCAGCATCAATCACAACCTTATCAACTTTGTATGAAGGTTTGTTAAGATTTGTGAAGGAGCCAAGGACCATCAATAAAGTAAGTGTAGAAAGGATGGTAATATTTTTCACAATCTTTCGGTTGTTAAATTTGAATAGTATAATTTTACACAAAGATTGCAAAAATTCATCAAATCGGAAAAATCCACGGAACAATTTGAGGCGGTATATTTTAAGTTTATTCATATTTGTTGTACCCTTTATTGGTTACGGTCAAGAAGTTGATTCTGTAAAACAGAAATCTGACTCCTTAATTGATGATTCTATCAAATTTGATTCCACTAAATCTATCACAGATTCCACTAACAATATTATAACGGATTCTATTGCTAACAGTACTGATACTGTCAAGAACCAGAAAAAAGGTGATATTAAAACCACTGTCAATTATAATGCTAAGGACTCTTTAAACTTTAACTTGAAAACTCAAGATATTATTATGTATAAAGAGGCCCATGTTGATTATGGAGAAATAAAACTTGATGCTGATAAAATAAAAGTTAATTACAATACCAAAATACTTGATGCCAGTGGTTTAAAGGATACGGCTGATAAAGTTACTGGGAAACCAGTTTTTACAGATAAGGGACAAGTTTATCAGACTGATCAGATTACTTATAATTTTGATACCAAGAAAGCCATTATAAAAGGAGTGGTCACCCAACAAGGAGAAGCATTTATGCACTCAAACTGGACGAAAAAGAATGAAAAAGACGAAATGTTCAGTGACCATGCCCTATATACCACTTGTAATTTAGACCATCCACATTTTGGGATATCTGCCAATAAATTAAAGCTTATCCCTGGAGATAAAATATTAGCTGGACCATTTAACTTAGAAATCACAGAGATACCTACACCTCTATTGTTTCCATTCGGAATGTTTCCTATGCCCAACAATAAAACTTCTGGAATATTATTTCCAACTTATGGAGAAGAAAACAGAAGAGGATTTTTCTTGAGGGATGGAGGTTATTACTGGGCTATCAATGAATATGCTGACATGGCCTTGCGTGGAGAAATATATTCTAAAGGGAGTTATGGAGTTTCCGTGGCATCAAACTATAAAAAAAGATATAGTTATAATGGAAATATAAATATCAGATTTAATCAGCAAAGTATTGGGGAAACAGAAGCAGATTCTGCTGTTTCTAGAGATTTTTGGGTGCAATGGACGCATAGACCTGAATCTAAGGGAACAGGTCGCTTTTCTGCATCGGTAAATGGCGGTACATCGACTTTTAATCAAAACAACCCTTCCCAAGATTTTCAACAACAAGTAACTGCCAACTTTAACTCTAATATTTCTTATTCAAATGTTATTCAAGGCACACCATTCAATTATGCTATTAGTGCTAGACATGATCAAGACGTTAGGACTAATGAAATAAATCTTTTATTACCAGAAGTAGCCTTAAACATGAACAGACAATATCCTTTTAAAGCTGTTAATGTGGATGGTTTGAATTGGCTACAGAAAATGAATTACTCTTACAATTTTACTTCCACTAATAGAATCACCAACAACATAGGAAGAGTTGGAATGGAAGCAACTGAAGATAGCATCGCTGATTTTAGTAGAGAAAATCTTCCTTATTTACTAGAAAGAGCAAATAATGGAGGGCGACATAGAATTCCAGTTTCAACATCATTTAACTTGTTCAAGTTTATTACTGCTAGTCCTAATTTCAATTATGATGAAGTTTGGTATTTAAGGGAATTGAATCATAGATATAGTGACTCACTGAATACGGTAGTAATAGATACCATGAATACTTTCAGCAGGGCATCTTCATACAATGCGGGAATTGGTTTTACAACTCGACTTTACGGAACAATATATCCTAAAAATGGGCCAGTCAAGGCTGTAAGACATATTATGACTCCTTCTGTTAATTTGAACTGGCGTCCGGATTTTGGTGAAGAAGAATATGGTATTTATAAGGAAGTACAAACTGATTCATTGGGAAATACGAGGGTATTTTCAAAATATGAAGGTTTCGTTTATGGAAGCCCTGGTAGAGGAAAATCAGGAACAATTGGTATTTCCTTGGCTAACACTATTGAAATGAAGGTTAAAAAAGAAAGTGACACATCAGACATGCCCACGAAAGTGAAAATTTTTGATAACCTTTCATTCTCTACTAGTTATAATGTTATTGCTGATTCATTTAAATTGGCTCCTATATCCATAAACGCTAGGACTAATTTATTTAATGGCAAACTGGACGTCAATTTACAAACGGGAATTGATCCTTACGTAATGGTATTGGACAGTATTACCATTAGAGATAACGGAACCGAAGAAGTGTTTCAAAGAAAAATTGACCAATATGCCTGGGAAGCTGGTCAAGGAGTTGGGCGATTAACAACTGCAAATATTGCACTTTCTACCAACTTAAATCCTGCGGGTAAAAAGAGTGATGATGAAAACAGAAACAACTTGGAAACCCAAGCAAGGCAGGCTGGGGCGACAGAAGACCAAGTACAGGCTTTAGCCAATAATCCTGATATGTATGTGGATTTTAATGTCCCTTGGAATTTAAGAGTTCGATATAATATAAGGTGGAGCAGACAAGGATTTGAGGAAGCAAGAGTACAACAAACCATGAATTTCAGTGGGGATATAAATTTTACAGAAAACTGGAAAGTTGGATTTAATTCCGGCTATGACTTTGAACAAAAGGATTTTACGCAAACATCTATCAATATTTTCAGAAATCTTCATTGCTGGCAAATCAATGCCAACTGGGTACCTTTTGGTAGATTCCAATCCTTTAGTGTAGATATAGGAGTGAAAGCTTCCATTCTTCAAGATTTAAAATTGAATAGAAGAAGAAGTTGGTGGGATAATTAATTAATAATTGATAATTACTGATTCATAATTAAAGAAAAGGTATCCGTAACTTTTTAATTTTCGATGGCTTGAAGATGATAGCTAAGTAGGTTTTCTGTGCATCTATCCAAAATATCATATACATTTTGAAAACCTTCATTCCCTCCATAATATGGGTCTGGCACATCAACTCCTTGTAGGCTGATTTCCTGTTCAAAATCACGCATTAACTGGACTTTTTGGAGATGTTCTTCGGAAGTGGCCTGCCCTATGATTTTCATTTTATTGACACTATCCATTACCAAAATATGGTCAAATCGTTTAAAATCAGAAGGGTCAAATTGCCTGGCTCTGTGTTTTAATTCCAAACCATTTTGCAAAGCATTTTCTCTTGTTCTCTCATCTGGCAATTCCCCAATATGGTAGTCTGCTGTCCCGCAAGAATCAATCTTAAATTGATCTTCAACACCAAGATTTGCTATTTTTTCTGACATCAAGCCTTCTGCCAATGGTGATCTGCAAATATTTCCCAAGCACACGAAGAGTATTTTTCTCATTTTTGCAAAATAGTTTTAAAAGCCAAATTAATAAAAGCAAAGAACAAAATGAACCTTTTATGAAGAAAAGCCTGCTTTGCCTCATAAATAATCCTTTTAAGCAAAGCCTTTTTTTCTCTTTTGGTTTGAATCATGTCAAACGCTTTATAACAGATCTTAAGGGTTGATGATAATTGTTGATTATTCTTTTTGTATTGATTATGAGACATGGAATTTGACAAAACCCTTTTCTCAACCAATATTTCATCAGTAAAACTAAAGGGATGTTTTCTTGAAAGCCTAAGCATTATATCAAAATCTTCATACGCGAGATCTTCATCATAGCCTCCGACCTCTTTTAAAAAAGAACTTCTGTACATCATACTGGGCGAGCAAATAAAATATCTTGCTAAAATATGATGAAATAATTCACCCTCGGGCACCACTACAGTTGAATGTCCATATTGATCAATTTTATAATGAGGTTTTAATAAGACTTTCTGCTCGTATATATAATTGGCATTTGTGAAATTAACGGCAACATGCGGATGCTTTTCCATATTTTTCACCCCTTCCTCTACCCTTTTGGGCAATAATCTATCATCAGAAGCCAGGTCAATGATATAATCAGCATCGGTTAATTTTAAAGCTTTATTAAAAGCCTTACAGTTACCTACATTGTCTTTCAAAAAAAGTGTTTTGATATTGATATACGGATGCAAGTCTATAAAATCCGATATTTTACGCACACTCTTATCGGTTGAAGCGTCATCCACCACAATCAGTTCTGTAGGATAAGTCTGGTCTAAAACGGATTGCATCGCTTCCTGCACATACTTCTCATGATTATAGCATAAACAAATTACTGCTACCTTAACCTGCATTTCTCAAACTTTTAATTCCTACAAATGCCACCGCCAATAAATAACAAATGAATCGAATAATATGAGCATAAACTAAAATTTCAACACCTATTGAGGCCTTTAAAATGATTAAAGATACGAATATAAGCGCACTTAATATTTCAGTTAAAATATAAATCTTGGTTTGAACAGTTGCTATTAAATAAATAGAAAATGGAAAAGCAAGAAAAGCAAATAAATCGCCCAATAATTGGAATCGGAATAAATTTACAGCCTTAATATATTGGTCATCATATAGGACTTTTAGAATAAGTTCATCAAATTGAAAAACCAGAAAAAGAAAGATCAAAGAAAACAGAAAATAAGGTAAATAATAACCTTTTAGAATACTAATATCCAGATTTTTACTGGCTATTTTCCTTGAAATCATTGGATACAAGCTTAAAAACAAAAAACTTACTAAAAGCCCTCGATAAGCCTCCGATATTCGCACAACTGATTGCCATAAACCAGTTTGAATGGCTCCAAATTCTTGAATTGCAAATTCCCGAATAAAATAATCAACCCATTTACTACTTAACCAAACAGAAATAGCCATGATTAGAAATTTCCTAAAATGAAGCTTTACTTCCTTTTCAATCTTAAAATTGAAATTTAAATAAGGGTAAACAGGGTAAATTAAAATCAAGGAAAAAAGAGATTGAATTAACAACCAAAAAATCAGGAATTGATGAAGGTCAAATTCATATAAACCAACAGCCACAAAAAAAAATGACCATTGAATAAAAATTATCAAAGAATACAGCTTCAATTTTTGTTGGATAACGTAGATGGCTGAAACAATCAAACCAAAACAAAACAGCAGAATGGACGGAATAATTAATAACCAATTTTTAAGACTGAATGAGAATAAACTATGTCTGAACTGATTGCTAATAAGTAAAAGAAATCCACTAGCAGAAATTAAAATCAGCAAAATAATAATCGCTGTTCCTACTATTTGTGTTTTTTGAAATGATTTTTTTGGAAAGGCATTAATAAGTCCATTTCCTATCGCATCCTGAATAGGTTGTGTAAATAAGGCCAAAAAATTCTGAAAATGACTGAATAAAGTGGTTCCCGCAGGGCCATAAAAAATGGCAACCGCCTTTTGAGCCCCAAATCCTGCAATAGTACGAATCAATAAAAGAGTTCCACTCCAAAAACTATGGCGATATTTTTCCCATACTCTTACCATTCAAAAGTATATTTTCTATAATATTCACCGCCAATAAAGGTCTTATATCGAGCTAGGTTTTTGTTAATGCCTCCAATTGGATTCATGGAAGTTCCCATATCTATGATTGAAATATCATGCTTTTGCGCCCATTCATAAACAGCATTCCATAATAAAAGGGAAGGTTCCGCCACATCAAATAATGGATTAATAATTAATGAATAAACATAAATTATTTTTTCATTTACTTTGAGAAAAAAAACAGTTCCAACTAAAATTCCTTTATTATTGAGCTGAAAAGCCTGGTATTCATCGGGAAATTGCATTTTAGATTTTAATATTTCATTCACACTCATGAAGTTCTGATGAGTTTTTTCCTTTCTCCACTTTAGATTCTCCTGATAAATCTCAGCCCAATTTTTAATATCCACTTTCAATACTTCAAAATCATCAGCTGACATCAAGGATTTTAATTTTCTTTTCTTTCGTCCTTGTTGAATTTGATTGAGGAAACCCTTATCAGAAACTATAATACTACTTGCAAGTGCCACATTTTTAACTTTTAATGAAGGGATTAAATAAAGATTTAATTCTGAAATTGAATCAGAATATAATGTGACTTCTATTGATGAATTATATTGGGTTTTACAATAGTTAATTACTTCTTTACACAGAGAATTCATATTTCTCTTTTCAGAAAAGTAAGGTGTAAAAAAAGGAGCTTTAAATGGCGTAATTAATTTTTCCCTATCGAGATAAAAACACCAAAAAGAAATTAAGCTATTATTTTCATCATATACAGATAGTGGCAATAACTGGTTTTCAGACAAATGCAATAACCAATAATTTTTCTTGGCAAAAAGAGAAAATCCCAAGGCTTCTTCCTCCCTTCTGGACGGGAATTGCTCTAAAATTTGATAGTTTTGCCTCATGGGGTAAAAATACTTTTTATAGTGTAATAAATGATAGAAATGAGTTAAAATCACTCATAAACCTCTAATTTTAATAATCTTTTGATATAATTTTAATGTATTGATGAAAGACTATTTTTATACAATTGCCAAAGGTGGCGAAGGATTCTACAAAGAAAAAGGCAGTAAATTCATTGGGCTGTCTTTTCGAGTTCAAAATGAGGATGAAGTAAAAGAAAAACTGGAGGAAGTAAAAAAACAATATCATGATGCACGTCATCATTGCTATGCCTATATTTTATCAAAAGATAAGCTTAGGGCAAATGATGACGGAGAACCTAATCATTCGGCCGGAGATCCTATTTTAGGTCAAATAAAATCTAAAAACTTGACACAAGTGTTGATAGTGGTAGTACGTTATTTCGGTGGAACTAAATTAGGTGTTTCAGGACTGATTAACGCATATAAGACCGCTGCTTTTGAGGCTTTAGAAGCTTCAAAATTAATGAAAGTAACCATTGAACAAATTTATCAAATAGAATATGGTTATGAAATCACCAACGAGGTAATGAAGTTAATAGCAGACTTTGAAGCTGATATTAAAAATCAAGAATTCACAGAAAATTGTACAGCCTCTTTAGGTATAAAGCAATCTTTACAAGAAAAATTTGAGGAGGAAGCCGAGAAAATACCTGGTCTAATTTATAAAAATAAGCACAAACCAAAAGAGGATCAAAATTAATATTTCACTCCAATTTTTTTATAAATAAAATGCATTAACCATGCAGGCCCGATTAATAAGAACTGTAAATCTTTAAGGAAGGAGGGTTTTTTACCTTCAATTTTATGTCCCCAGAACTGACCTACCCAAGCCAAGAAAAATACAATTAAGGCAATTGCCCACAATGGCAAGAAGTTTAATTGATCTGCCCAACGAGCAACTGCAATGCATAAAATAGCAAAAGCTACCATACCAAATGAAAGTGGGATTGAAAGGCTGATATAATAGATAAGGACTATACCTAAAACCACTACTGCCCAATTATTAAAATAACCAACCCCAAATGCATAAGTCAACATATCGTTGGGGATGCTGTAGAGCAAAGCAACCACGCTCCAAAATATTAAGGGTACACAAATCCAATGAACTTTTTTGTTAGTGGCATTTTTGTGACTCGCCCCATATTCTTCTAATAATGCATCTATTCTTCTCATAAATCTAAAATAGAAAATTTAAATTTATGAATCAATAAGCCATGTTCGAAGGTTTAATATTTTTACATAAATCGATATAAAATAATAGCATTTTAAAAAAAGCTTGTTACATTTGCCTTCTCATGGACAGAAAAAAATTACATATCTTAAATTTGCAAAATGCTTCTCCGGCATTTCATGCTGTTCATGTATTCCATCATTCCTCTTTTTAAGAGGAATAAATTCATCATATCGTCCTAAGCAGGTGCCTGCACGTTACATTTATTTAAGGAAAATCGTTAAACATTTCCTTATAAAATCTCTTAGTTAAATAGAGCCTATTAGACAATTACACGAGAAAAAATCGGACCCATTTGTTATTTAGTGCCAAATAGTGAACTTAGAGAAATTAATTATTAGATTCTATATAAATACTATTTTTATATCTCAAAAATTAAAGATGAATACATTAAAAATTGCTATACAAAAATCGGGTCGATTAAGCGAAGACTCACTTAAACTAATTAAAGAATGCGGAATTAAATTCAGCAATGGAAAAGGTAAACTGAAAGCGGTTGCCGATAATTTTCCCATTGAATTTTTATTCTTAAGAGATGATGACATTCCCGGTTATGTGGAAGATGGAGTAGCTGATTTAGGGATAGTGGGAGAAAACGTACTGGTTGAATATGATAATGATGTTAAATTAGTGAAGAAATTAGGCTTTTCTAAATGCAGATTATCAATAGGCGTTGACAGAAACTGGGATTACAAAAACATCAAAGATTTAGACGGTAAAAGCATTGCCACCTCCTACCCTAAGATTTTGGGAAACTTCTTAAAAGAAAATAATATCAATGCAGAAATTCATGAGATCAGTGGGTCTGTTGAAATAGCACCAAGCATTGGACTGGCTGATGCTGTTTGTGATATCGTTAGCTCTGGAAGCACCTTGTTGAGCAATGGATTAAAGGAGGCGGATGTAATCATGAGATCAGAAGCTGTATTGGTATCAAACAATAATTTATCAAAAGAGCAAGAAGATATTTTGAATCAATTATTATTCAGAATGGAGTCTGTTCAGGCTGGTAAAAACAACAAATATATTTTATTGAATGCACCTAACAATGCTATAGATGAAATCATTGGTTTATTACCCGGTATGAAAAGTCCTACCGTTTTACCATTGGCCATGGAAGGTTGGAGTTCATTACATTCAGTCGTAAAAGAAGATGATTTCTGGGAAGTAATTGAAAAGCTTAAAGAAGCGGGAGCTCAGGGAATACTGGTAGCACCAATAGAGAAAATGATTGTATAATGACCCGACTGTCGAATTAAACCTGTCAGGTTTTTTCTTGCAATTATTCTAAATACAGACTAGTTCAAGAGAATTTAATTATTTTAAACCTGACAGGTTTAGCTCAGATATATTGAGAGAATTACTTGATAAAAGAAAATATGAAAGATTATACATATCCCAAAAGAGAAAGCTGGGAACATATATTAAAAAGACCGACAGAATCACTTTCTGACATAAGGAAAACTGTGCAACCCATAATGGATGAGGTTCAAAGCAAAGGAGATAGTGCTTTGAAAGCCTACACCAAAAAATTTGATGGGATTGAATTGGAAAATTTATTGGTGTCAGCTGATGAAATTAAATCAGCTGCTTCAAAAGTATCCGAGAAATTAAAGGATGCCATCAAAATAGCGCATGATAATATTTTCAAATTTCATGAAGCACAAAAAACAGCTCCTTTGAGAATTGAAACCACACCAGGTGTTCTGTGCGAAAGAAAATCAGTTGCCATTCCTAAAGTAGGTTTATACATTCCGGGAGGAACAGCGCCACTCTTCAGCACCGTTTTGATGTTGGCAATACCAGCTAAAATTGCAGGCTGTAAGGAAATCGTCTTATGTACTCCGCCAGATAAAGAAGGTAATATTCACCCAGCTATTTTATATGCAGCTGATGTTGCTGGAATCACTAAAATATTCAAAGTGGGAGGGGCTCAAGGAATAGCTGGCTTAGCTTATGGAACCGAGAGTATTCCTAAGGTAGATAAAATATTTGGTCCTGGAAATCAATATGTAACGGCTGCAAAGCAATTGGCTAGCCTTGAAGCTGTGGCAATAGATATGCCTGCAGGGCCATCGGAGGTCTTAGTTTATGCTGATAAAGATGCAGAACCTGCTTTTATTGCGGCTGACTTACTATCTCAAGCAGAACATGGAGTTGATAGTCAAGTGATTTTTGTAACTACCTCTGTAGAAATGCTGGATGCTTTACAAAAAGAAATTTATCATCAATTAAGTGAGTTGCCTCGCTGGGAAATTGCAGATAGATGCCTGCAAAATAGTGCTGTAATTATTTTGAAAACTGAGGCCGAATGTATTGATTTAATCAATTTATATGCTCCAGAGCACTTGATCTTATTAGCTAAAAATGCCAGAGAAATCGCTGATCAAATAGAAAATGCAGGCTCAATATTCTTAGGATATTATACGCCTGAGTCAGCTGGGGATTATGCATCAGGCACAAATCATACTTTACCTACAAATGGCGCTGCAAGAGCTTATAGCGGTGTTTCTTTGGATAGTTTTGTGAAGAATATCACTTATCAAGAAATCACACCAGAAGGTTTGCAAAACTTAGGCCCGTATGTTGAGGAAATGGCAGAAGCTGAATCTCTATTTGCGCATAAAAATGCAGTAACTGTCCGATTGAATAGTTTAAAGAAAAAATAATTTGTTTGAGTTTTGTAAATCAAAATTCTACGGTCTGACGCATTTTTTAAAAATAAATAATGAAGTTAAACTCCAAACCTGAAACCGATTTTTAGTAAAGTTTTTTTACTGTTGCGTCTGACCGTATTGAAAATACTCATGCGCAAAATAAAACTTAATCATATTATGAGCAATCAAACAAATTGGAAGGAATTAGTGCTTCCCCATATTCTAAAATTGCAAGCCTATTCTTCAGCTAGAGATGAATTTTCAGGTGAAGCAAAGGTATTTTTGGATGCGAATGAAAATCCATTTGATGAGGAACAGCAAAAATGGAATCGCTATCCTGATCCTCTCCAAACAAGAATTAAAAATCAACTATCTGATATAAAAGGGATTTCTGCTGATAATATATTCTTAGGAAATGGAAGCGATGAGGCTATTGATTTACTTTTTAGAATTTTCTGTAACGGTAGTGAATCAAATGTAATTACCTGCCCTCCTACTTATGGAATGTATAAAGTTTCTTCCTCTATCCATAATGTTGAAAATATAGAAGTTCCATTAAGAGAAGATTTTCAGTTGGATGTAAAAGAAGTTTTGAAAATTGCCAATGAACAAAGCAAAATGCTATTCATCTGTTCTCCCAATAATCCGACAGGCAATAGCTTAAGAAAAGATGATATTCAGCATTTATTACAGAATTTTACAGGGATTATAGTGATTGATGAGGCTTATATTGATTTTTCTGCTCAAAAATCATGGATACACGAGCTTACAAAATATCCTAATTTGGTGGTGCTTCAAACTTTAAGCAAAGCTTGGGGCTTGGCATCCGCCCGATTGGGAATGGCTTTTGCAAATCAAGATTTAATCAAGATTTTAAATAAAGTAAAACCACCTTATAATATTAGTGGTCCCAGTCAACAATTGGTAGCAGAATCACTGACCAAAAAGCAAGTATTTGACCATCAGGTGAAAGAAATTTTGGAAGAAAGAGATGCGCTCAAACTTAAATTAAAAGATATAGCTGGCGTGAAAAAAGTTTACCCTACTGATGCTAATTTCATTTTGGTTAAAATCAATGATGCAAAATCCATATATCAAAAACTGATTGAAAAAGGTATAGTAGTTCGGGATAGGTCAAATGTTAAACTTTGTGATGATTGTTTGAGAATAACAGTGGGCACGAAGGAAGAGAATAAAGTTCTTATTAAAACACTTGAGGAAGTTTCTGACTAAGTCAAATTTCAGAAAAAGCTTGTTACATAATGATTTTAGTAAATGAATCAAAATCAAATTAATATTGATAATTCTAGATTAATAATAAAAGTTGATAAATCACCTTTAATTATAAGAATTATCCTTTCATTGATTTTAGTGGTTTCATTTCTAATTCCATTTATAGCAATCTTTATATCTATAAACTATACGGAAGGACTTCAATTTGGAATCATAATTACCTTTTTAATTTTTTGGGGGATTGGATTTTATATTCTTCGAGTAGTTTTATGGAATGGTTATGGGAAAGAAATTCTGACACTCAATTCCGAAAAAGTATCTTACATAGCAGATTATAAATTATTTAGAGATGGCTATCAAGAATTGGATACTAAAAATTTGTCAGTCAACATAATTGTAGATTCAAATTCCTCGGAATCTAAAGGTTATTTAAAATTACAAAACAAAAAGGACTTTATTGAGACTAATTTAAAGACAAGGCAGTCTGATTTAAACCTATTAAAATTTGAAATAGAAAAACGCTATAACATAACATAAATATACATTTTCTCCGTGCTTAAATTGAACTAATCAAGTAAATAATCAAAAGCCAAATAATTAATGCTTGCACATTTCTCAGGTATTTTCACCTGAAAATTTCAACCATTTTAAAATAAGTCAGTATATGAATTATTTAGGTATTCTTACCTAAACATGGTGTAGTGGTTTTATACTTTAAAAGCTTTTAAACTAATATTTTAATATTTGTAAATTCACAACATTAATACCTTCAATTTCAATAATGCGGCCATACTAATACTATCCGTTATCTCACCATCCATAACCATTTGAATAGCTTTAGATAAAGGGAGTTTTTTAATTTTCAAATCTTCCGTTTCCTCAAAATCTGTTTCTCCTTGAGTCAAATTTTTAGCTAAAAAAACCACTCCCCTTTCATCCGAAACGGAATTACTTGTATGGATTCGCAATAATTCTTCCCAATTTTCAGCTTTCAAACCTGTTTCTTCCTTCAGTTCCCTTTTGGCTGCTTCAAGTTCCTGCTCGCCTATCGGACAACCGCCTTCTGGGATTTCCCAACTATATTGATCCAAAGGATACCTATATTGCCCAACTAACCAAGTATTTCCATCATCATCTATGGGGACAACCCCTACCGCTATATTCCTAAAATGTATTTTACCGTAAATTCCTTTTCCTCCAGTAGGATTAATCACATCATGTTCCTCTACTCTAATCCAGGGGTTATCATATTTAATTTTTGAGTTTAATAGCTTCCAAGGATTTTTGGCCATATTATAAATAGTTTGAAAGTATGTAAGGTTAAATTTTCTTAAATTATCCTATAAAACATTAAAGAAATCGAAAATAAAGTTAACTATTTTAATATATTGTTAAAATTTAACTTTTATTCTAGAAATTGATTACCTAATAAAAACTATTGAAAAAATTCATTTCAAATATTGCCTTCATAAAATTATTGGTATGGATAGTTATATACATCTTTTTTTTACCCACTGTTTACAGTCAAGAAAAGCTGGAAGATTCGGCTCAATATTATGTGTCTGTAGCCAAAGAAAATTGGCACAATGATATTCAAAAATCTCATCAAGCTGCAAAAAATGCCTATCAACTAATCGCATCAGTAAATAATCAAAGTCTAAAAGCTGATGTTTATGCCCAATATGGCATTTCATTTTATACCAATCAAAAATATGATAGTGCTATAAAATATTACCGTAAAGCCATACAATCAGTTGAGAAAGAAGACCCAAATAAATATAGGTTCATTTCATACTTATGCTCCGCTTATGAGAAAAAAGGTCATTATAAAGATGTATTCGACATAATTGCAGATGAACTAATCTCAAATCCTAAAAACAATCCAGAGTATTTTAACCTATTACTAGTTAAACTATCAGCGGCATTAAAAATTGGTTTAACAGAAGAATCATTAATAACACTAAAGCAGGTAGAGGATTTAATACCTAACTTAGACACCCTTAAAAATTATAGTAAGTATATAAGCTTAAAAGGAAAATACTATCAAAATATTGCCTCATATCGAAAATCAGATTCCATTTTCTCAAGCTTGATCCATCATTATGACACTATAAATAACAAGATGGACAAGGCCGAGACCTTCCTGTTTTTAGCCCAAAATGCAATGGAAGTGAGTCGTTATAAAGAAAGTTCACAATATTTAATTAAAGCTCAATCAATATATGATAGTCTAAATTATCAATATGGAAAGGCAAATATTGATCTATCTAAAGGGACTTTATTGTCATGGATGCAAAGGTATAATGAAGCAAGTACATATATTTTTAAAGCCTTGGAGACTTTTGAAGAGAACAAAAATGTGAACGAAATGCAAATAGCCTATTACGAGTTGGGATGGATCTTTTATTCATTAGAACTGGAAAATAGGGCAAAGAATTACCTATTTAAGGCTATACAAACCGCCAGAAATATTCAAAATATTAAATACCTGGGAAGAGAATATAATGCTTTGGGTTCACTTTATACTGATTTAAAAAAATATGATTCGGCCATTTTGTATTTTGACTCAGCAATTCATTTTCAGAAAATTACTAAAAACACTAAAGGACTATCTGCGGCAAAATTTAATAAAGCAGTTGTTTTAGAAAAAATAGGCAAAGATGAGGAAGCGCTTAAAATATATAAAGAAAGCTACAAAGTAGATTTAGAATTAAATAATTATGCAGGTCTTATTGAGGGAGAATGGGTTTTAGGTGAATATTATATGAAATACCAAAAACTGGATTCCGCTAAATATTACTTTGATTTAGGTGAAAAACATGCAATAGACTTAGGTGAAAAATATTTTCTGCTAAAAATATATCAGGCTCAAGCCAATTTATATTCCAAAAAAGAAAACCATAAACTTTCGTCAGAATATTTACAAAAAGCACTGATAATCCAAAAAGAACTGGCAGAAGAAAATAAAACACTAGAATTGGCAACACTAGAAACTACATACGACCTAAAAAATAAAGAAAAAGAGCTGGCATTACTGAATCTTCAAAAAGAGAATAACGAACAAACTATCGCACTAAACCAAAAGACCATAGCATCTCAGCGAAATACCTTAATAGTATTAATAGTAGGCATTGTAATATTGTTAATTCTCAGTTATATCATATTCCGATATCTTAAAATTAGAACTAAAACAAACCACCAACTAAGAGATCTAAATTTTGAAATTCAAGAGAAGCAAGAAGAAATCATGGCTCAATCGGAAGAATTGAAAGAAGCCAATGATCATGTAAATGAACTTAATGAGTTTCTTGAAAAGAAAGTTAAAGAGAGAACCATTGCTTTGGAAAATGCACTTTCTGAATTAGATCACTTTTTCTACAGAGCCTCTCATGACTTTAGAGGACCGCTTACTACTTTAATGGGTTTAGTTGGGATATCTAAAGGTTATGATTTACCTAATGAAGCAAATGAACTATTCAGTAAAGTAAATATAACGGTTAAAAAACTAGATGGAATGGTGAAAAAACTTCAAGCTGTCAGTTTTTTAGGTGACTTTGAAAATTTGAAATCCCCACAAAAAATTGAAATAGAAGGTGAAATTATCCGAATTGTAGATGAAGTTGTTAAAAATAAATTTTTTGATGGAATTGATAACAATTATGACATCAATATTAACACTTCCGTAAAAGAGATGATATTCTATCCAGTAATTCTCAATATTTGTTTAAGTAATTTAATTGAAAACAGTTTGATCTTTAATCATTCAAAAACTAAAGTAATCAACATTAATGTAGAATCTTTTGAGGATCAACTTATTCTTAGTGTAAAAGACAACGGAACCGGGATATCTAATGAGCAACAAGCTGAAATATTTGATATGTTTAAAAGAACCTCTCCTACTTCTACAGGAAATGGGTTAGGTTTATATATTGTCAAAAAAGCAATAGAAATACTTGATGGTAAGATAAAGCTTGAAAGTGATACCAGAATAGGCAGTACTTTCACATTGATTTTCCCCTTGGAGGGTATAAAACATAACTTCTCGAATAATTATGACAAAGTATTTATCTCATCATAATAAATAGTAAAATAATCTATTTATTATAATAAAGCACTTTTAAATTATATTATTTTCATTTTCATTTTCAATCATTTAATGAACATCAAATAAAATTTCAATTAGATTATAAATCCCACAATTAATCTCTATTTTTAGAATTGATTTAATCAGAATTCTTACAAATGATAGAATTAGCGAGTATATTAGTTTTAGGGGTATTTGCACAATGGCTAGCATGGAAAATCAAGCAACCAGCTATTCTCCCACTGATTATTATAGGGTTATTGGTAGGTCCTATTTCTACTTTCTTTACTCCTGAAGGCACTAAACTCATAGATGGAGATAGTATTTTTTCAGGTGATTTGTTATTCTCATTTGTATCCCTGTCTGTTGGAGTCATTCTATTTGAGGGAGGGCTAACCTTAAATTTAAAAGAAGTAAGAGCTGTTGCGAGTACCGTTCGAAATCTATTAATTGTGGGAGTGATTGTTACCTTTATTGGCGGAACAATAGCTGCCGTTGCCATTCTTGATTTAAGCTTATCAATGGCGCTTTTGTTCGGTGCCTTGATTATAGTTTCAGGTCCTACAGTTGTTCTCCCTATTTTAAGAAATGTAAGGCCAAATGCTAAAACCAATACCATCCTTAAATGGGAAGGTATTTTGATAGATCCCCTTGGGGCATTAATAGCTGTATTAATGTATGAATTTATTAAAAGTTCATCTAATGGGGAATATTATACAGTTGAGGCGTTAAAGGATTTCTTCACCACCATCTCAGTAGGCTTTTTTATAGGTGGGTTTGGTGCTGTTTTAATTTGGTACATCATCAGCAAAAACAAAATCCCCGATTATTTAAGAAATGTTATCACTTTAGGAACTGTGATTTTAGTTTTTTCCATATCTGACTTATTACAAAAAGAAGCTGGTTTATTGGCCACCACCATTATGGGAATTGTTTTGGCCAATATGAAATTAGATGATTTCAAGAAAATACTCTCTTTTAAAGAAGACATAAGTCTAATATTAGTTACCCTTCTATTTATATTGTTGTCAAGTAGAATAAATATTGATCAAATAGAACAACTTGGTACACGAAGTCTAGCAGTTTTAGCTGTAGTAATATTTATTCTCCGACCGGTAGGCGTGTGGCTGAGCTCGATAGGCTCCAACTTAAGATGGCAGGAGAAAATTTTTATTTCGTGGATAGGCCCTCGTGGTATTGTTGCGGCCGCAGTTGCTTCATTGTTTTCATTAGATTTATTGAGTTCAGATACTACTAGCGCAGCACTAAAAACAGAAGCAGAATTGCTCTTACCTTTAGTATTTTTAGTAATTGTTGGAACTGTAATTCTACAAGGAACCAGTGCAAAATATGTTGGTAAATGGCTGGGCGTTTTAAGAAAAGAACCACAAGGTGTATTATTTGTTGGGGCAAATGAAATAGCTAAAAAACTTGCGCTTTTCCTTAAAAAGGAAGGTTTTTATGTGTTGTTGGCAGACACAGCGAAGCATAATGTCAATGAAGCCAGAAAGCTGAATCTTCCTGTTTATGAAGGGAATATACTTTCAGAAGAGATTTTTGAAGAGGTTGATCTTTCACAAATTGGTAAAATGATGGCGGTCACTAGTAATTCAGGCATTAACTCACTTGCCCTAAGCTGGTTTGATAATGAATTGGGAATGGAAAACACCTATAGAATCGTAAGTAAAGAAGAGGCTGAAAATGAAAACCTACCATTGCCAAAGAATGTACTATTCAAATCAAGATTGGATTATCTAAGTTTAAACCACTTATTGAGACAGAATAGTGAGATCTCCGAAGTAAAATTTTACGGGGAATCAGAATATGAGGAGTTCTTAGAAGAAAAAGGGAAAACAATTATTCCACTTTTCATTATTACATCTGAAAAGAAACTTCAAATAATTTCCGGATATCCTGAAGAAGTTGGGAAAGATGACAGATTAATCTTTTTAAAAAATAAAAACTATAATATGGTGAGCAATGAAAATGACTGATTCATGAACAAAATCATTCATTATTAACCATTTATATAATAATAAAAACAATTCCCTTAAAAGTTTAAGATTTCCTTTGGAAACTAACCGGTTAGTTTTATATTGCATTATTAATTAAATAATAGGGAAAAATTATGCAAACACTAACAAGAGCAGAGGAACAAATTATGCATAAGCTATGGGATTTAAAAAAAGCTTATGTTAAAGAAGTTTTAGAAACTTTACCTGCACCAAAACCAGCTTACAATACTGTAAGTACAATTATTCGAATCTTAGAAAGAAAAGGAGTAGTTGGACATGAAAAAACTGGCAAAAGCTACTTGTATTATCCACTTATAAAAAAGGATGAATACAGAAAGTTCAGTATTAAAAAGCTTATTCACGGTTATTTTGACGGATCATTCGCAAAAATGGCTTCTTTCTTTGCTAAAGAAGAAGACCTAAGTACGGAAGAACTAGATGAAGTTTTGAATCATCTGAAAAATAAATAATCCAGAATGGATACCTTAATTTACATCCTAAAAGCCCATTTGTTATTTATGGTTTTAGGTGGAATCTATCATTTTGCATTACGAAATGAGAAAAGCTTCACCTTTAACCGATTTTACCTTCTGGCAATTTATGGGGTGAGTATTATCACCCCTTTGCTAGAAATTAAAATTTTCAAAAATATCACTTTTATCAATCAAGCTTTTTTGACCAATGAACCTAAGTCAAAAGCAATGAGTAATTCTCATATATTGGAAAGTAATTTTATCACACTTGAAACAGTATTGCCATTAGTCTATGGTGCCCTGGTTTTTATATCACTTTCTATCTTTCTAATCAAGTTTATCAAAAGTTATCATCAATTTAAGTTATTACACCGATTTGCACGCTATGATTACAAACAACAGGTCTATTGGGTAGAAGAAGAAATCCCACCATTTACTTTCTTGAACAAAACGCTTCTTCCGGAAAAATTAAAAGCTGATGAGCATAAAAATATCATCATCAAGCATGAAGAAGCACATAGAAAAACTTTACATTTCTTTGATATTATATGGGTTGAAATAATGTCTTCAATTTTGATTTTAAACCCTTTAAATAAGAAAATCAAAAAATATATAGTTGAAAATCACGAATTTTTAGCTGATGAATTTGCTTGCCAGGACTCCGAGAAAACTAATTATGCCAAGCTGCTAATTCAACAAACGCTCAATCAAAGCCAAATTCATTTTGTTAGTTATTTTGCTAAACCAACTATCCTAAATAGACTCAATATGTTAGAAAACAATAAAAGAACTACCGTTAAACCCTTTATTGTCGGTTTACTTTTGTTATTGATAAGCTTTGTATTTTCATGTGATTTAAGTCCGGAAGAGGAAGTTATTCTAAAACCAAAAAATGAAAACATTAAAACATCCGATGTTTCTTCAAATAACAATGTTGACGAAAATACTATATTTAACATAGTGGAAGTGCAAGCTGAGCCTAGAAATGGAATTCAAGATTTCTATGATAATCTATCTAAAGGTATGGAGGGCAAATATCCGGAGCAGGCCATCAGTATGGGGGTTGAAGGAGTTGTATATATTCAATTTGTTATTGAAAAGGATGGTAGCTTAAGTAATATTCAACCAGTTAAAGGAATCGGGGCTGGCTGTGATGAATTAGCTGTTGAATTACTTAAAAATCAAGGCAATTGGATACCGGGTAAACAAAACGGAAAGCAAGTTCGCTCCAGAAGAGTAATCCCAATTAGGTTTGTATTAAACTAAAGTCTTGCAATAAGGTACTTCCCTTATAAAAAGGCTTATTTTCAAGATTCATTTTTCATAACTTTTAATTATATTTATTAAATAATTAGATAAAGGATATGAATTACCTAATAAGCCTACTTTTTATGTTATCTGTGATCAATGCCACGGATAATAATGGACAATCCAAGCAAGAAGAGGTCTTGCAAACTGTTTTTAACATTGAAGAATTTCAAGAATACCTTGCATACTCCCCCCGTTTTATCAGCACCAATTCAAAGCAGGAAGTATTGATGATGAAATTTCCTGAATTAGGAAATCAGACATTGGAACTCAATATTCGTGATAAATCAGTAAGATTAATTACTGAAAAAGAAGTGAGTGAATTAAAACACAATTTTTTCATCAAAATTGATGAATTTGTGGTTGAAAAATCAAAAGCCAAGGTTGTGCTTTCTTATCAAAATGCCAGATTATTTTATGAAAAGGGTCAAAAAATTTTATTAGACTCTCAATTAGAAAAAAACAAAAATGAAGAATGGGAGGTTTTAAAGTATAAATTATATCAAGTAGATATTAATACTTCCTATTGAGTATTTCGGCATAAACGATTGCTTTCTTAGCACTTTCCGGATCAGACAAACCTTCTCGAATTTCTCTAGCAAATTGATTTTCACTTTCTTCAGCTTCAAACTCCTTAAATCTATCGCTTTGTGTTGAAACTTCTTCTATATCTACCAATTCATCTATACTTTTAAGTTTCTCTCCTTTTTTGTATAGTTCTTTTAAAGTTTCATCCGCATTTTCATAATCTTCTTGACTTACATATTGATGCATGGGTCTTTCCTCAACTTGATCAGAAAGTGGTTTGATTTTTTCACTTTCTGTAAGAATTTCATCTCCATAAGATCTCTGTGACGCTTCTTCCTTTTCTTGACTTTCCCCACTTAACTCAGCCAATAATTCCTCGAATGATTTAGGTCTTCTCTTTTCATTGGAGCTTTGTTCCGTTTGTTGGGAATCTGCTTTTTTTCGAGTAACAGGTTTCTTTTTCTTTCCTCTTCCTTTAAATAAGAAATATAGAATTGATAGGACAATATATATGAGGATTTTGTAGTCTTCCATAAATTAAAATTACAAAAACTTTATAAATAATAGCCACACTATATTCATGAAATAGAAAATAAATAAAAACTAATGAAGCTTAAAACCTATTAATAGCACATCATCCGTTTGGCTGTATCCGTGTTTCCAATCATCGAATCGTTTTTTCAGAATATGAAATTGATCCTTCATTTCTTTATCAGCAATCTCTTGTAGTAGTTTACGTAAACTCCTTACCATAAATTTCTTATCATTAGGACCACCAAATTGATCTTGAAAACCATCAGAAAATATATAGAAAGTATTAAGTGGATTATAGTCAATTGAATGGGATGTGAAGTTTCCTTCAATTCCAATTTTTCTTTTTCCCCCAATAGACATTTTATCGCCTTTTATGACTTCAACTTCTTTATTATCATTTACAATTACCAATGGATTTTTTGCACCTGCAAAATTCATCAACTTATTTTTTTCATCGATTACCACAATAGATGCATCCATTCCATCTTGATTATCGGTTTGGGACTGCTTTAAATAACTATTCACACCTTCATGAAGTTTATTTAAAATTGCTGCTGGGTCGGTTATTTTCTCTTGCAAAACAATTTGATTCATATTGGTATCTCCCACCAAAGACATAAAAGCCCCTGGAACTCCATGTCCTGTACAATCAATAGCGGCAATCACTTTTTTCCCGTCAATTTCAGCCATCCAATAGAAATCACCTGATACAATATCCCTCGGGATGAACATTACAAATGAATTCGGCAATAAATGCTTGATATAATCATCGGTAGGAAGCATTGCAGATTGAATTCTTTGAGCATATCGAATGCTTCCAATGATATCTCTGTTTTGCTTTTCAATAAACTCCTTCTGAGATTGCATAGCATCCCGCTGAGAAAGAATTTCTTCCTTCTGCATTTTTAATTCCTCATTTTGCTCAGATATTTGATCACTCTTAAACCTCAAATCTTTTTGAGCCTTAATCAAACTCTGATTTCTTTCCTGTAATTCAAAATGTGCTTCTTGCAAGGCAACTCTATGCATGAAATTATTTTTCATGATGTAATACCGAAATGCCGCCATTGAGAAAGCCGCTATTCCCACAACAATCAAAATATTAACACCTTTCATCATGAAGTAATCAAGTACTCCTGCTTCACAGAAAAAGGTATGAGCCAAGATTTGAATAAGAAATACAACAATGAAATTGATGACAAAATAAAATGGCCTTAAAATAACCAGAACGGCACTGGTAATAAACACAGTTACCATTGATATCAAGTAAGTCATCCAATCCGAGCAATCCACCATATATGCGGCAGAGGTAAACAAACAAAATGCTATGATTTCAAATAAAAGCTCATGACTAAATTTATATTTTTGATGAAGTAAAAAAACAATCCCAACTATAACCGAAGGGCCATATCTGAATAAATACCATAAATTGATATTAGGTTTATCGATTGAAAGTTCTGGTATTGTACTAAGCGGAAATAAAAATATAACCAACAGAGCACCCCATCTTGCATAGATCTGACCTACTCTCTTATATTCCTCTTTCCAGGCTTCATTTAAATTGATACCAAAACTTTCAGTAATATTGAACTTCATCTACTTTGAATAAAAAATTTAATGCGAGATTAACATACTTAAGGTAAAAATAAAAATCATTTATCGAAAATGAGGATAAACATGATGCTTCATCAATGATTGTACTTTTTTACGCAACCACCTACGTCTTATATGTTTAATTTGTTCATTATAATCTTGTTTTATGTCAATTTTATAATCTGGCATACTAACCTCGGAAGCATCTTTTACCCAAACAGAATGAATGGTAAAAGCAAACTGTAATTCATCGTGATCTAGCTTTGCTACAGGGCCTTTATGTAAATCAGTAGCATCAAATATCCAAATTTCTGAAAAGTAAGAACTTATTTGATTACTATTATTCTCCTCTCCTATTACGGTACACAAAATATAACCATTCAAAGATACAGGAATATCACTATTTTGAGATTTTGAAGGTACAAATTGCAACGACCACATATAAGTCCCCTTTGGAAAACTGTAGTGATCCGTAACTTTCATCGAATCAGTTTTCACTGTTTCTAAAACAAAAGGGGCTCCTTTTTTTGTGAATTCAAGCATCTGCTCTGCACCATAAACCCTGTTTCTGTTGGGATCTTGATATAATTTGTACATAAAATCAGTCAGTAGTTGATCATTTAGACCATACGCCTGCCAAAAAATATGCTTTATTTCGCCTACATTTTGATCAGGTGAAAGCATATCGCGATAAGTGTATAAACCTACTCCCCAAGTATGTGGCCCAGGATCTTTTTGACCTGGATTTCCTTCCAAATGCAGAAAAACTGTTTGATCCTCTAAATTATCTCTGTTTTTTACGTCAATTACAATCTTGCCGATTTTACCAATATCCATTTCTCCAACAGCCAACATACCTATTTTTTGAGGATCAATAGGAGCTCCCGAAACTTTGCATTCATCGTAATACCTAACCCATTCAGCCGGACATGCACTGCAATTGTGGGCTGCATGTAAAGTCACAACACCTTCTGGATTATCATAATTAGCAGAAAAGTGAACTGTTTCCAACGGCAGAACTACTTTATGAGCTTTCACCTCTTTAGCCTCAGGAACTAAATCTTTTCTGTTTACTATATAAAGAGTGGAATAGTCATTTTGGGCACCATCCAGTAATTCCCTTAAAAAAGAGTCAATTTTTTCATTATTAGGAAAAGGATTATTCAGCATCACATTTAATGTAAACTTGAAATTAGTATCAGCTAGAAGTACATAATCTTTTGTAAAGCCAATTTGATGCATATTATGTTGAATCTGAATATTAGATCCATTTTCATTGATAACCTTATAGGATTTAGGATTTTTAGAACCTGTCCATTGCACCAAATAAACAGCATCTTCATTGGAAAAATGCCTTCCAATCAATTTCCAGTACCAGCCTCTGAGTTTATCCCATATTGATTTTGGTTCTTTTTCAGTTGCTTCCTCATAAAAGAAATCATTTACCTCCTTTACAACTTGCTCTTTATCTTCAATTTGTTCCCATCTACTGATTCTTTCTTCTAATCTTTTTTCAATCTCTTCCTCACTGCTGAAAAATAAATGAAAAAGGTCAATTGCACTTAAGAGGTTCTTGGTCGTTTTAGTGAAATTCACACTGAATACCTCCTTGGTTTCAGGATCGTAAACAGGATGCGCTGTGGTCAACACCATAGGAAATGGATTATTCAAAAATGGAGGAGTCCCTGCCCTCCAAAATTTATTTTCTCCTATGGGCGTAATCAAATCCAAACTTTCCGGGTCAAATTCAAAAGGCCTGCCGGCATCAAACGTGGCCAATAAGCGAGATTGCTCATCTCCAGGTTTTCGAAAGGGGGTTATAGCAGTATTTAACTGATTCCTTGTACCTAATTTCATTGACATTCTTGCAAGACCCCTATTTTTAAATGCTATATCAGTAAAAAGATTATTGGGATTTAAAATAGGACTCGAAGCAATATCAGCGTAAAAGCAGGGAGTTTTTAATAAGCGTGTTTTAAGTTTTACTTTTCCTGATTCAGTGAAATCGAAACGGTACATATAACCGTCACCATTTATCACAGGTGATCCATATTCCTGATTGAATTCTCCACTGGGAAGTTTCCTTTCATAGGGAAGCCCACCGCTATTAACGGTTCCCGCACCGGAATTTATAAAAACGAAACCAGATAAATCTTCAGGGATTTTTCCTTCTTTTAATTTAAGTTCTACATCAAGTGGTTCACGAGTTGAGGTGAGTAGATTGGGGTGACTCATAGTTTTGGTATAATTTATTTGATAATATTACAGATACATAAATAATAAAAATTCAATAAATAATTGAGGAATTACAATAATAATTACAAATAAATCTTTTGTCGAAAAAAATTACCCTAGTGAGGTACATGATTTTTTTGGTTGTTCTTTATTTTTTAAAGAGAACATTCAATTAGATTACCCACTTCTCCAAATAAATTATAAATTTGTTATCCGCTTTTTTTGAGCGTAGATTTTTTGAGGAATAAATATGCAGCTAACCAAACTTGAGATAAAAGGATTTAAAAGCTTTGGTGACCGAATGGTCATTAATTTTGATAAAGGAATCACAGGAATTGTAGGTCCCAATGGTTGTGGTAAATCTAATGTGGTCGATGCTATCCGTTGGGTCTTGGGAGAACAAAAATCCAGAATGCTACGCTCTGATAAAATGGAGAACGTTATTTTTAACGGAACCAAAAAGCGTAAACAAAGCAACTTGGCTGAAGTATCCCTCACTTTTAATAACACTAAAAATCTACTCCCAACCGAATACTCTAATGTTACCATCACTAGAAGGTATTACCGAACCGGTGAAAGTGAATATTTATTGAATGGCGTAAGTTGCCGATTAAAAGACATCACCAATCTATTCATGGATACTGGAATTAGTTCTAACAGTTATGCCATTATTGAATTGAAAATGGTGGATGATATTTTAACTGATAAGGATAATTCCCGAAGAGGATTGTTTGAAGAAGCAGCAGGCATCAGTAAATTCAAAATCAGAAAAAAGGAAACATTAAAAAAACTGAGTGATACCGATGCTGATTTAGAAAGAGTAGAAGATTTATTATTTGAGATTGAAAAAAACCTAAAATCGCTTGAGAAACAAGCAAAACAAGCCGAAAAATATTACCAATATAAAGGAGAATATAAAGAAAAAAGCATTCTTTTGGCCAAGAAAACCGTAGCTGATAAAAGGGAGGTCTTTCTTAATTTAACCAAACAAGTTGAGGCTGAAAATGATAAAAAACTAAGCCTCAACAGACAATTAGCCGAACAAGAAGCTTCATTGGAAAAAGGAAAATCCGAATTGCTTCAAAAAGAAAAATTACTGGCTACTCGGCAAAAAGCACTTAACGAACATGTCAATAAAATAAGGCAATACGAGAGTGAGAAAAAAATCAAGAATGAGAGATTACGCTTTTTGCAGGACAAAAGCGATAGCCTCAAAAATCAAATTGAACAGGACAAACAAAGTAATGAACGTGCCTCTTTCAGCATCAAAAGTCTAGAGCAAGAAAAGACTTCGGCTGAAAAAATATTCTTTGAAACCGAGCAAAGAGTTGAAGTTTTAAAAGCTGAATATGAAGAGCAAAAAAATAAAACTACTGCTATTCGAGAGGAAGTCAACACATTAAACCAACAACAGAAAAATTTACAAAATGAGGTTTACCAGTTAAATAAATCACTGGAAATAAAGGAAATACAACTTTCTTCCGTAAAACAGGAATTAGAGAAAAGCAGTACGGACACTACTGAACAATCCGCTAGTTTGGAGGAGTTTGATGCAAAACTGGAAGAATTGTCTAAAATCTTAAAAGAGAAAAACGAATACTTAACAAATCTTAAGAACAAAGAAGACCATCTTAACCAACAAATAGAAGATCATAAAAATACCATTGAATTAATCAGGGAAGAATTAACCCAGTCATCTCGTAAGCTTGATGCAAAGGAAAACGAATACAACTTGACAAAGTCTTTGGTAGATAATTTAGAAGGTTTTCCTGAAGCTATTAAATTCTTAAAAAAGAGTTCAAAATGGGGTAAAAATGCTCCACTCCTATCTGATGTATTGACATGTTCCGAGGATTACCGCATCACAATTGAGAATTTCCTAGAGCCTTACATGAATTATTATATAGTGGAAACAGAGGCTCAAGCTTTTGAAGCAGTAAACTTATTAAGTGATGCGAGTAAGGGCAAAGCCCACTTTTTTATTTTAGATAATTTCGAAAAATTCAAACCTACTGATTCAAAGCTATTTGACCAAGCTGTTGCCGCAACTGAAATAGTAGAATATGATGCCAAATACAAAAAATTAATTGGTTTCATACTAGACAATGTTTATGTAGTAAAAGGTGATTATAGCTCAATTCCTGATGATAAAGACAGTATTTTCATCACACAAAGCGGAAAAGTAACTAAAAGAAAATTTAGTATGTCTGGTGGTTCTGTTGGCCTATTTGAGGGTAAAAGGATAGGCAGGGCCAAAAACTTAGAAAAACTTCAGGTTGAGATAAAAGATCTAAATAAAAAAATAAGCCAGATCAAGGAAAGCTTGGAAAGCAGGCAACATGATTTGGATAACCTAAAAGACCATAGCTATAAAGAGAATATTGAACTATTGCAATCAGAAATCAATGAAGTAAATTCTGAATATGTTTCTGTAAGAACCAAGCAAGAACAATTTGCTCAAATGCTTAATTCTGCTGCCAATAAGCGGGAGGGATTAGAGCAACAAAGAGAAACTTTGACAGAGGAAATTGAAGCCATAAAACCTGATGCCAAGGAGAAATCCGAGAAACTACAAGAAATAGAACAAAGACTTGCCATCATCAGTGAGGACTTAAGTGCTCAGGATGATATTTTGAGTCAGAAATCTTCTTCTTTCAATCAGGAAAATATAGAATTCCATCAACAACAAAACAGGGTCAATAGTCTTGAACAAGAAATTAGCTATAAACAAACTGCATTTGAAAGCAGTAAAGAACGCTTAGAAAAAAACCAGCATGAGTTAAAAGAGAATGAAGAAGCAATAAAAGGCCTGATTGATACGGCTGAGTCAAGTGACGATGAGTTACTGGCTATGTATGAGGAAAAAGAGCAAATAGAAGTAGGGGTTAATGAAGTAGAAAAAGACTATTACGCTGCCCGAGGTCAGATTGATGAGATTGAAAAAGAAAGCAGAAATATTCAGCGTAACAAGGACCAAGTAGATGAGCTTTTGATGCAGATTCAAAATAATTTGAACGAAACCAAACTTGAGCTCAACAGTGTGAAAGAAAGGCTTTCAGTGGAATTTGATATAGATTTAGATAAAATCATGAATTCTAATGAAGAGGAAGTAGAGACTGATGAAACAGCTGATGATTTAAGAAATGCAGTAAACAAATTGAAGGAAAGAATGGATCGTATTGGGCCTATCAACCCTATGGCGATGGAAGCTTATGAAGAGATTAAAGAAAGGAATGATTTCATCTTAACCCAGCGAGAAGATTTACGCAATGCGAAAGAATCATTGCTCAACACCATTACTGAGATTGATGAAGTTGCCCGTACAAACTTTATAGAAGCATACGAAAAGATAAAAGAGAATTTCCAAAAAGTATTCCGAACACTTTTCACCCATGAAGATGAGTGTGATTTACAATTATCAGACCCTGACAACCCCTTAGAATCCAAAATTGAAATCATGGCCAAGCCAAAGGGTAAGCGTCCTTTGACCATCAATCAATTATCCGGGGGAGAGAAAACACTAACCGCTACTTCCCTTCTCTTTGCGATTTATCTATTGAAACCAGCGCCATTCTGTATATTTGATGAAGTAGATGCTCCTCTGGATGATGCCAATATTGATAAATTCAATAACATTATCAGGGAATTTTCTAAAGAATCCCAGTTTATTATTGTAACCCATAATAAAAGAACCATGTCCAGCACGGATGTCATTTATGGGGTAACTATGGTAGAATTGGGGATTTCTAGAGTAGTGCCAGTGGACTTGAGGGAATTAGAAGATACCTTGGAGTAATTATAATAGTATTTAAGAAATTAATATTTCGGGAGTTATGAATAAAGATTTCCTTATAAGAATCGGTATCACCGCTTTAGTGTTTTGGATATTAGACTCATTTTTTATGTATATAATAAAGGAGGAAACAAGCTTGAGCTCTCAAATTCTGGAATCCTTATTTAAAGCCATCCTTTTTTCCATTGTTTTCGGTTTGATAATGAGGAAAAAGTGGATGAAGAATAAATAAAAAGGCTATCTCTTGAAATACATCAAAAGATAGCCATCGCTAAAAAATTATAAATAAGTTATAAAATTCTTATTTAGATATTCTTTCAATTAAATCAGCTGCTCTGTTAGAATAGCCTGCTTCATTATCATACCATCCAACAACTTTTGCTAATTTACCTGAAACTGAAGTTAAAGCAGAATCAAAAATACAGGAGTGAGTATTCCCTACTATATCTATTGAAACGATAGGATCTTCAGTATATTCTAAAATACCTTTCATACTTCCTTCTGAAGCTTTTTTCATAGCAGCATTCACTTCTTCTTTGGTAGCTTCTTTTTTCAGCTCTAAAGTGAAATCAGTTAATGAACCATCAGGAATTGGAACCCTCATGGCAATTCCATCTAATTTGCCTTGTAAGTGAGGTAGAACTAATCCAACAGCCTTTGCAGCACCAGTTGAAGTAGGTACGATTGAATAAGCCGCAGCTCTAGCTCTTCTTAAATCCTTATGTGGGCCATCTTGTAAATTCTGATCGGCTGTATAAGCATGAACAGTAGTGATATAACCCTTTTCAATACCAAATGTATCATCTAATACTTTAGCCATAGGAGCTAAGCAATTAGTAGTACAAGAAGCATTTGAGAGGATAGTTTCATCACCTGTCATAGCATCATCATTAACCCCTAAAACAACAGTAGGAACGTTTCCTTTAGCTGGAGCAGAGATTACAACTTTTTTAGCTCCTGCTTTTATGTGTTTCCCAGCATTTTCTTCATCTACAAATAAACCTGTAGATTCTAAAACGATTTCAACTCCCATTTTTCCCCATCGAAGATTAGCGGGGTCTCTTTCAGCTGAAACAGCAATGCTTTTTCCATTAACAATGATAGAATTGTCTGTATGCGAAACATCCCCTGGAAATTTACCATGAACTGAATCGTACTTTAATAAGTGAGCCAAAGTTTTAGTATCTGTAAGATCATTGATACCTACCACTTCAACATTATTTTTTTGCAGCAGGGCTCTGAAAGTTAATCTCCCAATTCGCCCGAATCCGTTAATTCCAACTTTTACGTTTGACATGTTGATATAATTTATTTTAGTTAAGTTAAATGAGGCGGTAAATATAAACTTACTTGACAGCATTATCAAATTAGAAGCCTAAAGGTTTAGCCCTGAAATTATTTTTCTATTTTTTTAAGCTTGGAGTTTGTTATTAAAAAACAGCCTTCTATATTTGCATCTCCATTTACAAATGGCCCGTTCATCTAGGGGTTAGGATATCAGGTTTTCATCCTGGAAACAGGGGTTCGATTCCCCTACGGGCTACTTTAGAGTACTTAATAAAGTCGTTATTAAGTCATTAAATTTAATGGAAAATTAATTTTAATCAGGATTTTTATTCTGGTTAATTTTTTGGAATGGCCCGTTCATCTAGGGGTTAGGATATCAGGTTTTCATCCTGGAAACAGGGGTTCGATTCCCCTACGGGCTACATTTTCGTAAGTCAGCGAAAAGTTAAAAGGCTACCATAATGGTAGCCTTTTTTTTATCTAAAAATTATTTATAAATGTGAGTTAATAATTTAGGTAGGATAAAAAAAATATAATAAATCGGATTAGGTTGTTATAATATAAATCTTGACTCTTATTAAGATTCTTAAAATTCCGAAAGTTTATCTTTAAATTTCAAATGCTAATGCTGCAAAACCTCTGTCTCTACCTCAGTCACTTCCATCAGACCTTCCGCAGTTAAATTAGTGAGCTTCACTTTCTTCAATTCATTAATTAAAATAGGGTCGTACTTGGCTACCACTCGAACGTAATTATCCGTAAAGCCTTCCATCAAGCCATCGTGAATATCCTTCTCAAATAAAACTACTTCTTCCCTACCTACATTTTCTTCATAAAAAGCTCTCTTTTTCTTTTCAGATAAGCTTCTTAGCATTTTAGAACGCTCATTACGTACTCTCATCGGAACTACTTCGTCCATTTCATCTGCATCAGTATTGGGTCTTTCAGAATAGGTGAACACATGCAAATAGGATACTGGCAATTCTTTTAGGAAGTGATAAGTCTCTAAAAAGTCTTCATCTGTTTCTCCTGGAAATCCAACTATAACATCTACACCAATACAACATTGTGGCATCAATTGCTTAATTTTCGCTACTCGATCTTCATAAAGCTCACGCAGATATCGCCTTCTCATTTTTCGCAAAATCTTATTGCTACCACTTTGAAGGGGTACATGAAAATGAGGAACGAATCTTTTGGATTGACTTACAAATTCTATAATCTCATTAGTTAATAAATTGGGTTCAATACTGGAGATTCTAAATCTTTCAATTCCTTCTACATCATCCAATTGTTTCACCAAATCAACAAAACGTTCTTTCCTCTTACCATCTTGGATACCAAAATCACCAGTGTTAACGCCTGTCAAAACAATTTCCTTTACATCTTCACTTGCAATTTGCTTGGCGCTTTTCACTATATTCTCAATGGTATCACTTCTGCTTTTTCCTCTTGCCAATGGAATGGTACAGAATGCGCAGTGATAATTGCACCCATCTTGCACTTTAAGGAAAGTCCTGGTTCTATCATTAATAGAAAATGCATTGTTAAAGCTTTTTGCTTCTTTAATATCAGAAGCCAAAACTCGTGGCTTATCTTTTTTTGTGAATCCATCCAATTTGTCGATTAACTGAAATTTCTCTGCTGCACCTAATACAGCATCAACTCCTTTAATTTCAGAAATCTCTTTTGGCTTTAGCTGTGCATAACAACCAATAATAGTTACAAAAGCATCAGGATTGATTTTTTTGGCCTCTTTTACTACCTTTTTGCATTTCTTATCCGCATTTTCCGTCACTGAACAGGTATTGATAATGAATATATCGGGATTATCCTGAAAATCTACTTTTTCATAACCTCTGTTTTCGAACATCCTCGAAATAGAGGATGTCTCAGAGAAATTCAGTTTACAGCCTAGTGTATAAAATGCAACTTTTTTGTTCATGCCGGATATTTTGCAAAATGAACCGCAAAGTTAAGGTTAAAATTCCTGAATGTAAATTTTTTTGAAGATAAGCAGAAGGAATAAAGTATTTAAATATTTCAATTAATAGATCATGCTTATTTTAGATCTAACTCTCATATTTTCAGATATTTTCATGATTATACCTGTAAAAAACACCTAAAAAGATCAAAATAACTGTTTATGGTTTAAATTTTAGGGTCAAAATCAAGTATTATTAAAATTTTTACTGTTTTTAAAATAATTTTTAAACCCAATTCCATTTATTTCACAAATATTTACCTAAATTTGGTTCGAATTTAAACCAATAATCATAAAAATGGCTCATTTAAGATTTAATGCACTCGATATCGTTTCAAAAAGAACAACGGACAGAATCGAGGCACCATCCAACAAAATTTCTGATTATTTTGCAAAGGATGTATTCACATTGGACCAAATGAAAGCTTCATTGGCTCCTGATGTTTTCAAAAAAGTAAGTAATGCCATAGACAAAGGCAAAAAAATAGATATGGAAACTGCAGATCAAATTGCTTCTGCAGTAAAAGCTTGGGCAATCACTAAAGGTGTGACCCATTACACACACTGGTTCCAACCATTAACAGGTTCAACTGCAGAAAAGCACGATTCATTTTTCAATGCTCAAAAAGGTATTGAAGTTTTCGCTGGCTCCATGCTGGTTCAACAAGAACCAGATGCATCTTCATTCCCTAATGGAGGATTGAGAACTACTTTTGAAGCTAGAGGTTATACGGCTTGGGATCCTTCTTCCCCTATGTTCATTTTTGGAAGAACGCTTTGTATCCCTACCATTTTTGTAGCTTATACAGGAGAGGCTTTAGATCATAAAGCCCCATTGCTTAAAGCAGTTGAAGCTGTTGATCAAGCAGCAACCAAAGTAGTGCAATTATTTGACAGAAATGTAAACAGAGTAAATGCTTCCTTGGGTTGTGAACAAGAATACTTTGTGGTGGATAAAGCACTCTTTAATGCAAGACCTGATTTATTAATGTCTGGAAGAACTTTATTTGGTCATAATCCAGCTAGGGGTCAACAATTGGATGATCATTATTTTGGGTCTATCCCAAGCAGGATTTATAATTATATGAAAGATTTTGAAATTGAATGTTTAAAACTAGGCATTCCGATTTCAACTCGACATAATGAAGTGGCACCAAGCCAATTTGAGGCAGCACCATTATTTGAGGACATCAACGTGGCCACTGACCACAACAGTTTGATGATGGATGTAATGAGAAGAGTGGCCGCCAGACATGATCTGGAAGTACTTTTCCATGAAAAACCATTTGCGGGATTAAACGGAAGTGGAAAACACAATAACTGGTCATTGATTACCAATACTGGAGTTAACTTATTCCAGCCAAGCAATAGTGCAAGAGAAAATCTTTTATTTTTGGTTTTCTTGGTAAATACCATTAAAGCTGTTGCAGAAAATGGTGATTTATTAAGAGCCTCCATTGCTTCCGCTAGTAATGACCATAGATTGGGGGCAAATGAAGCACCTCCTGCTGTGATGTCAGTTTTTATTGGTTCGCAGTTAACAGCCGTACTAGATGAATTAGAGGAAAAAGGTAATATCAAGATAGATAAAGGGGATAATATGTACATGAAACTGGGCATAGATAAAATTCCTCAAATCATTTTGGACAATACCGATAGGAACAGGACCTCTCCTTTTGCATTTACGGGTAATAAATTTGAGTTCCGGGCAGTAGGTTCAGATCAAAATGTGGCACAGCCAATGTCAATTTTGAATTTGATTATGGCCGAACAATTAAATGAGTTCCACAAGGAAGTGAAAGCTGAAATGCAAAAAGGAACCGACAAGAAAATTGCTATTGTCAACATATTAAGAAAATATATAAAAGACTCTAAAAAAGTAAGATTCGAGGGAGATGGATATTCAGCAGATTGGGAAAAAGAAGCTGAGAAAAGAGGCTTGCCGAATGTGAAAAATACCCCTAGAGCTTTGGAATCATTTGTATCAGAAAAATCCAAAAAGCTTTTTGCTAAGCACAATGTGATGACTCCAGAGGAATTGGAGGCTCGTAATGAAATCTATTTGGAGAATTATATAATGAAAATTCAAATTGAGTCACGTTTGATGGGAGATATTGCATTAAATCAAATCATTCCTACTGCCGTAAAATATCAAAACACTTTAGCGCAGAATGCCAAGAATTTAAGTGCATTGAAATTGGATAATTCTGAAATCTTGAAAAATATTGAATTGATCTCCGGATATACCAAAGATTTGAGAAGTATGGTGCATGAAATGATTGAAAAGCGTAAAGAGCTCAATAAAATTGAGGATACTACTTTAAGAGCAGCAAAATATTGTGATGAAGTAAAAGAGACTTACTTTGACAAAATCAGATATGCTGCTGATAAATTAGAATTATATGTTGATGATGAATTATGGCCATTGCCAAAATACAGAGAATTATTATTTTTGAGATAATATAGTAACCTAAACCAACTATTCACGGAAAAACCGTTCTGTAAAACAGAGCGGTTTTTTTATGCACTCATCTGCTTGGTTTTCAAAAAAGGCATCCATTTCTCGTCTATTTGTCCGGAAAAATCTCTAATAAACATTACATAACTAGGCTTGAATGGAGGACGCTTAAGCTTTAAATCACTTTCCTCTGGTGTGTTATTTCCTTTTCTTGCATTACATCGCTTACAGGCAGTAACCAAGTTAGTCCATTTAGACTTACCTCCTTTTGAACGAGGAATTAGATGATCTAATGTCAAATCCTTTGAGGTACCACAATATTGACATTCATGACCATCTCTTTTGAAAATATTTTGACGGGTAAGCATCACGCCTTTGTAGGGCATGTTGACATAATTTGTAAGTCTAATGACAGATGGAAAAGGAAATGAACGATCAATAGATCGGAGTCTGCGTGATTCATCACTTTCTATCAATTCTGCCTTTTGTAAATACAAAAGCAAAAAGGCTTTTGGGATATTGCAAACAGTGATAGGACTGTAATCCTGATTTAAAACTAATGCGCGTGTAGAACCAATTTTCATGCTTTTCAAATTTTAATCAAGCATGAAAAATCAGCTTAGTTTTTCATGCTAAAACCCTTTTTATATCTGTCAAATAATGTGTGTAACCTTTTTGTTCAGCATTGAAGATACCATTTTCATCTAAAAAATCAATTTTTACTTTACCAGAAGCATGAATAATCTCCTGATTTTCAAGCAAAATTCCAACATGGGTTACCTTTTTATGCTCGTTTCTGAAAAAAGCCAGGTCACCAGGAAGTGCATTTTCTAATTTATCTATAGTTTTCCCCTGTTCCACTTGCTGGGAAGAATCTCTCTTTAAATTGTATCCGCATATTTTAAATACTATTTGGGTGAAACCTGAACAATCTATTCCAAAAGGGGATTTTCCTCCCCATAGATAAGGAGCGTTCAGATACTTTCTCGCTATAGTCTTCAAAAATTCAAAATCCCTTCTAGCACTCAATGACTTTGCTTCACCATTAAAGCCTAGATGCTCCTCAATAGCAAAAAGTTCATTAGTGGAAATAGGGATAATAGCACCCATAGTCACTGGTAATAAATTCTTATGATATAAAATTGAAGCTGTTAAATCAGTACAGATTTTATAATCTGAATTATTGATCTGATCAAAATATTCATTTGTGATAAAATGATATTGTTTAGCATCAATCCAACCTTCATATCCGTCAAAATAGATTTTAATTTTAACCCATTTCGAATCTTTTGATACTTCCAAAACTGTATAGTGATCTCCAAACAATAATTGGGTAATCATTTCCGATGCATCGGATGCTTCGGCACGAACCGGAATTACACTCAATCTACTAATACCTTTTTCCCCTATTGATATCATGGATTAAAATTTCATTTTTGACAGTTCACGCTTCATATCCTTTTCTTTAATACTGTCTCGCTTATCATGTAACTTTTTACCTTTAGCCAATGCAACTTCTAATTTTGCCAAACCTCTATTATTGATAAAAAGCTTAGTAGGAATAAGGGTTAAGCCTTTTTCTTCCATACGCTTTTTAATTTTTGCAATCTCTTGTTTCTTCAAAAGTAACTTTCTTTCACGCTTTTCTTCATGATTGTAATGTGTGCCCAATTCGTATTGCCCAATATGCAGTCCTTTCACAAAAACTTCTCCACGGTGGACATAACAATAGGCTTCCTGCAAGTTAACTTTATGTAACCGAATAGCTTTAATCTCTGTTCCTTGCAAAACAATACCTGTTTGATAGGTATCCAACCATTCATATTCAAAACGAGCTTTTTTATTTTTTACTGTTACTGAAGTACTAAACTCCTTTTTATCACTCATATTTCACAATTCTAACAAAATTTAATACTTTATTTTGATAATTGTTCAAAAATCTTGGTCAATTTTTCCTTTTGTAGGATTTTTTGACCCGTTGTGCCCTTGGCTATTAATCTTTTTTCAACTTTAGCTACATATTCACAAATGATTTCCCGCTCTTTAATCCCGACATAAACAGCTTCAATTTCAACTGTTTCCCCCAAAATTGCAGGGGATAAATGCTGGATATTTAAATGGGTTCCAATTCCTTCTTCTCCATCTTCCAACATTTCCAGAACAAATAAACGTGTTGCCCATTCAAGTTCTCTGGCCAAAGTAAAAGTGGCACATACATCGTGAACGGCTTGTTGCTCAAAATGTGCCACATCTTTGGGTTTTACTTTAAAGAAATGACTTTTTCTATCACCATTTTTAAAAACATCCTTCATTCACTATTTTTCTTAGCTGAAAATTTCATTCTTGGAATTGGCGCTGCATCCATACCTAAAAAATCTTGCTTTTTATATTTAAAATGCGCAGTTATTGCGATCATGCCGGCATTGTCCGTACAATATTCAAATTTAGGAATATATGTATTCCATTCAAGCTCCCCTCCCGTCTCCGCTAATATTTTCCTTAAATATGAATTTGCTGAAACACCTCCAGCTATGGCTATTTCCTTAATCCCAGTATGTTTTGAGGCTTTTTTTAATTTTTGCATTAAAGTCATAATCAGTCGATGTTGCACGCTGGCGCAAATATCATCTAAATGATCCTTGACAAAATTAGCATCCTTTTGAGTATTATTCTGCAGGAAATATAATACGGCAGTTTTTATTCCACTAAAAGAATAATTAAAGCCTGGCATTTCAGTTTCAGGGAATTGAAAAGCGTCATGATTCCCATTTTTAGCATATTGATCAATCATGGGGCCGCCTGGATAAGGCAAGCCTATTATTTTTGCTATTTTATCAAATGCTTCCCCTACAGCATCATCTTTAGTTTCACCCAAAATTTCCATATCCAAATAGTCATTTACTTTTACTATTTGAGTATGTCCGCCACTTACAGTTAAGCAAAGAAAGGGAAAATTAGGCTTTGGCTCCTCAATAAAATGAGCCAAAATATGAGCTTGCATATGATTAACGCCTATTAAAGGAATTTTTAAAGCTGAGGCTAAAGATTTTGCAAAACTGCTTCCTACTAAAAGTGCTCCCAAAAGTCCCGGTCCTTGGGTAAAAGCTACTGCTTTTAAATCCTTCTTGCTTATATTTGCATCGGAAAGTGCTTGTTCTACTACAGGTACAATATGTTGTTGGTGCGCACGGGAAGCCAATTCGGGAACTACACCTCCGTATTTTTCGTGAACCGACTGAGTAGCGATAATATTATTGAGTACTTTCCCGTTTTGAACAATTGCTGCTGAAGTTTCATCACAAGAAGACTCGATGGCTAAAATATTGATATCCATAAAATTTGAAAGAAGAGCAAAATATAACGCAAGGTATTAAAAAAGGTATTGCAAAAGCAATATTATGGGTGTTCCTTATTCTATTTTTTTCATTAAGTGTTATCGTTTTGGCCATGCAATCCTCAACGGTACAAACCAAAGTTGCACAATATGGCAGTGAATATTTAAGCAAAAAATTAGGATTCAATATCACCATTGAGAAAATCAATATAGAATGGTTTGACCAAATCACTTTATCAGGACTTTATGTACAAAATAAGGATAGCAGTACTTTTATTGATATTAAATCTTTATGGATAGATTATGATGTAAAACAACTCATTAATGATGAAAGTGTACTATTAGACAACCTAAAACTGCAGGAGGGAAGGGTGATGCTGATTAGGAATAAAGGTGATGATTATTTTAATATTGACTATTTTGTAGAAGCTATCAGGAATTTATCGGCTCCAAGTGCTGACAGTACGATTCGAACAGCCAAGAATTTATTAATAAGAAAAGCTTCCCTTTCCGATATCATTTTAGGGGTTGCTAATTTAGATACTGACAGCATAAAAGAAGGATTCAATTACAATCAGTTTGTTTTACATGATTTGAGTGCAGATTTAGAGAATTTTTCGAGTCGGGCAGATACAACACAAATGCAAGTTCAACAGCTTTCGGCTGTTGATTCTGTTTCCAATATGCAGATTCATAAACTGAAATCAATTTTTGAAATTTCACAAAGCAGACTTTCCTTAACGGACTTAAATTTAGAAGTCAATAAAAGCATTATATCAGATTCAATTGTCTTTAACTATAATAGCATTAGCGACCTCTCTTATATCATTGATTCAGTGTATATCAATGCTAATTTCAAAAATTCAATTATATATACTGAAGACCTGGCTCTCTTTGCTCCCTATGTTAAGAAATATGAAGATAAAATAAATGTAACCGGTAAATTCAACGGAAAAGTGAAACGTTTCAAAGCTAATGATTTAAATTTAAAATTTGGCCTCTCAAGTTTCATTACTGGGGATATCAAAATTGACGGGCTACCTAATTTCCAAGAGTCATTTATAGATTTAAATTTAACCAATTCATCATTATTACCATCCGACCTAAAGCAATACGTTAATGACAGTATTGCTTTTGAAAGAATTCAAAAATTTGGCATCACCACCTTTACAGGTAGTTTTATTGGGTTTCCAACTGATTTTGTGGCCGATGGAGTATTTACCTCACCACTTGGCAGGGTTGAGTCTGATTTAAACCTGAAAATTACTGAAAATTCTAGATCCTCTACTTATAAAGGAAGTCTCTCAACTTATAATTTTGATCTGGGAAAATTCTTAGATGCAGATTCTATTTTCCAAAAAGTGCAAATGACCGGAAATATTCAAGGGAGTGGATTTACGCTGGAAAATGCAAAATTAAATCTTAACGCCAATATTAGTCTTCTTGGTATCAATGGATATGAATATCAAAATATTACAACCAATGCAGAATTGGCTTCGGAATTTTTTAATGGTAAACTGAAAATTAATGACCCTTTATTGAAATTTCAGATGGATGGTTCCATTGACCTTAGAAATAATAAAAACTTGATTAATGTTGAGGCTGATTTAGATACCATCAATTTTAAAGATTTGAATATTACAAAAGAGGACTTTATTTTAACTGCTAAAGGAAGTTTGAACGGAAAAGGCATTGTGCTGGATAGTATTGAGGGTAATACTTCTTTGCAAAAAATTTATGCCGCTTATCAAGGCAATTCCTTACAATTGGATTCATTAATCGTTAACACTTCCAAGAAAAATAACTTTAGAAAACTTAGTGTTAATTCCGATTTATTTAGAGCATCTATTGATGGGGATTATGTGTTCACTCAACTTCAAAAAGATTTATTTAGAACTGTAAAGGAATACCAACTCAATATTGAAAATGATAAAAACAAAATAGAAAATTATTATGGAAATATTGATTCATCCGCTAATTTAAATGACTATACCGTTGATTTTAATTTTAAAATAAAGGAAATTAATCCGCTAATCAGTTTATTCATTCCTAAATTATACGTGAAAGAAGGTGCAACCATAAGTGGTCAGTACCAAAATGGTAAAAACAGCAATATTTATATTGAATCTGTTTTTGACTCCATTAGCTATGATAATTATGAGTTCTCAAAAAATAAAATAGACCTAAATTTTAGCAAATATCATTTGAGCCAAGATGTTTTGGGAATAGGCTTTATTAATTCTGATAAACAAATACTAAACAATAATCTTCAAAGTGAAAACCTGCAATTAGAACTCTATTGGACAGGTCGGGAGGTGAATTTCACTACATTAATAAATCAGCTTGACAGTGACAACCATGTAAATATAAGTGGTAATTTAAAATTTTTGGATGATAGCTTAAGTCTTAGCATTGAAAAATCAGACATTAAGTTTTTATCAAAAAATTGGAATTTTGTTAATAACAATAATTTAAGAATCAGTCATCAAACTTATGAATTTAAAAATTTTGGGATTTTTGCTGAAGACGAGCAAATAATTGCCAACGGGGAAATTTCACAGGACTCTACCAAGACTTTGTTAATTGAAATCGATAGTTTCAATATCCAAAATATTAATGAGTTGGTAGAACAACATAATTTTAAAGGTACTATTAATGGTTTTGTTAGGATTCAAAATTTTGATAATAAATTCATATTGAGTACTGAATTGAGCATCTATGAATTTTATCTTGATGAGTTTCTTATTGGAAATATAAACGGATATTCTAATTGGGAACCAAATGAAAGGAAGTTAATGATGGATTACATCGTGAACCGAAAAAATCAAGATATCATAAAGTTAGATGGAAGTTATACACCAGCATCAGAAGAAAATTCATTGAATTTAAATGCCAGCTTACGGAAAACGAGTTTGGTTATAGTAGAGCCTTTTATTAACGATATTTTTTCAGAAATGAAAGGTGAAGTGGATGGAGAATTTCTAATCACGGGAAATCTAAAAAGACCTGTGGTAAACGGAACTGGGAAAATTTCAAGAGGTGGAATAAAAGTAAACTACCTAAATACCTATTATGACTATACTGGAAACATAAAATTCAATCAAGAAAAAGTTACTTTTAACAATATGCAATTGATTGATGATCAAGGAAATGAAGGATATCTCAATGGCGACTTATTACATGATGGATTTACAGATTTAAGATTAGATTTATATGGTAGCATGAATGAATTTAAAGTACTCAATACTTCTTCAAAAGATAATGAATTGTATTATGGAACCGCATTTGTTAGCGGAAATGTATCATTTACAGGAAGTGTTGGGAATTTAACTATAGATGCTCAGGCTAAATCAGAAAAAGGTACTCGTATTTTTATACCAGTTGAAAGCACTTCTTCAATTGAACGAGAAGAATATATTCATTTTATTAATATTAAGGATACTGCCAATAATAAAGCAATTAGTGTAAATAAAGTGAAAGGTGTTGATATAAAAGGAGTAACCATGAATTTTGACTTAGAACTTACTCCTGATGCTTATGCCGAAATAATATTTGATATCAAATCGGGAGATATCATTAGGGGAAGAGGGAATGGAAAGCTAAGTATGAACATAGACACCAACGGTGCTTTTTCCATGATTGGAGATTATACACTTACAGAAGGAGGATATAATTTCACGCTTTATAATATCATCAATAAAGAATTTAGTATTCAAGCTGGAAGCCAAATCACTTGGGACGGTGACCCTTATGGTGCAAACCTAGATATACAGGCAGTCTATGAACAAAATGTATCATTATTACCCATCATAGATGTAGGACAAGATTCAACACTTGCCAATGCCCCAGAATTAAAAAGAAGATATCCTGCTAAAGTATTACTGGATTTAAAGGGAGATTTGATGCAACCAGAAGTTGATTTTGATATTAATTTCATGAATTATCCCGATCAGATTTATACCGAATCAGGAGTTAGTTTCCCACTAAGAACAAGCGTGACTGCTTTTGAAGCAGAATTGGATGCAGATGAACAAGAATTAAAACGTCAGGTATTTAGCTTGATTATTCTAAGAAGACTATCTCCTCGTGCTTCTTTCGCTGTAAGTGGTTCCGTGGGCAATTCAGTAAGTGAGTTTCTATCCAATCAATTAAGCTATTGGGTAACGCAAATTGACGAAAACCTTGAAATTGATGTGGATCTAGGATCATTCGATGAAGACCAATTCAATACTTTTCAATTAAGATTATCCTACAGCTTTTTGGGAGGTAGATTAAGAATAACCCGTGATGGTGGCTTTACCCAAGGAGAAACCGATGATGTAAATCAAGAAATCTTAGGGATTTTAGGGGATTGGTCTGTAGAATATTTATTGACACCAGATGGAAAATTGAGAGCTAAAATTTATAACAGAACCAACTTCAATACATTCGATAGAATCAATAATACTGCCTCAACAAGTACTGGAGTCAGTTTGGTGCATGTTACCAGTTTCGATCAACTAAAAGAAATATTCCAAAGCAAGAAAAAAGAGAATAAAGAAGAAGAAAAACAAGAAAATGAACCCCAAAAGGATATCAATTCTGATGCTGTTAGAAGGGAGGAAGATGAAAATTCAAAGTAATTAAAAACTAATCACAAATTGATTGGTTACCCATAAAAAAAACAAAACTGCTGTGGATAAAATATCAATATTCTGGTTCAGAAGAGATTTAAGACTTTATGATAACACCGCATTATACTATGCCCTTCAGGAAGACCAAGCGGTTCTTCCATTATTTATTTTTGATACAGAAATTTTAGATGACCTTAAAGATAAATCAGATGCAAGGGTGAATTTTATTCATGACCAACTGACCGATATTAATCAGCAACTCAATAAGATTGGTTCAGGTATTTTGATTAAACATGGCAAACCTGAAGAAGTCTATAAATCTTTAATGGAAGAATATGATATTGTATCTGTATTTACCAATCGAGATTATGAACCTTATGCTTTAGAAAGAGATCAAAAAATTGATAATATTTTACAAAACAAAGGCATTGGCTTTTACGATTTCAAAGATCAAGTCATTTTTGAAAAAGATGAGATTTTAACGGGTGATAATCAACCATATAAAGTATTTACTCCATTCAAAAATAAATGGCTCGAAAAACTGGAATCAGGACATATTCATCCTTACAAAATTATTTTAAAGAAAGAGAAATTCCATCAATTTAATCCCTCATTACCCAGTCTTGAGGATATTGGTTTTCGAAAATCCGAGGTACCTATCCCTAAAAAGGAATTTGACCAAAATACAATTAAAAAATATGACCAAGATCGTGATTTCCCAGCAAAAAACGGAACCAGCAGATTAGGGATTCATTTGAGGTTTGGCACTATTAGCATTCGTGAAGCAGTTGCCCATGCCCAAAAACTCAATGATACTTGGCTCAATGAATTAATCTGGCGGGATTTCTACAGTATGATTTTATCCAATTTTCCTCATGTTGTCAATAAAGCATTTAAAGCAAAATATGATGCCGTTCCTTGGAGAAATAGCAAAGAAGATTTTAAAAAATGGTGTGATGGAAAAACGGGTTATCCGATTGTAGATGCTGGAATGAGAGAGCTCAATAAAACAGGCTATATGCACAATAGGGTGAGAATGATAACCGCCAGTTTTTTAACCAAACATTTATTGATTGATTGGCGATGGGGAGAAGCATATTTTGCCGAAAAACTATTAGACTATGAATTGGCCTCGAATAATGGTGGTTGGCAATGGGCTGCTGGAACTGGAACTGATGCTCAACCTTATTTCCGAATTTTTAACCCCTACAGCCAAACAGATAAATTTGATAAAAATCAGGCTTATATTAAAAAATGGATACCAGAAGTAAATTCATCAGATTATCCAAAACCCATGGTAGATCATAAAGTAGCAAGGCAAAGAGCTTTGGACACTTATAAATCTGCATTAGACAATGACTCATAAGCCATTATGACCCTGAGTTAAAAAGAATTTATGCCCAATTATATTTATAAGTTACATTAGCTTATCTGTTAACTGATTTTTAAGAGAAGCACCGTTCCCGTATTGCAGGATATGTTATAGTAAGATTTTGGATAATTTTCCTTTTTTGATAATACAATCCTGAGCTATAAGGACCGAAATGACACTTTTAAGATATTTTATAGGAAGTTAAAGTCGAACTCAGGTCTGTAAGTCCTTATTCGAAAGCTTTTGAGGTTAAGTAATTTTTCTCATTGGAATAATATTTTTGGGAGAATTTGAGTTTTCCATATCTTCTTTATTTATTCATCCAATCCATAATAGCTGTCATTAAATTCTCAAAATCCACATCATGGTGTATTTCGTGTTTGGAATCCGGGTAACTTTTGAAGGTAAATAACCTACTATCTTTGGCGAAGGCTGCTGTGGCATCATGAGAAATTATTTTATCCTTTTGCCCATGCGCTAAAAATATTGGGTGCTTAAATTTATGGATATTATGAATGAGGTAATCCCCTCCTTTCATAATAGAAGTAAAGAGTTTCGCAGAAATTTTACTGTGAACAAGCGGATCATCATTATATTTTTGGACCTCCTCTTTTAAGCTTGAAATATCCTCAGCTTTTAATCCTGTGGATTGTATAAGCCCAGGAAATATATCTGCTACCCATTTTCCTAGATTTACTTTCCAATTTGGTGGCTCAAAAGCCAGTTTTATCCAAGGTGAAGTAGCTATTCCTGCTTTAATTTCATTGGATTGATCTTTTGCCAAATAATTCAAGACTAAATTCCCGCCCATACTATGACCATAGAGGTATAAATCAGCATTCAAAAAATCAACTCTTACAAAACGGATAAAATATTCAATATCGGTCAATAGTTGATTCATACTAGGGGCATGGCCTTTTTTACCTTCCGAATTTCCATGGCCTCTTAATGTTAAAGCCATGACAGAAATATCTTTATTATTAAAGTATTCTGCTACCTCTTCGAATCTTCCGGCATGTTCGCCATGACCATGAACTATCAAGATAATTTTATCTGGATTATCAGCTTGAATATATTTTTGAACTTCTAATGATAAATTATCTGAAGTTTTGAAATGTGAGATTTTCTTGTCCATTAGAGAGGATCTATTTTAAAATTATGTAAATAAATGCAGCAAAAGCAGCACCTGTAAAGGGACCAATAATAGGAATCCAGCTATAAGCCCAATCACTGCCCCCCTTCCCTGTAATCGGTAAAATTTGGTGCATGATTCGCGGCCCCAAATCCCTTGCAGGATTAATGGCATATCCTGTGGTTCCTCCTAATGCTAAGCCTATTACCCATACTAAAATAGCAACAGGTAAGGCTCCCAGGTCACCTAAGCCGATGGGCGTATTTTGGTTATCCATCAATTGAGGGGGAGTAGAAAATAATATGACAATGATTAAAACAAATGTTCCAATAAATTCAGAGATAAAATTAGTCTTTACATCTCGAATGGCAGGAGCTGTGGCAAAAGGAGCAAATAACAAGCCTTTATCATCCGTTGCTTCAAAATGTCTTTGGTAAATCAACCATGCACAAAAAGAACCGAATGCAGCTCCCAATATTTGCGCAGGAATATAAATCCATAAAAGATCCCATGAAAAATCTCCAGTAATAGCTAAAGCCAAACTAACAGCGGGGTTAATGTGGGCTCCACTGTAAGGCCCTGCTACCACAACGCCAATAAAAACACCAAATGCCCAGGCTGTTGTAATGACCATCCAACCAGAGCCCGCACCCTTTGTTTTGGGTAAAACCACATTGGCTACTACTCCCGAACCTATTAATATTAATAAAAAAGTGCCTAGAAATTCTGCTACAAAATAGTTCATCTGTTTTTATGATTCTAACCAATCCTGACTGCGGTTCACCGCCTTATGCCAAAAATGCAATAATTTTTTAACTTCTTCTTTATCCATTTCAGGATTATAGGATTGTTCGGCTTCCCAAAGTGATTGCAAGGCATCCATATCTTTCCAGTATCCCACTGCTAATCCGGCTAAAAAAGCAGCACCAAGCGCAGTAGTTTCTGTGATTTTTGGTCTGGTAATTGTACAATCCACCAAATCGGATTGAAATTGCATAAGGAAATTATTTTCTGAAGCTCCTCCGTCCACTCTCATTTCTTGAGTTTTATGGCCAGCATCTTTTTCCATGGCTGCCAACACATCATTTACTTGATAGGCAATAGCTTCCAAGGCTGCCCGCGCCATGTGTGCTTTTGTAGTTCCTCGGGTAATTCCAAAAAATGTACCTCTTGCATCCTGATTCCAGTGGGGTGCACCCAATCCAGTTAAAGCAGGAACAAAATACACTCCTTCATTATCTTTCAAGGAAGTAGCCAATGCTTCTGATTCGCTAGCCTTTCGGAAAAGCTCTAAGCCATCTCTCAACCATTGAATAGCGGCCCCGCCTATAAATACACTGCCCTCCAAAGCATATTGCACCTTATCTCCTATTTGCCAAGCCACGGTAGTCAATAATTTATTTTTGGATTTTACGGGTTCATCTCCAGTATTCATGACCAAAAAGCAACCCGTACCATAAGTAGTTTTAGCCATCCCTTTTTCAGAGCAAAGTTGTCCGAAAAGTGCCGCTTGTTGGTCACCTGCAATACCCGCTATTGGAATTTTATGGGAAAACAAATCGCCTGCGGTTGTGCAGTAAACTTCACTGCTTGACTTTACTGCAGGCAAAATGGATTCGGGAATCTCAAATAAGTCCAGCAATTCTTTATCCCACTTTTTCTCATGGATATTGAAAATCATCGTTCGACTGGCATTGGTGATATCGGTGAAATGCTCTTTTCCGCTAGTCAATTTGTAAACCAACCAACTATCAACCGTTCCAAAACATAATTCTCCTTTTTCGGCTTTAACCCTCGCTCCTTCAACATTGTCTAAAATCCATTTAATTTTAGTGGCAGAAAAATAGGCATCTATAATTAAGCCTGTTTTATCATTTATTTTTTCAGATAAGCCCTTCTTTTTTAATTCATTACAGTAGTTGGCTGTCCTTCTATCTTGCCAAACAATAGCTTTATGAATAGGCTTTCCGGTATTTCTATCCCAAACTATGGTGGTTTCTCTTTGATTGGTAATCCCTATGCCAGCAATTTGAGTAGGCGTAATATTGGCCTTAGTAATGGCCTCTGTGGCAACCGAGGCTTGCGAAGTCCAAATTTCATTGGCATCATGTTCCACCCAGCCTGATTGGGGAAAAAACTGTTCAAATTCCTTTTGGGCTACTGCTACTATTTCGGCTTTTTCATTGAATAAAATTGCTCTTGAACTGGTTGTTCCCTGATCGAGGGATAAAATATATTGAGGTTTTTCCATAGTATTAATTGTAGTTTATAAAAATAAAACTTCTACCCTTAATTCAAACAGAGATATTTTTAGTTATTCTCTTTTAGCAGATATTTTACCTTTTTTAAAATCATTGAATCTTCATTTTTCTTTCCTTTCTTTTTGCTTGAACAAAAAGAAACAAAAATTCAAGAAAGTTTAATGCTTCCACCCTCAATGCCCTCGCTTGCCCGCTAAACTTTCCTCCCTCCCTCTTTTCCGAGTTCCTCGGAAGTGGTCGTATTATTTCTTTTGGTACTGAATAGCAATACATCTATTTTCTACTTCCAAATCACCCACATTTAAGATTCAATAAGATATCGCTTTGCCAATTTATTAAAATCTTTCAATTGCTTTTCAATCCAAGCTTCATCTTTTCGTAATTCTTTTGCCATTAACTCAGCTACTATAGGCGCCATGTCCATACTTGCTTGGGCATCCAAAAAAAGTATCCTGATTCTTCTGGCCAGAACATCCTCCACTTTTATAGCCATTTCATTCCGACAAGCAAATACAACCTCCGCTTGGGTAAATGGATATTTTGGATGCAACAACTCATTCCATTCTGAATTCTCATCCTGTAATTTTTTTATGGCTATTCTGTCAGCACCGTAAACTCCCAAATAATCAATTGGCTTTTCCTTAGAATAGGCATGAATTTTTATATCTGCTGAGGTACTTTTTGGCAACCTCTCTCCTGTCAATCTTGTAAAATACTCCACTGTATCCTCTCCCATTTTACGGAAAGTAGTCCATTTTCCACCTGTAAGCGTTATCAAATTACTATCGGAGACTAAAACCTTATGGCTTCGGGAAATTTCCTTAGTTTTTTCATTTTCATCGGTTGGTGCTGCCAATGGTCTTAAACCAGCATAAACTGATAAGACATCACTTCTCTGAGGCTTTTTCGTTAAATATTCCTGAGCAGTTTTCAATACGAAATCTATTTCCTTTTCCAATGCTGCAGGTTCAAGTTTTGGTTTCTTACGCATAGTGTCGGTAGTGCCTACCACCAATTTATCATGCCAAGGTACAGCAAATAAAACCCTGCCATCACTAGTTTCAGGAATCATCAAGGCATCTTCGCCCGATAAAAAAGAACGGTCTAAAACTAAATGAATCCCCTGACTTGGTCGAATCATTTTTTTAGCCTCAGGATTATCTAATTGCAATATCTTATCCGCAAAAACACCAGTTGCGTTTACTACCATTTTTGCATTTATATCATAGTTATTTTTAGAAAATTGATCTTTTACTGAAAGTCCATTAATTTTCCCATCCTTCCCTTTAAGTAGCTGATTTACCTTAAAATAATTCAACACAACAGCACCCTTTTCATCACAAGTCTGAGCCACGTTTAATGCCAATCGTGCATCGTCAAACTGTCCATCATAGTAAATCACCCCACCTTTTAAATTTTCTTGTTTGATGGTAGGTAATCTTTCTATGGTTTTAGCTTTAGAAATAAAAGTAGATTTACCCAGACTTAATTTGCCAGCCATCCAATCATACATTTTCAACCCGACCGTATATTTCATGCGATCGAAAAACGTATAAATAGGAATCACAAAAGACTGGTTATGGGCTAAGTGAGGAGCATTTCTCAATAATCGCCCTCTTTCCTTTAACGCTTCCAAAACCAAGAAAACATCCCCCTGTGCCAAATACCGAACTCCACCGTGCACGAGTTTCGTACTTCTACTGCTTGTACCTTTGGCGAAGTCAGATTTTTCAAACAAAGCAACACTCAAGCCTCTGGAAACTGCATCTAAAGCAACACCAATCCCGGAAGAACCTCCTCCTATCACAGCTATATCCCAAATCTTATCCTGATCGGAAATTTGCTTTATGTTTTCTTTTCTATTCATTTTGTTTCGTTTGATTCAAATATAACACTAAAAGAAAGATATCAAAAGAATAATATTACTTTTCCTTTCTTTTTACTTGCTTTTAGTTTCTTTTTATAACTTTTAGTTATATTTTTGAATCGTATGACCATTGCAGAAAGACATAAATTCATATTGGATCAACTTCAACAGGAAGGTTTTGTAAGTGTGAGTGAGTTAAGTGAAGCACTTAAAGTTACTAAAGTAACCATTAGAAAAGACTTAAAACTATTAGAAGATAAAGGCTTGCTTTACCGCTCACACGGGAGTGCTACTTTAGTTTCGCCTTATGTAAACGAAAAACCAGTGGATGAAAAGGAACTGGTGAATGTTGAAGAGAAAAAAGCTATTGCAAAAAAAGCTGTTGAATCCCTAAAAACGCATGAAGCCATTATCATTGGTTCGGGAACCACTGTTGGGGCATTTGCACAAGCAATTCCAAGAAATTCTAACCTTACTGTCTTAACTTCTGCTATGAATGTTACTATGGCGCTATTAGACTGCAAGGATATAGAAATTGTACAATTAGGCGGAGTGGTCAGAAAAGGCAGCTCTTCAGTGGTAGGACATTATGCTGAGGAAATGATGCAAAGTTTTGCTTGCAGTAAATTGTACTTAAGTGTGGACGGCATAAGCTTGGAACATGGTTTCACCACTTCAAATATGATGGAAGCCCACTTGAATGCAAAAATGATCAAATCTGTCCAAAAAACCATTGTTTTGGCCGATGCAAGTAAATTTGGAAAAAAAGGTTTTGGAAAGATATGTGACTTAGAGGATGTTGACCAGATAATCACCAATAAAAGTGCCTCAAAGCAATTCATCACCACATTAGAATCCAAAGGAATTGAGGTAATATTAGTGTGAATTTTACTTCTCTTTTATCGCAAGATATTTCTTCCAAAAATACCCTCATAGTTATTAATAATCCTATATTTGCATAGGAATATTAAAATCAAAAAACCTTTGAGAAGAATCTTTATCATACTATTTCTGTTTGTCATAATTTTAATAAGCGGATATGGAATATATTACTATTGGGATAAGCAAAAAAGTCTGGATGCATGGTCTTTAGTGCCTGAAAATACTTTCTTAGTTTATGAAAACAATAATTTGGTAAGTGCTTGGAACAGCATACAGGAAAACCCTATATGGAAAGATTTACAAAACATTGAATATTTCAAATCCTTAAAAGAAAATTTTGAGGCATTAGATAGTTTATCGGGTAAAAGTGGGATTCTAGATGAAGTTTTCAGAAATAACCATTTGTTAATCGGGATGTCTATCATCTCTAATGATGATTTTGATTTTGTTTTCTATCAAAGTTTAAAAAACACCGAGCAAATTGAAATTATAAAAAGAATAGAATCCAAATTTGAAGAATTCAAAAAATCTGAAAGGATTTTTAATAATAATACTATATACGAATTAAAGAATAAGGATCACGGCAGAACCTTTAGCTATGTTCTTTTAAGAGGGAATTTTGTCGGAAGTTTTTCCCCAGTATTAGTAGAAGATGTTATCAGAAACATTGAAAAGGATGAGGAAAATTTTCAGGAAAGTATTGTAGAAGTTTTTAAAATCGCAAATTTTCAGGATGATTTAGGCAACCTTTACATCAACTTTGCAAGGCTTGACAAAATAGTCAAAATATTTACTAAATCGAATCAATCCATTCTCTTCAAAATACTGTCTCAATTTTCTGAAGGAGCTTTCCTCGATTTATTTTTAGATGGTGATGATTTGTATTTAAATGGATTTACCTTTCCACAAGATTCCATTAGCTTCTTAAATACATACAGTAACCAAAAAGGAGGTGATGTTACCTTAGAAAATTATTTCCCTTCAAAAACTGCAGTTGTTTTACATGAAAGATTTGATAATCCTGAAGCTTTTCAAGATGAAAAAATAAAGTTTTGGAGCAATATTGATGCTGAATATCCCCGAAAAAGAAATTTATTGGCAGAACAGTATGAAACTGATTTCAGGAAATTCCACCAATTTATGGCCGGAGAAAATGCTCAAGTCATACTTAACAGCAATCAAAATTTAGAAGAGAGCAAAAAACTGATTTTTATCAAAATGAATGATAAAAATGAGGGTTTAAATAAATTCAACAAGTTATCCGAAGAAGCTGCAAAATTACAACAAGATACGCTTTACTACGAATATTATGCAGAAAACGAAATAAGGGAATTACGTATAAATGAATTTCCGTTTCATTTGCTAGGCAAAAATTTCAAAGGCTTTTCCCATTCGTTTTTTACCACCATTGATGACAATATGATCATCAGCAATGATATACAGTCATTAAAAGAACTGATCCTAGATATAGAAACCGAAAACACCTGGGGTAAATCCATTAAAGAAAATCAGTTTATAGAATCTACACTTCAAGAATCTAACTTGAATATTTTTATCAACCTCCCCCAAACCTGGTCATTACTTCTCAATAACCTCAATGAAAAATGGCGCAAAAATTTTACGGAAAATGAATATCCAATTAAGAATTTTGATATGCTTGCTTTTCAATTTAGCCATGAAAACGAACGCTATTATAGCAACATAGAAGTACTACATTCTAACAATAAGGTTAATAATGAAATGAAGTATTTTGATCAGGTGATGGATGTGGTGATGGATGCCCCTATTATAAGCAAGCCACATGTGGTGAAAAACCATAACACAGGACTATTTGAGACGCTTGTTCAGGATTCAGCTTACAACCTTCATCTTATTTCTAATAATGGTGATGTTTTATGGTCTGAACCATTAGAAGCTCCAATTATCGGGCAAGTTTTCCAGATTGACTATTATCAAAACAACAAGTTACAGTACGCTTTTGCAACAACGGAAAAAGTATATCTATTGGATAGAAATGGAATTGCTTTAGAATATTTTCCAAAAGTAATTGGAGATGAAAAAATTGAAAATCAATATTTCAATGTTATTGACTATGATAAAAGTAAAACCTATAGATTACTAATTGCAAAAGAAAATGGTGATATATACCTCACCAGCAAATACGGAGATAATCTGGGCGACTGGAAGCCATTGAAAATGAATGATAAAATTGCAGCTAGGCCAGAACATATCAGGATCAGAAGCAAGGATTTCATGGTGGTACTTCAGGAAAATGGTATGGTTAAAGTGATGAGCAGAAATGGCGAAATGAAGCCTAATTTCCCAATTGACATTAACGACAGGCTTTCAAATAATTTATTCTTTGAAGTGGGGAACAACTTTGAAAGTAGTTATCTGGTCACTATTACGGATGGAGGAGCTTTAGTAAAAATAAGCTTTACGGGAAAAATTGAAGAAAAAGAACAACTTTACATGCCTAATAAAGAAACGCTGTTTAAAATTGTTAAAAATGCTAGCGAAAGGGGTTATTTGCTTGCCAGGCAAGATTTAAACAGGGTAAGTCTTTTGAAACCTTCAGGTGAAATGATGTTTGAAAAAGACTATATTAACCAAGATGAAATGAAAATTCAATATTATGAATTGACCCCAAACAAGGAAATCATTGCCATAACTGATAAAAAACAAGCTTTTACTTATCTTTACACAAGTGAAGGCAATCTAATAAATCAGCAACCTATTGAAAGCATTGATGAAATTGCCATGATTTATTATAACAAGAATAACGAAGTACATGTCTATAAATGTCATGAAAACACTTTCAGTATTCTAAAATTCAAAATATAGGGATGAAGTACTTTTTAATTGCATTTTTTTTTATAGCTCAATTTACTTTTGGTCAGGATAATAATGAAAAATCATTATCACCTAAGAGTTTATCATCGCCAAAAGCCACTGTCAGTACATTTCTCAAAAATTTGCAGGAAGATGAATTCCATCCTGAAATTGCGGCAAAGACCTTAAATCCAAAATTCATCAAAGGAAAAGATCAAGAATTAATAATTACACAGATTAAGCAAGTTTTGGATGGTGCAGGTGTATTGATCGATATTGATGAAATTCCCGACAATCCGAATTACGCAGATTCAACAGATAAGAAAAGATATTATTTATCCGAAATAGAATTTCCAGAAATCTATTTGGAAAGAAGTAACGGGAAATGGTACTTCAGCAAAAAAACGATTGAAAAAACACCAGAATTACATCAAAAGGTGTACCCTTTCGGGACTGACAAACTGATGAATATTTTACCAAAAATGGGAACCCAAAAAATAATGGGGCTACATGCTTGGCAATATATCAGTATTTTAATATTAATCGTTATCTGTGTTTTAATACACAAATTATTGAGCTGGTTCTTCGATTGGCTGATTTACCAATTGTTAAAAAACAAAGGATATGGAGCCATTGCACACGATTACATCATGCCCGTTGCGAAGCCTTTTAGTTTGTTGGTGATTGTCGGCATTTTAATCATTTTAGTACCTGTCCTTCAACTCCCAATATTATTCAACCATTACTTTATTTTATTACTAAGAGCCTTATTACCACTTTTCGGTACTATGATGGCATATAAATTGGTGGATATTTTGGGCGAATATTTGATGAAAAAAGCCGCCCAGACAGAAACCACAATGGACGACCAGATTGTCCCTATTCTCAAAAGGATACTCAAGATTTTTGTTATTATAATAGGTTTCCTTTACATCTTAAGCAATTTAAGGTTTGATATAACAGCATTGCTGGCAGGTATATCAATTGGTGGTTTGGCATTTGCATTGGCAGCTCAAGACACCATCAAAAACTTCTTTGGATCATTGATGATTCTATTTGATAAGCCTTTCCAAATAGGTGATTGGGTAACTGCTGGCGATATTGATGGCACAGTGGAAGAAGTTGGTTTCCGATCTACAAGGGTAAGAACTTTTAGAAATTCATTGATTACAGTTCCAAATGGCAAACTAGCTGATATGGCAGTGGATAATCATGGTTTAAGGAAATACAGAAGGTTCTATACGACTATAACGATTACCTATGACACCCCCACTCATTTAATCGAGGCATTTACTGATGGATTAAAAAAAATAGTGGACGAGCATCCAAAAACATGGAAAGATTTCTACCATATCCGATTTAATAATATGTCTGCATATTCGCTTGATATTATGTTTTATATCTTTTTGGATGTCCCGACTTGGGGAGAAGAATTGCAATATAAAGAAGAAATTTTGCTGAGTATTATGAAATTAGCAAAGGAGCTCGGAATCAATTTTGCGTTCCCTACACAAACCTTGCACATGGAAAACTTCCCGGGTCAGCCCTCGTTATCTCCTGAATATCAAGAAAAAAATCAAGTGTCCGAGAAATTGAAAAATTACTTTTCGGCATCAAATAAAAAATAAAGTCTATTTTTAATTTTTAAATTAAAAGAGAATCTAATGAGCAAGTCTAGTAAATACAGATTTGGCACTAAAGCAATTCATGCAGGAATAGAACCTGATCCTGCAACGGGAGCCATCATGACTCCCATCTACCAAACCTCAACTTATGTCCAATCAGCACCAGGCAAACATAAGGGATATGAATACAGCCGTTCTCAAAACCCGACCAGAGAAGCACTTGAGAAAAGTATTGCTGCTTTGGAAAATGCAGATTATGGACACTGTTTTGCTTCAGGACTTGCGGCAATTGATGCAATAATTAAAACATTAAAGCCTGGTGATGAAGTAATTAGTACAAATGACTTATATGGTGGCACTTATAGAATATTCACCAAGATTTTTCAAGATTTCGGCATCCATTTTCATTTTATCAATATGACGGATGTCTCTACTATTGAAAAGCATATATCCGAAAAAACAAAATTGCTTTGGGTAGAAACACCTACCAACCCAATGATGAATATTATTGATATTAAAGGCGTAGCTGAAATATCAAAAAAGCATAATATAACTTTAGCAGTAGATAATACATTTTCCACACCCTATTTACAAAACCCACTAGATTTAGGTGCTGATCTCGTAATGCATTCTTTAACAAAATACATAGCAGGTCACTCAGATGTAATAATGGGTGCTATAGCAACCAATGATAAAAAATTATCTGAGAAATTAGCATTTATTCAAAATGCCAGCGGAGCAGTCCCTGGCCCTCAAGATTGTTTCTTAGTATTAAGAGGAATCAAAACGTTGCATCTTAGAATGCAAAGACATTGTGAAAACGGAGCGGCAGTAGCAAATTTTTTAAAATCACAACCCAAGGTGGACAAAGTTTTTTGGCCTGGATTTAAATCTCATCCTAACCATGACATTGCTAGCAGTCAAATGCATGATTTTGGAGGAATGATTTCATTTTCACTAAAAGAAAACACCACAGAAGCTGCCACAGAAGTATTAAAGAAATTTGAATTATTTACATTGGCAGAATCTTTAGGAGGAGTTGAATCCTTAAGTGGTCATCCGGCAACTATGACGCACGCCAGTGTACCTAAAGCGGAGCGCGATAAAGTGGGCCTAAGTGATTCTTTAATCCGGCTAAGCGTAGGTGTCGAAGATGTAGAAGATTTAATTCATGATTTAAAGCAAGCATTGTCCTAAGTTGATATGAAGCTAAAGCGTTACAGAAGTAAACGAAAATACGAACCTATTCTGCCCGGACCACGAGAATGGCCAGTAGTACAATTGAGTCGCAATAAAAAGGAGTTCCTTAAAGAAGTCGTGGCAGAATCCTATGAGCGAATTAAAGGGAATACCAGAAATAAAACTGCTTTAATTGAAGAACTGGAGACTACTTTATACAAAGAAAAAGCCCGAATTAGACAAACGCCTTGGAAAGTAGATCCAGATGACGAACATCAATTTTGGGGAAGAGTAAAAGAAGAACTACTAGAAATTTCTCAACAGAAAGCAAAAGATGAAGTAAAAGTCAATAATATCCTTCATAGTATCATTGAACGCTACTCTGAAGAAATTGCTGGAAACTTTAATACAAGCCATTACAGATTTGCAAGAGGTGTTGTAACATTCGGTTTCAATAGATTATTAAATGCGGCAAGGATTAAAAAGTTAGGCGGGTTTTGGAGTAACGAACTCAGCATGAATGATAAAATCCAAATCAATGGTGAAGTAGAAAAATTAAGAACATTGGCCAAAAAAGGGACAGTGGTAATTGTTCCAACGCATTCCAGTAATCTTGACTCCATTTTGATTGGTTGGGTGATTTATACTTTAGGATTGCCACCCGTAATTTATGGTGCCGGTCTTAATTTATTTAACATCAGTATCATTTCATATTTCATGAATAGCTTAGGAGCCTATAAGGTGGACAGGCGGAAAAGAAATATGATATACTTGGAAACCCTAAAAGCTTATTCTGCTTTAGCACTCAAGAAAGGTTGTCAGAGCTTATTTTTTCCTGGTGGAACAAGATCAAGGGATGGAAGAGTGGAAAAGGAACTTAAACTCGGGCTTCTCGGGACCGCAATCGAAGCACAAAGAGCCAATTATCAAGAACTTGGGAATGATGCGGAAAAAATATTTATCGTGCCTGTCAGTTTAAATTACCACTTTGTATTAGAAGCCCCAAGCTTGATCCGGCAGTATTTGGAAAAGCAAGGACAAGAAAGATATTATGTGGAAAATGACGAGTTTTCCTCCTCTTATAAAATCATTACATTCTTATTTAAATTCTTCACTAAAGGTTCTGACATTTCCGTTTCCATAGGAGAACCAATGGATATCTTAGGGAATAAGGTAAATGATGAAGGAAGAAGTTATGATAAGAAAGGAAGAGAAATTCAACCTAAAGACTATTTCATTTTCCAAGATAAAATAACAGTAAATAAACAAAGGGAAGCAGAATATACCAGAATGCTCTCCAAAAAGATAGTAGAACAATATAGCAAAATAGCCCGGGTTTTCTCAAGTCATTTGATTGCTTTTACCGCCTTTGAAATCATTCGGAAAAGAAATAAAAAACTGGACTTATTTGCATTATTAAGACTTCCAGAGGAAGATTTGGTGATTAACTTCAATGAATTCAGGATAGTATGCCAAAGAATCAAAAATAAAATTGAAGAAAGAATTAAAGAAGGCAGAATGTCACAAGCAGAACACATGGATGATAAAATAGATAATATCATAGAACATGGCTTGTTAAATTTGGGTATGTATCACTCCAAAAGACCTTTGATTAAAACCAAAGAAGGCGACATTACCACCATGGATATGAACTTACTTTATTTTTACAGAAACAGATTAGATGGATATGGGCTCGAAAAACACATTTGATAAACCAATTGGCGTAATCGGTGCAGGTAGCTTTGGACTTTCCGTAGCTAATCTTTTAGCTGAAAACTCTCAGGTTCTACTTTATGCGAGAAATAAAGAGGCCTTTGAAAGCATTAATAAAGACAGGGAATGGAATGAATATCCAATTCATGATAATATAACCGCCATTGATGATTTAGAACAATTAGCTGGTAGTTGTGATATTATTTTTCCTGTAGTTCCTTCAGCCAATTTTAGGGACATGATAAAGGATCTATCACCTTATTTATATCCATATCATATACTAATTCATGGAACAAAAGGCTTGAACCTCAATTTACCTGAAGGCAAGAAATTGGAGGATATGCAAATTTTAGAAAGGCACCACATTAAAACCATGAGCGAGGTCATCATGGATGAAAGCGTGGTGGTGAGGGTAGGTTGCCTTGCAGGTCCGAATTTAGCAAAAGAAATAGCGCAAGGACTACCGGCTGCAACGGTGGTAGCTAGCCCCTTCAATGAGGTCATCCAAATTGGTCAACAATTATTGAGAAGTGACAGATTTCAAGTTTACGGCAATCCTGATTTAATCGGCATTGAACTTTGTGGTGTATTGAAAAATATTATAGCCATAGCTTCAGGAGCATTAACAGGCTTAGGCTTAGGGGAAAACGCTCGTTCCTTATTAATAAGCAGAGGTATGGCTGAAATGATTTACTTGGGCAAAGCTTTAGGTGGAAATGTGAGGACTTTCATAGGGCTGGCCGGAATAGGAGATTTAATGGCTACCTCCCACTCTACTTTAAGTAGGAACTTTACAGTTGGCAGAAGATTGGCCGAAGGAGAAAATTTAGATGCTATTTTAGCCGATATGAGAGAAGTAGCTGAAGGCGTAAACACCATTATGATTGCTAAAAAAATTGCGGAAAGTTTTAAGGTCAGGGCTCCAATCACTGAAATATTGCACAGAGTTTTATTTGAAGGACTTACTATGGAAGAGGCCGTGCAATATTTAATGAAATATCCTCTGAATGTAGATGTGGATTTTATATAATTCTACTTAAAGCAAATTAAAAATCCATTCTATTTCTCATATAAAATTTTATCTTTGTGGTTCGCTAAAAAATTTGGTAGCTGAAATATACAATTGCTCAATTTTTCATTTTTTGAACAAACCAAAACAAAATAAGATCAGCCTGCCGAATAACTTTTAAAGCTAAAATATATAAAAAATATGGGTAAAGTAATCGCTATAGCTAATCAAAAAGGGGGAGTAGGTAAAACCACATCAGCAATTAATCTTGCGGCAAGTTTAGCTGCTTTGGAATATAAAACATTGATTGTGGATGCCGATCCTCAGGCCAATTCCACTTCAGGAATAGGCTATAACCCAAAAGAAATTGAAAGTAGCATTTACGAATGCATGGTTGATGAAGTCGATGCCCAAGATATTATAGTAGAAACTGATTTAGATTATTTACATATTTTACCCTCTCACATCAATTTGGTGGGTGCAGAAGTGGAGATGGTAAACATCAAAAATAGGGAAGAGAGAATGCGTGATGCATTAAAAAAAGTGCGTAAAAAATATGACTTCATTATTATAGATTGTTCCCCTTCTTTAGGTTTAATTACCATTAATGCACTTACAGCCGCTGACTCAGTCATCATCCCTGTTCAATGTGAATATTTTGCACTTGAAGGATTGGGTAAATTGTTGAATACAATTAAGATTATCCAAACTCGCTTAAATAAGGATTTGGAAATTGAAGGTATTCTGTTGACCATGTATGATGTAAGGTTAAATCTATCTAATCAAGTAGTGGATGAAGTAAAACAACATTTTAGTAAAATGGTATTTGAAACTTTGATTCCTCGAAATATCAAATTGAGTGAATCCCCTAGTTTTGGATTACCGGCAATTGCCCATGATGCAGAAAGCAAAGGAGCAATTAGTTATTTAAATTTAGCAAAAGAGATCATAAACAATAACGGATTAGGAAAATAGCGGATGGCGAAGAAAACCAGAAAAGCATTAGGAAGAGGCTTAGGCGCTCTTTTAGAAGATTCCAACACAGATCAGAAATCTTCTAACAAAGAAAACAAAGATTTCACTGATATCTCAACAGGAGCATCTATTAATGAAATTCCTTTGGATCAAATTGAGGTGAATCCATTTCAACCTCGTACAGATTTTGATAAAGAAGCTTTAGAAGAACTTGCTGAATCAATCAAAGTACAAGGGATAATTCAGCCGATAACTGTTAGAAAGTTAAGCAAAGACAGTTATCAGCTTATATCAGGTGAAAGAAGAACTCAAGCCTCCAAATTGGCAGGGCTGAAATCTATCCCGGCATACATCAGGACTGCCGATGATCAGCAGATGCTTGAAATGGCATTGATTGAGAACATTCAGCGTGAAAATCTTAATTCAATTGAAATTGCATTGAGTTATCAACGATTATTAACTGAATGTGATTTAAAACAAGAGCAATTAGGTGACAGGGTAGGGAAAAATAGAACCACAGTTAATAATTATTTAAGGTTATTAAAGCTTCCGCCAGATATTCAACTGGCCATACGCGATAAAAGAATAAGTATGGGGCATGCTCGTGCTATCATTAATATTGATGATGTGGACAAGCAATTGGATGTATTCAAAAAAATCTTGAAAGAAGATTTATCAGTAAGGAAAGTGGAAGCCTTGGTGAGGGAATTGACAAGTGGTGAGGAAAAAGAGAAAGATAAAACGCCAAAGACTGAAATGCCTTATGAAGCAAAACAAGTTCAGAGTAAACTATCCTCTCACTTTGGCACAAAAGTTGGTATGAAAATCGACAAAAATAATAAAGGAGAGATCAAGATTCCATTTTTATCAAAAGATGATTTAAATAGGATATTGGACATTCTTTCAGTTGAATTATAATATGCGCACCTTAATTTTCATTACTTTTTTATTGTCGCTCCCAATAGTTTCTATGGGGCAAGAAATTCAGCCTACAGATTCTACTTTTTTAAGATTAGGGAACGGAAGTGATGATATTGAGACCTTTCAATCACAAGACACTACCCATTCTCCAAGATTGGCCGCATTGTATTCGGCAATTGTACCGGGAATGGGGCAATTTTATAATGAAAAATACTGGAAAATTCCCATTGTTTATGCTTTGGGAGTTCTAGCTGCATCCCAAATAAAATCTAATCATCAAAATTATCTGTTATTTCGGAATGTTAGTTTTATTTTAGAAGATCTCAATCCTGAAAATGATAGTGAAGTTCAAGATTATACAAATATTTTGACTGCTGAAAATATTCAAAGAAGATATGATAGATATAAAAGAGACAGGGATTATTGGATAATTTTAGCTGGGCTATTTTATGTTTTAAATATAGTGGATGCCACAGTAGATGCTCATTTAAGAGAGTTCAACATTAATCAAGATTTGAGTTTAAATATTCAACCTAGTATTCAAAGAAGTCCATACAGCAATATGCATGCGGGCTTATCTTTTAATTTTAGATTAAAGTAATGAAGATATTATTAATTGGCCATGGGAAAATGGGCAAAGCCATCGAAGAGTTTGCCATTCAAAGAGGACATAGTTTAGTAGCTACAGTAGATGTGAACGATACTTTAATGCCCACTTTGGCTGAACAAGCAGATGTAGCTATTGAATTTACTCATCCTGATGCGGCATTCGATAATATTAAATTTTGTCTTGAACATCATTTACCTATTCTTTCGGGCACCACAGGCTGGTTAGATAAGATGCCAGAGATAGAGAAAATATGTAAAGAGAATAATGGCACATTTCTTTATGCTTCTAATTTCTCAATTGGTGTAAACTTGTTTTTTAAACTCAATAAGTTTTTAGCCAAATTGATGAGCCCTCAAATCCAATATAAACCTTCTATGATTGAGGTACATCATACGCACAAAAAAGATGCCCCAAGTGGTACAGCAATTACGCTTGCGGAAGGCATAATTAGTGAGCATGAAAAATATAATACATGGAAAAATGAAGCCACTTCTGAAGTAGGCGAAATATCCATTGCATCAGAAAGAATTGGGGAAATTCCCGGAACCCACAAAATAACTTATAAATCAGAAGTTGATCAGATTAGCATTGAGCATGAAGCTTACAGCCGAGATGGTTTTGTACAAGGTGCTGTTTTTGTTGCAGAATGGCTACCTTCACAAAAAGGAATTGTAAAAATTGATGACTTCTTAAAACTATAGAAAATGAAAATTCCATTTTTCAATAAAAAGAAAAAGCCAGCCAAGCCAAAATCAAAGGTAAGAGAATGGATAGATGCCCTTGTATTTGCCGTGATAGCGGCCACGCTTATAAGATGGGCTACCTTGGAGGCATTTGTTATACCAACCCCATCAATGGAAGGGACATTACTGGTAGGTGATTATCTTTTTGTAAGTAAATTACATTATGGACCAAGAACTCCTAAAACACCATTACAGCTTCCTTTGACGCATAGAAGATTTTATGGAACCGAGGATGTTCCTGCTTACTTGGATTGGATTCAATTGCCACAAGTAAGACTACCAGGATTTAGTGAGGTCAAAAGAAATGATGCAGTAGTTTTTAATTATCCTGAAGAACTCCAATATCCGCTGGATTTGAGGGAATATTATATTAAAAGATGTGTAGGCATTGCAGGAGATAAAATTCAAGTTAAAAATGCTGAATTGTATGTGAACGATCAAAAAGCTGATGTACCAGAGGATGTTCAGTTCAGCTATTTTATTAAGACAAAGCAAACTATTCGAGATAGGGTATTTGAAGATTATAACATCTGGGATAAAGTCTATGAACCTGGTTATGGTTATAGAGTACATGCAGAGCCAAAAGAAATAGAAAAAATGAAGTCTCTCACCTTTGTGGATGACATCATCTTCTCTCCTACCTATAAAAACGGCCAAATATTAAGTACTGATAGCAGTGATGTTGATCCGGCTACTTTCCCTAAAACTCCGGAAACAGAATGGAATAAAGACTTTTATGGTCCTATCACCGTACCTAAAGAAGGTCAAACGATTGAGATCAATCATAAAAACTTACTAATGTATGGTGATGTATTAAGATATTATGAGCATTTGGAAGATGTTCAAATAAAAAATGACAAGCTCTACATTGATGGCCAAGAGGTAAAAGAATATACCTTTTCACAAGACTATTTTTTCATGATGGGTGATAATCGCCACAACTCATGGGATAGCCGTTTTTGGGGATTTGTCCCTAAAGACCATGTAGTAGGTAAAGCATTGTTCATTTGGATGAGCATGGATCCTAATGAATCATTCTTCAGCAAAATCAGATGGGAAAGATTATTTTCCGGGATTAATTAAAACAAATGATTTTGAAACTTTTTAGATGTCATTGTTAAACCGTTTAAACCTAAACAAACATTTTGTTTGGCTATTTTCATCCAAACTTTCGAATTAGAAGCACTTAGAAACTCATATAAACTTTAAGGTGAAAACACCTTAAAGTGGGTATAGTTGGATGAAATTTTCTTAACTCCGCCCCAGTTTTGGTGTTTTCACCAAAACAATCTAGAGTTCAAAACTAAATATAAACCCTCTTAAAAAAATTTGAGAGGGTTTTTAATTGATATTCACCAAACCAACTTGTAAACTTCAATTCTTATATAGAATTTTACACTATGAATAAAAAATCAGTCCCTGCAAATCAAGAGCTTAATAGCTATATAATTCAAGAAGAAACAGAATTATTGAAGCACTTGATCACGACATATCCACATAAAAAAAAGCCATTATTAAAATCCGTAATGGGTGGTGGTCAAATCAGAATCAATGGGAATGTAATTACTCAGTTTAATCATCCGCTTAAAAAGGGAGATGAAATCCAAATAAATTGGGCTAAGCCATCCAAAAAAGTAAAGCTACAAAAGCTCAATATTATATATGAAGATCAGGATTTGATCGTAATTGAGAAAGAAGCAGGTTTGCTTTCTGTTGCTTCATTAAAAGAGAAAAATAAAAATGCAGTACAAATCTTAAAGGAGCATATGGAGGCCATAGACCCAAGAATAAAGGTCTATATCATCCATCGCCTTGAAAGAGAAGCCTCTGGAATTCTATTATTTGCCAAAAGCCAAAAGGTGCAAGAACAACTGCAAAACCATTGGGAAGATTATGTGATCGACAGAAAATATGTGGCTATTGTTGAAGGTAAAATCAAAGAATCAGAAAATACCTTAAGGAACTATCTAAGAAGTAATAAACATAATCAGGTTTATATCGTGAATACTCCGGATAAAGCAACGGAAGCCATTACACATTATAAACTGTTGAAACAAAGCAATGCCTATTCAATGCTCGAGTTTAGACTAGAAACTGGCTTTAAAAATCAAATAAGGGTTCAAATGGCTAATTTTGGATTTCCCGTGACGGGAGATAAAAAATATACTGCAAAGAAAAACCCTTTGGGTAGAGTAGCTTTACATGCCAACCTAATTGAACTACGGCATCCTATCAGTGGTGAACATTTAAAGTTCGAGTTAGTTCCTCCTTCTAACTTTAGAAATTTGGTAGCAAAAGGTTAAATTTAGCGCATGCCTACAAAAAATATTCTTACATACGGACATTTAGCAGAAGGCTTTCAAGCCTTTATAGCTGAAGAATATCCTGATTTAAATTGTTTATTGGCCAAAAACAAAAATGAAGTGGAAGAATTGCTTCCTAATATACATTATGTTGCAGGCTTTAACTTTTTAAATAATTTGAACATTGGCCATTTGGAATGGATTCACTCTTTTGGCGCTGGAGTGGATAGTTTTATGAAATTGAATCTTCCTAAAAACTGCACCTTAACCAAAACAAAAGGGAAAATGGGCCAAAGAATGGCTGAATACTGCCTTAGTTACATTTTACAGGATCTAAACAAAACAGATTTATACAAAATAAACCAGAGCACTAAAACGTGGGATCAAGTTGTCCCAAAATCATTATCAAAACAAAGTGTGGTCATATTTGGAACTGGAAATATTAGCACTGACATAGCTCAAGTTCTCCAGCCGATGGTGAAAAATATTGTGGGAGTAAACACAAGCGGTAAAAACAAAGAATTCTTCGATGTATGTGTTTCATTTGATAAAATGGAAATAGAAAATCTTGAAAAGGGCGCTATAATTATCAATACGCTTCCTGCAACAAAAAACACATCAAACTTATTTAATAAAGCCTTTTTCTCCGGTCTGGAAAATGCACTCTTTATTAATATCGGTAGAGGAAATTCAGTAAATGAAAATGATTTGATTGAAGCATTGAATCAAAAAAACATTAGAAAGGCCATTTTAGATGTTTTTAAGGAAGAGCCTCTTCCGAAAGATTCAGCATTCTGGGAACACCCAAAATGCATAGTAACCCCCCATATTTCAGGAATTACTCTTTTAGAGGATGTAAAGCAAAGTTTTAGGATAGCTTATGATGCCATTAAATCAGGAGAACAAAATAAATTATTGGTAGATACTCAAAAGGGTTATTAAAAAAGGTCTTCTTGAAAGTTGCCTATTTAATAAGTTTAAACTTTTCCAAAGTTCTTAAACTTTGGAAAAGTCATTTAGGTATATAATTTTAAAATGGCAATTCATCATCCTCACTTGGTGGTGGTGCATCTTGAGGAGCGGACATTCCTCCAGTAGCTGGCGGAAGATTGTCATTTTGAGCATTTGGAATACCCCCCACATTTCCATCTGAAGCTCTGTCAACAGCCCAAATTTTTACATTAGTGTACCATTTTCCATTGTACTCCCTGCTATCTATATTGATTTTAGCTGTTAGCTCCTCTCCTTTTTTAATATTAAAACCATCTATCTTATCGCCCCAAACTTCAGCACATACTTTCTTAGGATATTGTTCCTGTGTTTCAAAAATATAGGATTGCTTTCTCCATTCGCCATTTTTACCTTGACCTTTTTCTTCAGGTAAAATATCTATGATTTTTCCTTTTAATTCCATTACAATATTATTTATAAATTCTGTCACAAAAATGTCAAATTAAAATCCCCTCACCTAATCAATTTCGGATTTTATATTTGAAAAATATTGGTTTAGATAACTTCCAGCCCTTTCTTTGCATCTCCATAAAAACACATATTAAAATGATTAATAATTTAAGGATAATAGCCATATTAGAGGGTATATCTTATTTACTTCTTGGCATTACAATGCCTTTAAAATATTTGATGGAAATGCCACAACCGAATTATTTTGTAGGGTTGGCTCATGGTGTTTTATTCATAGCTTATTGTGCTTTAGTGGTGTATGTAGCATTCAAAAGAAACTGGACAATGAAATTAACACTTTTATCATTAATCGCTTCCTTAATTCCATTTGGAACATTCTACGCTGAATGGAAGTGGTTCCGAAACTTAAAAAGCGAATAGAATAGCTTTTTCATTATCCCTTAAAACTTTAATTGCTTATCTTTGCACCTTTAAATTTTACAAGCTAATGGATTTAACTACTTTAAGTGCGATATCTCCAGTTGATGGTCGTTATAGAACAAAAACACAAAGTCTTGCTCCTTACTTTTCTGAGTGGGCATTAATTAAATATAGAGTGCATGTTGAAGTGGAATATTTTATAGCACTTTGTGAACTTCCGTTACCGCAACTTAAAGCATTTGACAAATCCCTATTCCCTAAAATGAGAGCATTAGCTTCAGAATTTAATGTGGAAGATGCATTAGTGATTAAAGGAATAGAGAAAACCACTAACCATGATGTGAAAGCTGTAGAATATTTTCTAAAGCAAAAATTTGACGAACTGGGAATTGGTGCTCAAAAAGAATTTATCCATTTTGGTCTGACATCTCAAGACATTAATAACACAGCAACACCACTTTTATTAAAAGACGCTACTGAAAAAATTTACTTGCCTTTTTTAAAAGAAATAAAAGACATCCTTGGCAAATATGCCAATGAATGGAAGGATGTACCCATGCTGGCCAAAACACATGGACAGCCAGCTTCTCCAACGCGTTTGGGAAAAGAAATAGCTGTATTTGAAGTTCGTTTAGAAGAGCAATTAAAGTTAGAAGAAAGCATACCTTTTGCTGCTAAATTTGGTGGTGCAACAGGTAATTTCAATGCCCATCATGTGGCTTATCCCCAAATTGATTGGAGAAATTTCGGTAACAATTTTTGTGAGAAATATTTAGGGCTTAAACGTTCCGAGCCAACCACACAAATTGAACATTATGACCACTTGGCAGCCCGCTTTGATTCTTTCAAAAGGCTAAATACTATCCTGATGGATTTGAGCAAAGATGTTTGGCAATATATCAGTATGAATTATTTCAAACAAAAAATTTCGAAGGATGAAGTAGGTTCATCGGCCATGCCACATAAAGTCAACCCTATCGACTTTGAAAATGCCGAAGGTAATTTAGGAATAGCCAATGCAGTTTTTGAACACCTATCAGCCAAACTTCCAATTTCAAGATTACAGAGAGATTTAACCGACTCTACCGTCTTAAGGAATATTGGAGTGCCACTAGCCCATGGAATTATTGCCTTTGAATCATTAAAGAAAGGTTTAGGTAAATTGGAATTAAACCCAGCAGCCATAGAACATGATTTAACTGAAAACTGGGCTGTTGTGGCAGAAGCCATTCAAACGGTATTAAGAAGAGAAGCTTATCCTGCTCCTTATGAAGCTCTAAAAGCCTTAACCCGAAAGAATGAGAAAATAACGCAGCATACCATTTCAGAATTTATTGATCAATTGGAAGTTTCAGATACCATTAAAAATGAATTGAAAGATATTACACCATTTAATTATACTGGTATCTAAATCGATTTTATCATTCCTGTATTTTTTCAATAGATTGTTAGATTTCTTAAAGTACAATTGCCTATCAGGTTTCTACACCCACTCCATCTTGTAGGTAAAAATACCTGCAAAATGGACTAGGGCTTATGTAACAGTAATTTTTCGGTGAAAACACCGAAATAGGAAGGATAAGTAACAAAGTTAAGATTTTTGATAAAAGTCCATCTGATAAAATATGGTCAGTTCACTTTAAGATATATCTTTTCACTGCATCAAATAGATTACGTGCTTTTGATGTGGTGAAATTTGTTTTTTCTTTATCTCCCACCAATATACCCCTAACACCAGCATTTTCAGAAGCATCTAAATCCCTAAAAGAATCGCCTATCAAAAAAGATTTATCGGGATCTATATCCCACTTAGCCATAGCTTTCTCTATCATGAGGCTATCGGGCTTTCTAAGCAAAGATTCTGTAGTAGTCGGATGATGGGGGCAAAAATAAATATCGTCAATTAAATCGCCTGTTTCAGTTTGTAAATATTCATGACACTTAGCCACATCTTCTCTTTTATATAACCCTTTTGCTATGCCTGCTTGATTGGTAATTACAATTAATAAATAACCATCCTCCTTCAATAATTCTAGTGCCTCTTTTACATGATCGATGATTTCGAAGTCTTTAATTTGAAAAGTATATTCTCCTCTTTCGGTATTTAAAACTCCGTCTCTATCTAAAAACACACATTTATTAACACTCATTGAATTCTTTTATTTAATTGGTCAGCAATATCTGAAAAGATTTTATAGTTTTGAAGTTGATTAAGATTTATGAACAATAATTTAGTCATCATACCAACTTATAATGAACGCGAAAATATAGAAGATATCATTCGCGCAATATTTTTATTATCTACAAAATTTGACATCTTAATAATAGATGACAATTCCCCGGATGGCACGGCAGAAATTGTTAAAAATTTACAAAATGAATATGCTGGCCATCTTCATATTATAGAAAGATTGGGTAAATTAGGATTGGGCACTGCATATATTGAAGGCTTCAAATATGCCCTAAAGCATCAATATGATTATATATTTGAAATGGATGCTGACTTTTCCCACAATCCTTTGGATTTATTGGAGCTGCTTAAATCTTGCAGTAAAGAAGATGTGCAGCTCTCTATTGGTTCCAGATATAAAACTGGAGTGAATGTTGTGAACTGGCCAATGGGCAGGGTATTGATGTCATATTTAGCCAGTAAATATGTTAGATTCATCACAGGATTGCCAGTATATGATGCTACTGCTGGCTTTATTTGTTACCATAGATCGGTTTTGGAAACCATCGAGCTAGATAAAATCAAATTTATTGGTTATGCATTTCAAATTGAAATGAAATTTACAGCTTGGAAACATGGATTCGGGATCGAAGAAGTGCCTATTATCTTTACAGACAGAAGTAAGGGGGTTTCTAAAATGTCAAAAAAGATATTCAAAGAAGCTATATTCGGAGTCATTCAGATGAAGATCAAAAGTTGGTTCAAAAAATACAAACAAGCAGATGTATTCACTAATACCCAAAATGCTACTGCCCAATAATATTCATTAATGAATCTATATGAATATCATGTTTACCTTCAAATTCTATTTGATTGACTTTTACGTTGAGCTTATTAATCAAAGCTTGTTGTTCCTTCGTCCTTTCCTCATTGATAAACTCATCATACGTTCCTCGCAACATATATACTCGCTTATTTTTCAATTTATTCCCTAGACCTGAAAAATCTATGTCAGGTGGAAAAGCACCAGAATGCAATATTAATTTTTCGAATGGAAAATCAAGTTTTTCAATCCATCTACAAACTGTAGCAGAACCTTGTGAAAAACCAAGCAAAGTAATTCTCACATCCTTTGGAGCACTGTTTAAGACCTCAGGAGCAACCGAATTAAGGTAATTGATGTAGTTCTCTATATCAAGCAATCTTTCTTCCTTGGTCATCCAAGTACTCCCTACCCTACCTGAAAAGCCCTCTAAATAAAAACGGGATAAGCCTCCAGGAGCAATGACAATTCTTTCTTCATTGGAGATTTGTTTAAATTTTCTTATAAAGTATTGTGGAAGTTGACCATACCCATGCAAAACAAACCAGATTTCTTTCGTTGAAGAACTAATTGATCCACTCTGATAATAAACCGCCTTGTGTTGAAAATGAACTGTGTTTCGCATTAATTTTAAATAGAGCCTATTAGAGAATTAAAAGAGAAAAGCATACATCTGATATCAAATATTAGATTTTATAATTATTTCCCTTAATGAAAAAAGCAGGCTAGGCCTGCTTCTTAAATTATAAAATTATGAAAAGTAAATTATTATCTCTTAAATCCTAAAACACTTCCTCCACAGTAATTTGAACTACCCTCGAAGGTGAAAGTAATATAATAAATTCCTGTTACTTGACATGGGAAAGCAATACTGGATAAAGTTGAGCCTTCGTACTTTGTAGAAGCTACTTTTTTCCTATTGGAATCATATAACGTCAATACAATACCGTCCGTAGCTTCTCCATCATTACAAATCATTATTTGATAAGTTGCTCCTTTGGTAAACACATAAGAATATTCTACTTTGTCTTTAGCACCACCTTGTCCATCTATATTATAGCTTTTCAAAAAAGTAAAGCCTGATTGTAATTTAGGAATACAAGCTTCTACATGCTTCTCAGTATTGCACTGAGCATATGTTTGCTGTACAGAGGCTGTTGTCAATATTATCCCTAATGCAAAGATTAGCTTTTTCATATAATTTCTTAGTTAATAATGTTCTCTCTAATTTCGTAAACCTGTTTTCTTATTGATTCAATATTCTCATCATTCATGATGATTTCACTTGTGCTATTATCCTTAACAACAAGCATGCCATCTACAACTTCATAGGTTGGTTCACGATAAACAGTCTTTATTTCTATTTTATTAAATTCCTCTTGAAGTTTTTCAAATCTATTGGACAACTGCCTAATATTGGGATCATTCTCTTTATAAAAGGACATTAATAAAACAACATTATCCATAATGACTTTTTGTTCTGCAATAGTCTCTTTAAGTTGCTCATTATCTGGATTTTTTTCTGACACTCTAGAAACTATATAAAGGGCTTCTAACCAACCTCCTGACAATAATAATATACTTAAGTTTGAGCGCTTTTGCTCTTGTAAATAATTATTAATGTTGTTGAAGTTTTTGGTGGTTATTAATAAAAGCGAGTCAAGATTCTTACTATTGGTCGCTAATCTTTTTATTGTACCGATATCAAAAAATTGACCTATGCTTAAATCATCTGCCAATGATTTAATAGAATTCAGATAAAATAAAGCGTCTTGATTCTGTTCATAAATATTAGTATAACCAAGATCAGTACCATAAACACCTAAGGCCAATGCCTTTTTATAATTGCTATTATAATCAGATATCTTCTCCGGATCATTAAGATAATCTTTATCATATTTGGTTTCCGATTCCTTTAGTAAAGTAGAGATTTCTAAAGGAGATGGAATCTGTTGAATAATATCAGATATCACATCTTCAGAAATAGAAGGCTCTTCTATTTTAACAGAATCCAGAACACCGGATATTTCATCTGCCGAAGGCTTTTTCTTCGAGTCGCAGGAGACCATAAGCGTAACCATTACCAATAGTCCCAAGAGTATGTTTTTCATAAAAATGTTTTTTATCATAACAAAAATAGAAATTCCTTAAGTTAATACAAATTCTCTTTTTTTCTTAAATTAATTTTTATCAATAAATGCTTAAAACTCGCATATCAAAAAAGTGAATTTAATAACAATTATTTATGATTCTTTCTTTTTCAGCTTAATATTGCCAAAAAAAGTTATCGCCTTACCAAAAAGTTCAAAATATAGAGTAATATAAAGTATGAAAGACATAAACCATATCACAATAATATTAAAATAAAATGTATCAATATAGACTCCGGCAAAATACTTTTCAGGAGCAAAGAAATGAGTTCTGTAATTAAGAAGATTATCAGGTTCCTTGGGCTTATTAAACACAGGGTCAATTTGTTGAATTAATTCACCCTTAAACTCAATAACCCTATCTTCAACTGTTAAATTCCTCACCAAATCAGCTAGACTTTCATTGTAATACTTATCCTTAGCTTCATTTAAATCAAACTGATAAGAAGAATCATTTTCCATTAGATATTGTAAAGTTTCTTTTTTCTTTACCGCCAAATTAAACTTCTTAATATAATGATCCCTCAATTGATCTGTGTAACTACTGATTTTATCAATTTTTTCTTGGTCAATAGCCTCTGGATCAAGTATTTTCCCTAATTCTTCCCCTTCTAGGTTTCCCTTAAAAGGTTCTTTCTCAAGGGCATTAAAAATAACTCTAGTTGCATACTCTATTTCATTTTTTGCCTCTTCTTCCTCTGAACCTAAATTATTTTCAATCACTCTTAACTTTTCCCTGATTTTTTTAGTCAAAAAGGAAGATTTAAAATCAGCAGTTTTTTCATCAGATTCTATATCAAAAAAGAATTCTTGATAACTGTTGTTTTTAAACATATCGACAGCCAATGCTTCATAAGCCCAACGTGAAGTCATTAAATCAGCCACTATAGGGACTTTGCCTTTTGTACTTATGAAATCATTTAATTTGTCAAAACTAAATAACAAGCCACTTAAAATCATTTGTGGGATTAATAAAAGTGGGATTAAAATATAAACTGTTACAGCAGATTTAAATGCGGAACTCACATTTAATCCTAATACATTTGCAAAACATGAGGTAGTAAATAAAATAGCCCACATGCTAAAAGTAGCATCTCTTATTTCCAGCACCAAGACTCCAATAATCACATAGGTGAGCGTTTGTATTGCTGAAAGTGTAAATAATATAGTGATCTTGGACAGTAAATAACTATTCCAACTTAAATTAAGGAAAGACTCCCGTTTCAATATTTTCCTATCCCTAATTATTTCCTCCGCACTTACCGTAAGCCCCATAAATAAGGCCACAATTATACTCATTAAAAGGAAGGCAGGAAGATTATCATTAAATCTAAAGATATATTCTTCTCCTGAGGGTGCACTTCTATATTTAATGATAAAAGCAAGTAATAAAGCCAAAAATGGCGCTTCCAATAAATTAATAAGTAAATATTGTTTATTACTTAACTTAGATAAGGTGTCCCTTATGGTAAATATTATTGTTTGTTTAAGTTTATTGGGTATTGCAAGAGTAGATGGAGGTGCTTCTTCCTCATCTTTTACCGGTTTGTGATCAAAACTCTCAAGATAAAAGTCTCTCCACTGGCTAGGGTTAATTTTTCTTTTGTTAGTCAATTGACCATACTCATCAACCACCTTGGCCTCCACAATATTAAATATTTGCTCAGGGTTTACATTACCACAAGTTGGGCAAACTCCTCTATCCGCATCTACTTGATTCGTGGTTTTCTTAAAGTAAGTAACTGCTTCAACAGGATGCCCATAAAATATTTGATAACCGCCAGTATCCATTATAATCATTTTATCAAACATTTTGTAAATGTCTGATGATGGCTGGTGGATCACTACAAAAATCAGTTTTCCTTTAAGGGTCAGTTCTTTTAATAAATCGATTACATTTTCTGAATCTCTTGAAGACAAGCCTGAAGTAGGCTCATCCACAAACATTACCGCTGGCTCCCGAATCAATTCCAAGGCTATATTTAATCTCTTTCGCTGCCCACCTGATATTGTTTTATCTAAAACACCCCCTACTCTTAAATCTTTTCTTGCTTCAAGCCCTAGATTTTCTAAGGTATCCATAACTCTTTTATGGATTTCTTCTTCGGACATTTTTGCAAAGCAGAGCTTAGCATTGTAATATAAGTTTTGATATACTGTGAGTTCCTCGATCAACAAATCATCTTGGGAGACATAACCAATTATGCCCTGTAGTTCCTCTTGGTCTTCATTTAAATCAAGGCCATTAATTCTAATTTGTCCTGACGTGGGTGCTTGAATTCCGGCCAGAACATTCAACAATGTGGTCTTGCCGGCACCCGATGCACCCATGATCCCCACCAATTCACCAGGTCCCTCAAAAACATTCACATTTCTGAGCCCTAGTTCACCATTGGGGAATTGCAACACTATATCCTCTGCATTAAAAGACAGATTGACTTGTTCACCATCAGACAAAAATTTCCTAATTAATTCGGAATAATATAATGCCGCACCTTTTGGGGTTTTAATAGTACTTCCATGAGAAAACAGATAAACCCCATCTGTTTTCATTATAAACCCGTTCAGATTAATTTCCTCAGAACCCGTATATTTAACGAAATACATGTCCACACTTCTCACATTTAAGAAAAGTATTTCACCATCTATATCAGCATGGACATGTAAATTGTCCTCAACGGGAGTATCGTTATTGACTGATAATATATCTTCAAACTCCTCCAATTCTGAGGAATTTGTTTTAATAACAAAGCTTTCAATTAATTTGAATTCGTCCTTAACGATATTAAAGACATTGGAAACCGTATCAATGATTTCCATTCTTTGTGGGGTAAAGTTTTTATCGGCAGAGACCATTTCCAAAAGCTTGATTAAAACGACCACTTTTTGCTTTTGGGTAAGGGTTTTATTAATCTTTTTACATATTGCTAATGTTCTAACCGAGTCTCTTACTGAAGTAAGCTTTTTCTTTTTTGTTTTTCCGTCTTCCTCCTCTTTTTCCGGCTCTTCTCCCCAACCCACTAATTTGTCATAAAGCTCCAAATACTCTTTAATAGAGTCTTGGTCAAGCTCTTGTTGGAAGAAACCAATAACGAAATTTCTTTCCTTTTCAGTGGCTCCTCCATCCTGCTTGGTGATAATTCCAAATAATTGAGTTAAGGCTTTGAGTATCTCTTCACTCATATAAAAAGACGGTTATAGCTTAAAATAAAATAATAGGCCATTTTATCATGGCCCATAATACAAATTATAACTTTCCAGCAATAATTAATATGTTTTGAATTCGAATGGGATTTCAACAAGTTCCGAAAATTCTTCCCCTGCCTCTTCCATATCTTCATCATCTTCATGGAAATACCAGTCGATGGTTACTCCATCAATGTCTTCTAAAGCAGACAAGACATCTAAGATCAATTTTGAAGAGGCTGTATTGAAATATTCTAATTTAAAGGTAAATAGTGTTTCTGGATTTGGATCTTCACCATAAGCTGCTATCCAGTCTAAAATCGGCTGATAAAATTCCGCTGAATCCTCTGGTAATGATCTTCCAGATATTTCAAAAATACCATTTCCTTTATCCAATAATATTTTAGGGGTATCCTCTGTTCCTTCAAGGTTAATGATTTCCATATTTAATTTTATGTTTTAAATTTAAAAGTTAAACTAAAATTTAGATTTTAAAATCTCAAAATCGTAGTGGTAAGTGAAAAGAAATGAAATCCTTCGCCCATGTCCTCAAAGTCATATTCTAATTTCTGACCAGACTTACGAGCCATATCAACAAATCCTAAACCTGCTCCACCTTTGTTTGATAAACTATTAGATTTTATAATATCTTTATACATAGCTTTCAAACCATCCTTATCTAGTTTATTAATTTCATCGATTCTCTTTTTCAGCGATTCTGCCGCTTCTGTATCCACTGGATTTCCACTCGTTACTACATAACGGTCATCTTCCTTTCCTATAATAAATATAGCTGCGTTACGCTTTGCTGAAAGCGGATTAAAATCATCAGAATGTTTTACGATATTTTGTAAACACTCTACCATAACATTAAACACTTTTCGTTTTATGCTTGACTCCTCACCCATAGAATCCATGTTGCGTTCTGCCATTGCCAAGACTGATTTTGTAATCTCTTGGGTAAATTCCCCTTCGTAAACCAGTATAAGGTTTCTTGACAGCATGGTTTTATGTAGGTCGTATATATACTTCATGTTGTTAATAGGTTAAAAAGCCGTATTCAAATTATAGCCCAATTCATTTCAAGCCTTAAATTAAATAATTTTATTTATAATTAAACTTTTCCCAGTTAAAATCTAATACCAATAAGTAAGACATCATCCGTTTGTTTGTAGTCTGCCTTCCAGTTTTCCCATGCTTCATCAAATATAACATGCATTTCGTCCATGGATTTGCTATGGTTATCGACTATTGTCTGCCTCAAGCGCTTCGGCCCAAATTTTCTGTTTTGTGGGCCTCCAAATTGGTCCGGATAGCCATCTGAGCAGAAAAATACTGCATCACCGGATTTATATTTAATTTTATGGTTATCAAAATTGGTCTGATTTCTGTAAATACCTCCTCCAATTGGGAATTTATTACCTTTTATCTCGTCCAATTCTCCATTTGCATGTAAATAATATAATGGTCGGTGCGCACCCGAATATTCAATTTGATTCTTCTTCTTGTCTATCTTACAGAATGCGATATCCATACCGTCTTTTGTGGTAGAATCGTCTCTATCTTGTCTTAAAGTAGAGGTTACTCCTGCATCTAGTTTATCTAAAATTACTCCTGGGTCACTTATTTTTTGTGATCTAACTATATCATTTAATAGGAAATATCCAATTAATGAAATCAATGCACCCGGCACACCGTGTCCGGTACAATCAACCGCTGCGATATAAATAACATCATCAACTTCAATATACCAAGGGAAATCACCACTCACCACATCTTTTGCTTTGTAAAGAATGAAAGAATCAGGTAATTGCTGTCTAATCACTTGATTATTTGGTAGAATAGCTCCTTGGATCCTTTTAGCATAATTAATGGATTCCGTGATTTTCTTGTTCTTACTGGCAATTTCTAATTCGATGGCTTTTCTATCGGTAATATCATGGGAAACCACCAAAATTGACTCTAAAATCTTCTCTTCATCATATTCAGGTATGGCATTAACTTGCATTACCCTATCTCCCATCTCAGAAGGGAAATCTACTTCTTCGGTAACTTTTTCATTTTGCTCTCTAACCTTTTCTAATAATTGAGCCCAAGCTTCCACGATCTTAGGTTCAATATCTGCCTCATGTAAGCCTTTTTGAATTACTTCATCAGGTCTTTTTCCTGTATATCGCTCAATCATTGGGTTGACATAGAAGAACTTGCCCTCATTGTCAATACGCGTAATCAAATCGATAGAGTTTTCAGACAAGGCTTGCATTTTACTTCTCATTCGCTCTTCTTGCTCAGCACGCCTTCTTTCTGTGATATCCCTTGTATTGAAGATAATCCCTTGTATGGCGGGATCTTCCAATTGGTTGGTACCGGTTACTTCTACCCATACATATTCATTATCACTGTTCAGGTACTGATGCTGCATGGTGATAGACTCATCAGGATTGTCCACCAAATGAAGGAATTGTTGGTGTACTTCATCCTTAGAGTCTGGATGTACCTTATCCAATTCTGTGGTATCTATTATATCTTCTTGTCTGTATCCCAAAATTTTCTCTACTGAAGGGGAAATATAACGTACCGTACCATCTTTTTCATAGATTGTAATAACCTCGGAAGCATTTTCAAGCAATAATTGCATACGTTTTTGCGTACGGTTTACTTCCTCTATCTGGTCTTCCAATCGTTGGTTTGTGCGCTTCAACTCTTCTTGAGTTGCTTCCATTTCTTCAGCATTTTGTCTCAACACTTCTTGTTGTTCTTGAAGCTCTTGACTCATGGTTTGTGATTCGGCTAACAGCTTTCTTGTTCTTTCATTAACTTTAATGTTAAAGACAGTACGCGCAATAATCAAGCTGATCTCTTCTACAAATTTAATCTGACTAGAGTCGAATTTATGGAAACCCGCAAACTCCAAAACGCCAAATACCTTTTCATCTGTAATCAAAGGAACAATTAAAATACAACTAGGTCGCTGATCTCCCAACAGTCCTGAAGTCACACTTAAATAATCATGAGGGATTTCAGTTCTTAACAATGTATCTTGTTCAATAGCAGATTGCCCTACCAAGCCTTCCGCAAATTTGAACCTTGCTTTTAAATATTTCTTTTTATTATAAGCGTAACTTGATTTCATTTCCAAAAACAAGTTGTCGGTATCATCATCGTTCAATACATAAAATGCACCTTGAATGGCATCAATTTTTTTGGTGACATACATCAAAATCTCATCACCTAATTGCTCAAGGCTATCGTTACTTCTAAGAATTTCACCAATTTCTGCAACACCGGTAACAATCCAATTTCTTTCCTTGTCTCTTTTTTCAGCTTCCTGGATTGAATTCCTCATATTAATTAAGGAATTGCCTAATGTATCTTCTTCCGAAATGGGTTTAAAATCAGCCTTAAAATCACCTTCCCCAATTTGCTTGGCAAAATTGGCGGTATTCTTTAAGGAAGAAACATAACCATCCAAAATAGTGGCCATTTCACCAATTTCATCATCTGATTTTTTGGGTACATTATTAGGCAAAATTCCTTTTCCCAATAATTTTAATGTTTCTTTTAATGAAATGATCGGATTAAGTAAAACCCTTGAGAAAATAACGGAAATAATCAATGAAATTAATAATATGATTAAGCCAGTGTAAATGAATTTGTTGATTAATCCATTCAATTGTTCATTAATTTCAGACTCATTTACATTAGAGGCTAATCCCCAGCCAACGGAAGGAATGTTATTCCACGCTGACAAAATTTCTTCCCCATTATAATTTATATCTTTAGCATATCCTTTTTCGCCTAAGGCCGCCTTTTGAACCCCAACTGAATTTTGATCTTTAATAGTTACAGATGAAGGGGCTAAACTATCAGCCATTTGTTTTAAGGCAGAAAGATATAGTGCTTGATTTCCATCTTGGACTGTTAAAATACTTTCATAAGATTTAAAGCCTGTGGAATTTGAGGAAATAATCTCATAAATGGGATCCATGCTTTTAGCTAATACCAACAAACCGGCAGGACTATTATAGTCATCAATTAAGGGCATGCCATAAAGTACAAATTCATTTTCCCCATATATTTCTGGCTTATTAAATGTTGCGGAAGTCATGCATAAATCATAAAAATCTTCATCCAGATTTTTAAAATTTTCCCCAACTGAAAGTGAACTAATGGAATTATTGGAGTTAAAAATAATATCACCATTTAGATCTGTAAGTAAAACTGCATCAATAGGATAGTTTTCCACAAAGGATCTTAAATCTGATTCGATATCGTATAAAATTGCAGATTTTAAGCTATCTGCGTTTAAAGTAGTATCTTCTTCTTGGTATTTTCTAATTCCAGATTGTATAGACAAAAGTCCGGAAATATGATTTGCATTATTTTGAATGTCCTGAAAAATATCATTTAACTTTTCAGTTTTTTGGGAGTTGTATGACATCAACTTATCAAAATTCAATTTTTCAATTGAATCTCGGTTCATATTATAAGTAATAAAACTAACCGCTATCACACTCACCAAAACTACAAATAGTAGAATTGCAGTTATTTTAGTCCCGATTTTTATGTTTTTAAACATATTGAATTCTTTGATACTAAAAAATGAATTAATTCTTCTCTTTTTCCTTTTTTGGCCCTTTATCAAGGTCATTTGATATTAATGCCAATGATTTTTCAACCAAGGTCTCATGAGATTTTGTAAAGGCTTTAAAAGATGCAATTTCCGCAACTCCTAATAGCTTTTTATCCTTCATGATAGGACATAAAATTAAATGAGCAGGATTTGATTCTCCCAAACCAGACAATATTTTGATATAACCTTCCGGTACATCAGAAATATTAATCAATTTTTGCTCCTTGGCAACTTGGCCAGCCAAACCTTCACCAAATTCATAGGAAACTGTTTGGCTTTCCGGTAAAACAAAAGCATAAGCGGCAAATAGTTTAATAATATTCTTTTTACCTTCTTTATCTGCTATATAAATAGCGGCTTGACTTGCCTCCAATTGATCTGCTAAAAATGATAGCAATTTCTCAGCTTTTGCTTTATTATCTGCTTCCTTTTTTAGGTTGGCATTTATTTCTTTTAAATTTTCATCTATATTTTCATCACCTGCATCCTTTGAGTCCACATCTTTAGATTCCTTTTTTTCTTTGAATTTCTCAATGTAAACCACATTGCTTTCATCCTTATTACTTTTATTGAATAAATGCAATAAAATGGAAAAGAAGCCTAATAATATTGAAATCCCGCTAAATATATAAAGCTCTTCCAAAACGGGCTTCAATTCGGATACTTCCATCAAGCTGATTAGATGAGTTTGATTAGCAATTCTCTCAGGAAAAATAAATAGATAATATGCTAATCCTATGATACTCATAGTAAAAAGCAATGAAGTGATAAGTGCTAAGTTTTTGTATAATGCTTTCATAAATGAATACTTCCGAGATAAAAAATATATCTAGTCTTAAAATATATAACCATAAGAAATAAATAAAAATAATTCAACTCAATGTTTTAACCACTTTTAATTCAAAAAAAATCAATTGCTCTCAAGAGCAAACATCACCAAATATATATAATTGTATTGCTTTTAGGGCAATAATTCAGAAATCATTTATACAATTTATCCAATTCTTTTAGGAATTGGATAATCTCTTGAACTTTTAAGGTATAATCAATTTCTGTGATATTTTTTGCCGCAGTGGGCATAGTGTCAATCATACATTCTTCCGGATCTTGTATAATCGTTAGACCTTTTCTATCCTTAATTCTTTTCATCCCCAATGCTCCATCCTTATTAGCCCCAGATAACAATATCCCTATCAATTTATCCCTGTAATTATAGGCGGCCGTTTCCAATGTGATATCAATTGAAGGCCTTGAATTATTGAACATTTCCTCAGTTGATAATGCAATGGAGTTGCCTAGTTCTATGGATAAATGATAATTTGCGGGAGCTAAATATACCTTGCCCCTTTTAATGTTTTCTTTATCATAAGGCTCAACTACAGGCTTAATACTCTTTATAGACAGCGCCTCCACGAACCCATTACGCACATGCTTTAATCTATGCAGGCATAGGATAATAGGTAAGCTGAAATCGGCTGGAATAGAAGATAGAATCTGGGTTATCCCCTGAAAACTACCTGCCGATCCTCCAATTACTATCGCTTTATATTTATTATCAAGATTAAATCGAGCCATTGAGTACTAATTTGTACAGACCTCAGTCTTTAATTTTCTTATAAATTTTTTCTTCGTTATTGACTACTATGAACTTGTTGGCAATTTCACACCATATCAAGGATTCTTTGGAGCCAATTACCAAATAGCCATATTTAAATAGACTTTCGTGATGTTTTTTCAATACCTCATTTTGAAGGTTTTGATTAAAATATATCATCACGTTTCTGCACAAGATCAAATCAAATTTATTGAATACCACACCTTGAACTAGGTCATGTTCACGGAAAGACACATTTTGAATCAAAGATTTATCCATAACGGCTTTACCGTTTTCTTCTTTAAAATAATCTTTGAAATTATTCTTACCCTCAAACCTTATATAATTCTTTTCATTTAATTCCATGTTTTTCATGGAATAATGGCCTTTTTTAGCTTTTTCAAGTATTATTTTGTCAATATCCGTGGCAATGATTTTAGCTTTATCTAAAATACCCATCTCTTTAAGTAGAATAGCCATGGAAAATACCTCTTCACCGGAGGAGCAGCCGGCATGCCAAATGCTGATGGTATTATGATTAAGTAAAATATTGGGAATTACATTATCCCTTAGTTCTCTCCAAAATGGAGGGTCCCGGAACATTTCCGTCACATTTACCGTGATTTCTGCTATAAACTCATCAAAAAAAGACCTATCATCCTTCAGCCTTTTGATCAATAAATCAGCGGATCCGAATTTATAGAGCTCCATAATTCGAAGTATCCTTCTTCGAAATGAGGACATGGCATAATTGGTAAAATCATATTTATATTGCTCCTTTACCAATTCTGTGATGCGCCTCAAATCCGATATTTCTATATCCTGTCTATTCATGTGGATTATGCATCAGTTCTACTTAAAAAAAACAATTCTTTTCCAATTAATGAAAATCAATCGAAAAAACATGTTTTATGTATGTTTTATATTAATATTCATGAATAACTCCGTCTCATTAGAGCAGTATTCAATGATGTTTAATTAAATGTTTTTAATATTAAGATTAATAAATTATATCTGCAATAATAAAGAGCTGTTCTTACAAAATGTTACTTAATTTACATTTTTCGACTAACTTTTTTTGATTCTCGGTTTTTTGAGGAATTCATATTAATAACTTTGCCTCATTGGAAACTAAAAAAAACTATGCGAAACATTTTATTGTTGGGAGCAGGCAGATCTGCTACCTCATTAATTAACTACCTAAAAAAACATGCCGAAAAAGAAAATTGGCATTTAAAAATCGGTGACTTTGACATTAATTTGGCAAAAGAGAAGGCAGAAGACCATCCTAATACTTCTGCAATTCAATTTGATATTCTAAATGAAATCCAGACAAAAGATGAAATAGCAAAAGCTGATTTAGTAATATCTATGCTTCCTGCTAGATTTCACCCGAAAGTGGCAACAGTGTGCGTTGACCAAGGAAAGCATATGGTTACTGCCTCTTACAATAGCCCTGATGTAGAAGAGCTATCTGATATTGCTAAAAGCAAAAATATAATCATCTTGATGGAATGTGGTCTAGACCCTGGTATTGACCACATGACCGCTATGGAAGCCATGGATAATATAAGAGAAAAAGGAGGTAATCTTACTTCTTTCAAATCTTATACGGGTGGATTAGTCGCTCCGGAAAGCGATAACAATCCATGGCATTATAAATTCACTTGGAATCCGAGAAATGTGGTTTTGGCAGGTCAGGGTACAGCACAATTTATTAGAAATGGGAGATATAAATATATACCCTATCATAAATTATTCAGTAGATATGAAACGATAGATGTTCCCGGTTTAGGTGATTTTGAAGGTTATCCTAATCGTAATTCATTGGCATACAGAAAAGTTTATGGAATTGAAGATATCCCTACTTTAATTAGAGGGACTTTCAGAAAAGCAGGCTTCTGTGATGCTTGGAATGTGTTTGTTCAATTGGGCGTAACGGATGATACCTACAAAATGGAAGGTTTGGACCAGATGTCGAAAAGAGATTTTTTCAATGCTTTTTTACCTTACAATAAATCAGAATCCATAGAAGATAAACTTTGTAAAAACTTAGGATTTCAGAGAGATTCAGAAATTTTCAAAAAGTTAGAGTGGCTAGGAATTTTTGAAGACAAAAAAGTTCCGATTCAGGAAGGTAGCCCGGCTCAGGTAATGCAAGCCATTATGGAGGAAAAAATGAGTCTGGATCCTGAAGATAAAGATATGATCGTAATGCAACACCAATTTGAATATGATTTAAATGGTAAAAAATATCGGTTGGATTCTTCAATTGTTTCCAAAGGGGATGACCAAATGGAAACAGCTATGTCAAAGACTGTAGGCTGGCCATTAGGTATTGCCATCAAAAATATATTAAATGATAATATTAAATTGAGAGGGGTCCAGATTCCAATTAAAAAGGAAATTTATAGTCCGATTCTTAAAGAATTGAATAGTATGGGCATCCAGTTTAACGAAAATGAAATAGAAATTGATAACTAAAAAATAGTTAAATAATCTTTCATCAATTTAATGTAAGAGGGATGGAAATCATGGTTTTCATCCCTTACATATATTTCAATTTTATCTTTTGCTCTCAGCTTAACTTCCCTTTCGAATACATTGAATAGCCTTATGATTTTACTTTTCGGCTGATGCCTTAATTCAATACTTTTTAGACACTGAAATCCCAATGCATTCATTTCCTTCTCGAACAAAGACATTTCATAAGGAGGGAGCATGATATGGGCTTGTCCTGTTTCTGCTAAATTCAAATCAATGCCCTTTACTAAACTTTCAAAAGATAAAGCATTTGTATGATAAGCCGTGTTTTTCCCATGGTTTATTTCCGATTGTAAATTATTTTGAAAAAAAGGAGGGTTTGAGAATATTAAGTCATACTTATTGGATGAATCAAATTGATTAAAATCAGCTAAAATTGCCTTTAATCTGGAATTCCATGGTGAGATTTTAAAATTCTGGAAAGCTTCGTTATATGCTACAGGATTTATTTCAAGCGCCTCTAATTGAATATTAGGATATCTTTGAGCTATCATTAAAGTTAATACTCCAGTTCCTGTACCTACTTCTAATACTCTTTTTGCATGAGGTGGAATCTGAAGAGAAGAAGCAAAAACCGTAGCGTCAGTAGTGATTTTTGCCGGGCTTTGCTTCTGCTCGACAGAGAATTGTTTGAATTGGAAAGCTTTCAAACTAAATCTAAAAATAAAACCTAAATGAGACGCCTCCACCGAACCACAATCTAGGTTCAGGAGCAAAATCAAAAGTCGGTTTCATATCAACTCCTATTACAAATGGAATTTCCGTTAAAGTATATTCCAGACCTAAGATGCCATCTAGTCCAACCGTAAAACCCCTACCCCTATCATTATAGAAATAACCAGGGCGGGCAATGTTATCATCAAATGCTCCTATGTGTCCACCAGCCCCATAATACCAATTCAAATAAGGTACATCAAAGGCATTGGCATGTTTCTCATAAAGGCCTGTTATTTCAAAACCTCCTCTATAACCAGATAAAAGCCCTTCAAGCGCATCTGTTTTATTGATAAAAAGTTTACCAGTAATGGCAGTTGGAAAACCTCCTCTAACTCCTATAGCTGTTTTGTAATCCTGCCCATATACCGTTGAAGCACTAATTAAAATAAAAACTAAAAATAACTTTACTTTATTCATATACATCCTGTTTGTTTAATTTTTCTTATTAACGAAATAAACCCGAATCTGATGCTTTATTTTCAAATCCTTCATCCACCAAATGGGGACCATTTTCAGCTTTTGCAACAGCCAATCGATCACAACGTTCATTATCTCGATTACCGGCATGGCCTTTCACCCAATGAAAGTGTAAATCATAACCTTTGGAAACCTCCAAATATTGCCTCCATAGATCGACATTTTTTTTGCCCTTAAAACCTTTTTTTACCCAACCAGCTAACCAACCTTTTGTAATTGAGTCAATTACATATTTTGAATCGCTGTAAATATGAATTGGATGTTTATTTGTCTTAAGACTCTTTAAAGCTACGATAATGGCCAATAGCTCCATTCGATTATTGGTGGTATTTCTATAACCTTCTGAAATTTCTTTTACCTTATCCCCAAACCGTAAAACTATCCCATAGCCACCAGGACCAGGATTTCCTAAAGCAGATCCGTCAGTATATATTGTAATCATAATATGAATTCAAAATTTATTAAAAAGGTCTTCATTTATCCGTCATATTCAACTAGTCAGCTTCAAAAGCTCTCGAATAATTTTCTCTTTAAAAAAAGTTTTTAAAAAGCTTAATAGATATTGCCAGGAGTATAATTCCAAATACTTTTCGCAATATACTAAACCCAGCCTGACCAATTTTTCTTTCTAACCAACCGCAGGTTTTTAAGACTATAAAAACCAGAATAAGATTAATTACTATCCCTACAATAATATTTAATGTCTGGTATTCCGCCTTTAACGAAATTAAAGTGGTCATAGTACCAGCCCCTGCTATTAATGGAAATGCAATGGGCATAATAGAGGCACTACCTGCAGAAGCATCTTCATGTTTGAATAAAACAATTCCTAGCACCATTTCCATACCAATCAAGAACATAACAATGGCACCAGCGATGGCAAATGAAGCTACATCTAATCCAAATAGATTAAGGATTGATTTTCCTAAAAAAAGAAAAGCAATCATAATAATGCCAGCCACAATAGTAGCTTTGCCTGACTGTACATGACCTAATTTCTTTCTTAAGTCGATTACAATAGGGACGGAACCCAGAATATCAATCACTGAAAAAAGGATAAGAGAGACCGAAATAATTTCTTTAAAATTGAGCATATCTTTAAAATTTGCGCAAAAGTACGATAAGAAATTCGGCTTTCCATCAGTTATTTAAAAACGTAACAAGAAATTAATCAAGTATTCATAGTCTTGATTTGAAATAGCTGGGAAATTGGCAATTCTTATGGTATTATCTTTCCATTCACCATATCCATTACCTAATACAACCCCTTCTTTTACAGCCTCTTGTTTTATATTTTGAAGAAAATCAACCGATGTTTGTAAACAAAAAACAGTATCCGACCGCAAGTGTGAAGATTTTACTAGAGGCTTTAAATCATCTACCTTTTTTAATTTGTTATAAAAAGTATCTTTTCTTGCTTTGAGGTTATTGTGAATTGCAGTTATATTTTCAACATTTTCCAATAATCGATTCAATAGAAAGATATTACAGATATTGGGTGTATGATGAGTTTGATTCCTTTTAGCATTTTCCAATATAAAATTAAAGGAATTGTAATGAGCATTTTCATTTATTTCCTTGGCTCTGCTGATTGCTTTCGGACTTACGATCATTAATGCCATTCCTGCAGGAAGTCCAAAGCATTTTTGAACAGATGCATACCAAATATCTCCATTTTCCCAATTAAACTCGTAACCTGCCATGGAAGAAGTGGCATCATAAGCGACCAGGCTATCGGGAAATTGATTCCTAATTTCTTTTTGAAAATCTTCAGGGATAGCCGTTCCATTGGAAGTTTCATTGTGCGTTAGGGCTATCAATTCAGGGTGCTTATTTATTTCTTGAAATAAAGGTAATTCATCTAAACCAAAAGCAACTCCTTCAGATTTGGAGTGAATTTTCTGTGCATAACTCCACCATTTCTTACCAAAAGCACCATTAAAAAAATGGAGTGAATCCTTTTTTACAAAAGATTGCGCAATGATTTCCCAACATTCAGTTGCAGAGGAAACCATCACAATCTCATAATCTAGTGGGATATTTAATTTAGATTTTAATAAAGTTTTAGTTTTGGAGAATAGTTCTTCGAAGGAAGCAGACCTATGATTCCTTTCTAGTATTCCTAACTCCATAGCCTCTTGAAAATACCTCGCCACTTGCGGATAAATCTTTGAGGGGCCGGGATAGAAATTATATTTCATCTAAATTATTACACTTTTTAATAGTTCACTTACCAAAACCTGTCAGGTATTCAATTCTACATGAAACTTGACAGAGGATTACTATTTACCGGTAAATTCAGGTTTCCGTTTTTCCACAAATGCCTTCATTCCTTCAGTTTGATCTTCAGAAGCAAAAGTCAGGTAGAAGTTTTTACGTTCAAAATGTAAACCCTCGTCTAAATGAGATTCAAAAGCTCTATTTACTGCTTCCTTAGCTAATTTAGCCGCCACAGGAGACATTTGGGCAATCTGTACAGCTAATTCGGAAGCTGCTTCCAAATACATTTCCGTTGGTACTACTTTATTGACCAATCCGTAATGTAAAGCCTCTTCAGCACTTAAAAAGTTACCTGTTAAAACCAACTCCATTGCTTTGGCCTTCCCAATTGCCCTGGTCAATCTTTGAGTCCCACCAGCACCTGGCATTACACCTATCTTTATCTCAGGCTGGCCGAATTTAGCAGATTCAGAAGCTACTATCATGTCACAAGTCATGGCGAGTTCACAGCCTCCACCCAAAGCAAAACCAGACACTGCCGCTATTAATGGCTTTTTCGTTTTCTTGATTTGATCCCAGGTGCTAAACTGATCTACATTCAACATATCAATGGCCGTTTTTCCAGCCATTTGCTTAATATCCGCTCCAGCTGCAAAGGCTTTTTCATTACCTGTCAAAATAATGACCCTAACATCCTCATCTTCGTCTAAGGCTTTTAGTGTATCCTTTAATTCCGTCATTAACTGCAAATTCAAGGCATTTAATTCCTTAGGTCTATTAAGATTGATGAGCGCTATATGCTTTTTATATTGTGTATTTACTGTTATAAATTCCATAATGTAAATATCAAAAAGCAGAAGAGTATAAAAAAGAAAAACCTTCTTTTTTCAAAGAAGGCTTTTCGTGTTAAACAGGTGTATGAATAAAATTTGTGTTTGTAATAGTATATACTGCAAAGGCTTAAAAAGTAACCCCTATCTGGTAAATTATTTATTATTTTTCTTAAAAATTATGTAAAACATTCAATTACAATGATTTAAGAGAATGAAAATATTAAGAAAATTGAATGAATTATTGAACTATCTCTTGTTCGGCAGTTTCTTTCTTGTCTTCTTTTTGCTTTTTCTTTTTATCCTCAGTCAGATAGTCATTTATTTTAGACCTGATTTCTTGATTGGATAGATTGTGGTAAATGGTTCCATTTCTTGCAACTGACAACTGGCCCGTTTCCTCCGACACTATCAAAACAATAGTATCAGTTGCCTCCGACATTCCAATAGCGGCTTTATGTCGCAAACCAAATTGAGCGGGAACATCTTTTTCGGAAACAGGTAAAACACATCTGGCCGCTTTAATCCTGCCTTTGTAGATAATGACTGCCCCATCATGCAATGGACTTGTTTTATTGAAAATAGAAATCAAAAGGCGTTTGGAAACAATAGCATCTATTAAATCACCTGATTCAGAATAAAATTTTAATTCCGAACCTTTTGATAGCACAATTAATGCACCTGTATTGGTTCCTCCCAAAGACTTTGATGCCTCAATTAATGGAGTTATATTGAATTCGTCAGCCTTTTTTCTTTTTTTCCAGGGAAGATTGGATAAAAAACCATTTTCTGAATTAAAGGAAGTGGTTTTTCCCAAGAGCAACAAGAATTTACGGATTTCTTGTTGAAATAATATAATGGCTGCAATTACCCCAACTCCCATAAACTGACCTAGTATGGCTGAAAGCAATTCCATTTCTGCGGCCCTCACCACTAAATAGATTAAATAAAGTGATAAGAAGCCAACGAATATCCTTACAGCTACACTGCCGCGCATCAAGTTATATACTTGAAACAACAGAAAGCTGACAAGTGCTATATCCAATACATCGACTAAACTTACTTCTAAAAACCCTATGGTAAATCCTAAAATCAATTCTTTAGCTTGTTAAATAATTTAACTGTTTCAACTGCTTCTCTTACATCATGAACTCTCAAAATGTTTGCCCCATTCATTAAAGCCACCATATTAAGAGCTGTCGTCCCGTTCAAAGCATCCTTAGCTTCATTGCCCAATAGTTTATAAATCATTGACTTACGAGACAGCCCAATTAACAATGGGCATTCCAATATATTAAAATAGGATAAATTATTAAGCATTTCATAATTCTGTTCCAAGCTTTTTGCAAAGCCAAAGCCCGGATCTATAATAACATCATTTATTTGCAAAGAACGTAATTTTTCAAGCTTTTCACTCAATTCAAAAACCACATCTTTAATTAAATGCTTGTATTCATTTAAATTTTGCATAGTTGCAGGTGTTCCTCTCATGTGCATTAAAATATAGGGCACTTGGAGTTCACTAACTGTTTCAAACATTTTATCATCCAAATTGCCACCAGAAACATCATTTATGATAGAAGCTCCTGCCTCCACAGCTTCTTTTGCAATTTCAGACCGAAAAGTATCTATTGAAATTACGATATCCGGAAATTTTTGGATTAAACTATCGATAAGCGGAATCACTCTTCTCCTTTCTTCTTCTACAGCAACATCAGATGCATTGGGTTTGGTTGAATACCCTCCAATATCGATAATATTAGCACCATCTTCTAACATTTTATTTACTGATGCCAATGCTTTGTCCATAACCACATTATAACCACCATCATAAAAAGAATCTGGAGTGGTATTAATAATACCCATCAACTTTGGATGAGATAAATCCATCAAGTTCCCCTTAAGGAGTAGTGTTTTTTTATGAGAAAATGCTTTATCTTTCGCTTCCAAATATTAATAAACTAGAATTTTATAAAAAAACGGTAGTTGATGACACAAACCGAAAGCGAATATAAGCAAGTTATTGCGCTGTGTAAAGATGTTTTCGAAAAGAAAACCAAAGATTACGGTACGGCATGGAGAATTTTACGATTACCGTCCATTACAGACCAATTATTTATCAAAGCACAGAGAATAAGATCCATTCAAGAAAAAGGTGCTCAAAAAATTGAAGAAGACATCAAGAATGAATTTATTGGGATTATTAATTACAGTATAATAGCCATAATTCAAGAATCACTTACGGAAGATGCTCCGCTTGAAATACCAGTTGAAGAGTTGATGCCAAAATATGAAGCTGTTGCAGAGGAAACTTTACAGCTTCTTTTAGATAAAAACCATGATTATGGAGAGGCTTGGAGAGATATGAGGATAAGCTCTATTACGGATATAATTTTGATGAAATTATACAGAGTGAAACAAATAGAAGACAATCAGGGTAAAACCCTCATATCCGAACCGGTAAAAGCCAATTACCAGGATATGATTAATTATGCTGTTTTTTGTCTAATCAAATTGGACAAAGCTCATTAATTTAAAATGCCGTAAAATATATAAATAAACTTAAAATCAGGATAAGGGAAAAATATTATGAAGGTAATAATCGATATAGTTAGATACATAGTAGGTGGTTTATTCATTTTTAGCGGTTTGGTAAAAGTAGTTGACCCAGTTGGTACAGCCATAAAATTAGAAGAGTATTTTGCTGTTTTCGCAGGTGATATTGCACCCTTTTTCTCAGTATTTGAACCATATGCATTGGTAATTGGAATTATTTTAAATGTATTGGAAGTAACTTTAGGTATTGCATTGATCATTAGGTGGAGGGTAAAATACACCATGAACTTACTCAGTATTATGATCATATTTTTTACTTTTTTAACATTCTATACTGCCTATTTTAACAAAGTAACTGATTGTGGTTGCTTCGGAGATGCCATTACTTTAACTCCATGGCAATCTTTTACAAAAGATGTTATTTTGGTGGTTTTAATAGGTTTTTTATACCTGAATATTAAAAAAATTAAAGAAAGCACATTTGCCGCTAAAAACATCATAGTAGTATGTGTAACAGCCATAAGTTTCCTTCTTTGTATTTATGCGGTTAGACATCTGCCACCAATTGATTTTAGAGCTTATAAAGTAGGGACAAATATACCCGATGCCATGCAAGCTAAGGAAAGCCCAAAATTTCAATATACATTTGAAAAAGATGGAGAAAAAATTAAATCCTTTGATTATAAATCTGAAGAAGAAGGTTACAAATTGGTAGGCCACGAAGTTATTAATGAAGAAGCCTCCACTCCAAAAATCACAGATTTTGCCACATGGAATGAATCAGGAGATAAAACAGAAACGGTTTTAACTGGAAAAAAATTATGGATTGTCGCCTATGATATTTCAAATGCAAACACCGAAGGGTTAATTGATATAAACGATTTAATTTCTAGATTAAGCCCAGGCATTGAACCTATTATTTTAACCTCTTCTTCCGCAGAGGACGTTTTGAAAATCAGGGCAAGAAGAGGGATGAAAACCAATTTTTATTATGCGGATGCCACAGTATTAAAAACAATTATCCGATCAAACCCGGGGCTTGTTTTAGTAGAAAATGGAACGATAAAAGCCAAATGGCATTTCAATGATGTTCCTGATCCAATTGATATCACTGAAAAATTAAATTAAATATAGCCTATAAGGCAGTTACTTAAGGATCATTTGTATTGGCTTGAAAACCAGTAACAAACAACAATATTTTATGTAATTAAATTTTATAATCCATGTTATGCGCTATTTCCTAGTAGGGTTACCCGGTAGTGGTAAAAGTCATTGGGGAAAAATTTGGTCTGAAAAAATTAGCACCCCATATTTTGATTTAGATGAAATCATTGAAAATAATGAAGGTTTCAGTATATCTGATATTTTCAAAAATGAAGGGGAACAGCATTTTCGAAATTTAGAAACTTTTTATCTCAATAAATTAATTGATAATTATCAAGCTATTATACTTTCAACAGGGGGGGGCACCCCATGTTTTAATAATAATATGGCTCTAATGAATCAAAAAGGGTCAACATTATATCTTGACCCTCCGATTGATAAGATAGCATCTAGAATTTGGAACCAAGAAGAAAACATAAGACCTCTTTTTTCACATTGCAAAAAGCAATCTGATATAATAGATACATTACAAAAATTAAAAAACAAAAGGTCAGTATATTATGAAAAAGCTAAATTCCACCTAAATAATTGGGATAAAATGACTATTAAAACGCTTTTGAAATAACATGAAAACGTAATAGCATTTAGCAATTAAAAGTTTTTCCCAATAGTAATCCTGACATTAGAAATATTTGATTCTGAAGTTATAATATCACTTCCCGCATAAGCTGTAATATTAGGATTATTAAAGCTACTAAGCGTATAAGTTGCATCTACGAAAAATCCGTTTTTTCTCATGATCCCTATACCACCTGATATCGATTGTCTATTATAATCAAAAGTTCTATATGGATTATCGAAATAAGCAAAACCAGCTCTTGCTCGTAAAATATTCCATCTTCCCTCCACGCCTACTTTCAAATTAAATGTGTTCTGCAAATCGCTTCCAACATCAGGCACATCACCACCAAAAGCTCCATTGGTACTGCTATATCGAGCAGAAGTATAGTCCACGTATTCCAAATCTGCAGTTACGAAACCATATTTGGATAAGAATGCTGTGGCTCCCACTGATAATTTTTGTGGTAATCTAAGACTATAAGCAGGTACTTCATTCAAAATCTCCTCTTCATAGCTAACATTTTCCTCATCTGTTTCAGGATTATATATGAAAAAAGATTCCATTGATATTTCTTGAGTTTCCGTCAAAGAAATGAAAGTAGGAGTTGTATATGAAAATCCTAAATTCAAAATATTTAAAGGTTTGTAAATACCCCCTATTGTGAATGCAGCACCTGTACCTGAAATCATAGTCTCTTCATTAAGCTCCATATAGTTTAAAAAACTATTGTCAGGTGTTTCTCTAAAACTTCTAACCTGACGATAATTAAGGAAATTAACATTTAAAGCGGCTCCCAAATAAAAAACATCATTGTAATTAGCACCATAAGATAAATCCAAAGTAGTAAGTCCACTATAATAATCGATGTTTTCTCTTTGAACAGCATTTTGTGTTAAATATCCATCCGTATTTCCATCATAGTCATATCTATCTACAATGAAGGTATCATCATTTGTAGCAAAAGTCTGAAGCAAATATGTTTGGTAGGCCAAATATGTGTAAGTATCGGAATTTGCAACATCCTCAATCTCATTTCTAAAATTAAATTCTCTAAATCCATTCTCTGTTAAAAAAGGAAATAAGGCACTTTCAGTGAAATCGTAAACTATGCCATCAGCCCCCTGCTCAACCGTCCCGCTGTAGTTGATATTATTGTAAAAACTTTGCTTTTGATTAATAGCTATTCCGAATGTACCTGAAACCCACTTAGAACCGGCATATTCTTCATATCTGTTATGGAAAACCATACCCATATTGGGAATTTGAAAATTTCCACCCATATTTTGAGTGTTTTCGCCTTCATATTGCGCGCTGTAATCACCAACTCTTAAAACGGGTGAAAATGCCCAAGTAGAACGGTTATAGAAACCCAATCCGGCAGGATTGCCTGAAATACTGCTAATATCTCCACCCAAGGAGACATTTGCTCCACCTAAAGCTACAAATCTAGCGGATCCACCTCCATCAGTCTGACTGAACCTTACAGCATCGGCAGTATAAAGTGGTACCTGAGCAAAAGAATTAAATGAACATAATAAACCTATAAATATCAGAGAAAAATATTTGAGCGTTTTCATTGATTAAAAGTTAATAGTGCTTAAATAATTTGATACAGAATTACTGTATTCTTAAAGAATTTTTTAAGGATATAATTAAATTAGATTATAAAAAAAGCACCCTGGTTTAAAGGTGCTTTCAAAATTATCATCCACCTCTTTCGCCTCTAGAAGAAGATGAGCTACTTCTTGATGAGCCACTACTTCTGGAACTGCTTCCTGAAGATCGGCTACTGGAAGAGGATGATCTTCCAACGGAACTACTACTTCTTGAACTAGATGAGGATCTTCCAAAGGAAGAACTTCTACTTGAACTATTGGATGACCTTCCATAAGAGCTACTTCTGCTTGATCCTGATGACCTTCCAAAAGAACTACTGCTTCTATTTGAACTGTTTCCAAATGTAGCACTTCTATTATTACCAGAGCTTCTACCCGAAGAATAAGAAGATCTGTTGGTTCTAGCGCTATTATAGTATCTAGAACTATTATTAGTGCTAGCGTTTGTTCTACTGACGCTGGAAGCATTGTTCGAAACGGTTCTTCCTCTGTTTCCAGAGTAAGAGGCAGTTCTCACATTGTTGTCAGAAGTTGCACGAGCATATTGTGCGGTTCTCGAAGTTCTGCTGTAAATTGAGCTATTAGCATTATTCACATTAGCAGTTCTTGCCGAAGCACTTGATCTACTAGAGACATTATTTGTTCTAGTTGATCTGTCGGCAACTTGTATTGCACTTCTACTTCTTTCAGTTCCAACATTTCTGCTTACACTATAATTATCATTTGAGTTTCTAGTCCTACTACTGGCAACTCTTGCATTAGTTGCTGACCTACTTACTCGCGGATTGCTAGTATAAGTTCTGCTTCTTCTATTCAGGTTATTATCTGCAAAGAAATGACTGTTATAAAATCCAGCATTATAACCATCATAAAATCCGTTTCTATATCCCCAGCCATAAGAGCCTCCCCAGTAAGGATTTCTCCATGGATTTCTATATGCAAAAGGACTTCCCCAATATGGGTCGAAAAATGGATCATAAAAGAACGGGTCATAAAAACCTCTTCCAAATCCTCTACCGAAACCAATAGACCAAGAATTCATGCCCCAAGAATTAAATCCAAATCCTACATTGAAGCCCGGACGAAACATAAACGGATCATAAAATCCTCCATACATCATTGGGTTATTCCAACCATACATCCATGGATCGTTCCAACCGTACATCATTGGGTTCATCCCACCATAGTAATTATATATTTGGGTTTGACCATTTCTTTGTCCATTCTGAGGATTAAGACCTCTTCTTGCCGCATTTTCATCATAATACCATCCCTGTTCTTCTGATTGTTCAGCGACAGGAGGCTCCTGATTCAATTCATCATTTTGTTTCTTTTCATTGCTTTTGAAATCATTCAAACCCTCATTTGAAGATTCAAATTGATCATATGCGTAGCCTGATTTTTTCAATTCCTCAGCCTTACGCTTTTCTTCCAAGGCAATTTTCTCGTTCAATACCTTTCTATCTTTAGAGGTAAAGTACAAGTCATCATTTTCTACTTTAAGATCAGATTGTCCAAATCCGACCTCTGGCATAAAAAATATGCTAATTATTAATATAAAGCTTAAGGTTTTCATGGCTACATAATTTAATGTTTCTAATTTTACAACGATTATTATTGTAAATTGATTTCAATATATGAAAATCATTCGAGATAATAATCATTAATAATGATACAAACTTCATACCAAAAATTACAAAATGGCAAAAGTATTACCAAAAAGAAGTGATGATTATTCACTGTGGTACAATGAATTAGTAAAAAAAGCGGATTTAGCTGAGAATTCTGCCGTAAGAGGTTGCATGATCATTAAACCTTATGGATATTCCATTTGGGAAAAAATGCAAAGGGAATTGGATGATATGTTTAAGGAAACCGGTCATCAGAATGCTTATTTTCCTTTATTCATTCCTAAATCATATTTAAGCAAGGAGGCAGACCATGTGGAAGGCTTTGCAAAGGAATGTGCAGTAGTTACACATTACCGTTTGAAAAATGATGAAAATGGTAAAGGAATAGTAGTAGATCCTGAAGCTAAGTTGGAAGAAGAGCTTATTGTGAGGCCTACTTCAGAAACTATAATCTGGAATACCTATAAAAATTGGGTACAATCATACAGAGACCTACCATTATTAGTCAATCAATGGGCCAATGTGGTCAGATGGGAAATGAGAACACGCTTATTTTTAAGGACAGCCGAATTCTTATGGCAAGAAGGTCACACGGCACACGCTACCAAACAAGAAGCCATTGATGAAACTGAGCAAATGATCAATATTTATGCGGAGTTTGCTGAAGAATTCATGGCATTACCTGTTATCAAAGGATTGAAATCGGAAAGTGAAAGATTTGCAGGAGCATTGGAAACTTATTGTATAGAAGGCTTAATGCAAGATGGAAAAGCCCTACAAGCCGGGACTTCCCATTTTTTAGGTCAAAATTTCGCTAAAGCTTTTGATGTGAAATTTGCCACTAAGGAAGGTAAGCAAGAATATGTTTGGGGAACTTCATGGGGTGTAAGCACAAGATTAATGGGCGCATTGGTAATGGCCCACTCTGATGATGAAGGTTTGGTTTTACCACCAAGATTAGCTCCTATACAGGTGGTAATTGTTCCGATTTATAAAACGGAAGAAGATCAGAAGAAAATTGCTGAGGTGGCTGAAAACCTTAAAAAATCCTTAAAAAAGAAAAGGATTACTGTGAAATTTGATGATAGAGACACCCATAAACCAGGCTTTAAATTTGCTGAATGGGAATTAAAAGGTGTTCCTTTACGAATTGCAATTGGCCCAAGAGACCTGGAAAATGGCACGGTTGAATTAGCAAGAAGGGACACTAAAGAAAAGCAAACGGTCAATATCGAAGGAATTGAATCTACAATTGAAGAAACACTAGAATTGATTCAACAGAATATTTATAAAAAGGCTTTTGATTTCAGAGCTGAAAATACCTATAAGGTAGATACTTATGAGGAATTTAAGTCACAATTAGAAAAAACTGGTGGATTTATAAGTGCACATTGGGATGGAACGGCCGAAACTGAAGAGAAAATAAAAGAAGAAACCAAAGCAACCATCCGTTGCATTCCCTTGGATGCAGAAGAGGAAATTGGAAAATGTATTTATTCAGGAAAGCCATCAAATAAAAGAGTACTTTTTGCAAAAGCTTACTGATTTTAACTATTTTTAGCTTTAATTTAATTATATGATAGGTATTATCTTTCTTATCCTTGCAGGTCTGATTCTGATTATTGCAGAATTGATATTCGTTCCAGGCACTACATTTGTGGGGGTAATCGGTCTTTTGCTCACTATAGTGGGTATTTTTATGGTCTTTGATGACTATGGTAATGTTGCCGGTTATTGGACTGTTGCTGGGACAACAATAGTTACTGTAATCGGAATTGTGTACAGTTTTAAATCCAATTCCTGGGACAGATTTTCCTTGAAATCAAGCATTAAAAGCAAGGTAAACGATGAAGATATCTTTTCTTTTCAAGTAGGTGAAAAAGGAAAAACCGTTTCTGATTTAAAACCTATTGGAAAAGCCGAAATTTTTGGCAAGATTTACGAAGTCAGAAGTAAAGGAGAGTGGATAGGTGCCGGACAAGAAATCCAAGTAATTAGAATAGATTCAAAACGAATATTTGTAGAACCAATTAAATAATATGGACACTTCATTAATTTTTATTGTAATAGCAGGAATAGTCTTATTTTTCGTATTCCTGTATTTCGTACCCATTAACCTGTGGATTACAGCGATTTTCTCAGGAGTAAAAGTCGGTTTATTCGAGCTGGTTTTTATGAGAATCAGAAAGGTGCCACCACGAATTATAGTGGAATCTATGATTACGGCCACCAAAGCTGGTTTGGAGGTTACCACCAATGAACTCGAAACCCATTATCTGGCGGGTGGTAATGTGCCCAATGTCATTAAAGCATTAATATCAGCAGATAAAGCCAATATCACTTTAGGTTTCAAACAAGCCACTGCTATTGACTTAGCGGGAAGAGATGTGTTTGAAGCAGTTCAAATTTCCGTAAACCCAAAAGTAATTACCACTCCTAAAGTAGCGGCTGTAGCTGCTGATGGAATTCAGTTGATTGCAATTGCAAGAGTTACGGTAAGAGCCAACATTCAACAATTAGTAGGTGGTGCTGGAGAAGACACGATTCTAGCAAGAGTTGGTGAAGGTATCGTTACCTCAATTGGTTCAGCTAATTCACATAAAAACGTATTGGAGAATCCAGATAAGATTTCAAAATTAGTATTGCAAAGAGGTTTAGATGCCGGAACTGCATTTGAGATTTTATCAATTGATATTGCAGATGTGGATGTAGGAGCGAATATTGGAGCTAAACTACAAACTGACCAAGCATCTGCCGACTTGAAAGTAGCTGAAGCAAAAGCAGAAGAAAGAAGGGCGATGGCGGTTGCAGAAGAGCAAGAAATGAAAGCCAAAGCACAAGAAGCTAGAGCAAAAGTAATTGAAGCTGAAGCGCAAGTTCCTCAAGCAATTGCTGAATCATTCAGAAGTGGTAATTTAGGTATTATGGATTATTACAGAATGCAGAATATCCAAGCGGATACAGACATGAGAGATTCTATATCAGGAAGCGATAAAGGATCAAGTTCAGCTAAAAAATCATCTGGCGGTAAAAAAGGAGATGATAAATAAAGCTAGATTTTAGCATTAATAAATGGCTCAACTTAATGAAAGTTGGGCCATTTTTTTTGCTATTTGTAGCTTTGACTAAAACTATTTCAAAGTTAATATTAATAGAAATTACAGAAATTTACATTTTAGAATCTATTGTTCAATACAACTTTTGAAAAGTTGAATTAGAGTTATTCTAAAATAAAGCATGTAAACTTCTTCAATCTTTTTTCTTAATTTCGGGCATGGCAAATACAATTAAATTCCAGCTAATAGATGTATTTACATCGGAGCCTTTTGGAGGAAATCCATTGGCAATTTTCGACAATACCGAAAGCTTGAGTGCTGAAAAAATGCAAAAAATAGCAAAAGAATTAAACTTATCGGAATCAGTTTTTCTTACTAGTAGTGAAAATGATGCCGATGTAAAAATGCGGATTTTCACACCTGGGATGGAATTGCCCACTGCCGGTCACCCTACCATTGGTACTTCATATTACTTATTAAAAGAAAAAGGTATAAAGCCAAAAAAGGCTAAAGACCTACTGTTGGAACAAAATATTGGAAAGATTAAGGTCCAATTCGAGCAGCACGATAAGGAGATTTCTAAAATACTAATGGAGCAACCATTACCTAAATTTGAGCAGACTTTTAAGGACAAAAAGCTTGTGGCCTCACTTCTTTCAATTGAAGAAGAGGAGATTTCAAAAGATTTTCCCTGCAGAATAGTAAATTGTGGAAATCCATTTTTAATGGTTCCTATTCAAACATTAAATTCAGTAAAACAGCTAAAACTGAACAATGAGCTTTTTAGTGAAATTTTGGATGAGATTTTCATCACAGGTGTAATGGCTTTCACTATGGAGACTGAAAATAAAAATCACCTTACCCATAGCCGTATGTTTGCGCCCCATATTGGAGTTCCGGAAGATCCGGCAACCGGTAGCGCACATGGTCCTCTGGCTTCATATATTCATAATTACAATATTGCTGATTTAAGTATATTATCTATTGGAGAACAAGGATATGAAATGGGCAGACCAAGTCAAATTAAAATGCAAATAGTACAAGAAGACGGAAAAATATCCAAAGTCCTAGTGGGCGGATCCTGCGTTCATATGGGAAGTGGAGAAATCAGGATACCTGAATAAATGAAGCCTTGTAAAATACTTTTTGTTTGCCCTTACCCTTTTGATGAAGCTCCTAGTCAACGCTTTCGTTTTGAACAATACCTTAACATATTAGAAAAAGAAGGATATTCATTTCAATTAGCCCCATTTTTAAATCTTAAAGCCTGGAAAATCCTGTATAAATCAGGAAATAGCGCCAAAAAAATAGGATGGCTTGTCATATCTTTTATCAAGCGTTTTATATTGCTATTTCAACTGAGTGCATACGAATTTATATTTATCCATAGAGAAGCAACTCCATTAGGTCCTCCTTTTTTTGAATGGACAATTCGCTTTATTTGGCGAAAAAAGATCATCTATGATTTTGATGATGCCATTTGGTTGGAAGACCCGAATGAAAAGGGAAGCTTAAAAGCTAGAATAAAATGGAAAACTAAGGTAAAAAACATTTGTAAATGGAGTTATAAAGTAAGTTGCGGAAATGAGTATTTAGCTGAATTTGCGATGAAATACAATCAAAGTGTTGTAGTAAATCCAACCACAATCGATACGGATTATCATAAAGAAATAAAAATATCGAAGAGCGAAAAAAATGTGATTGGCTGGACAGGAACACATTCTACCCTCCCCTATTTAAAGATTTTACTCCCGGTTTTAGATGAACTAACAAATGAATATGAATTTGAATTATTAGTGATTTCCAACCAAAAACCAGATTTTGATGTCCCATACATGCGGTTTATTCCATGGAGTAAGTCTTCTGAGATAGACGACTTAAACAAAATGGATATTGGTATCATGCCATTAAGTGATGATATTTGGAGCAAAGGAAAATGCGGCTTTAAATTATTGCAGTATGTGGCCATTAAAAAACCAATAGTGGCATCTCCGGTAGGGGTTAATAAGAAACTTCTACTTGAAAGTGGGGCTGGATACTCGGCTAATAATGACAAAGAATGGGAGGATAAGTTAATAAAACTATTGGAAGATCATGATTTAAGAATAAAATTAGGAGAAAAGGGACAGGATTACATTAAGAATCATTACTCAGTTATTTCAAACAAGAAAAATTTTTTAAGCTTATTTAAATGATGAATAATTAAAATTAAAATTTTCAATTAAATTTCAATACTTTTATACATATGTATCACCAAAACATAACACTATGAAAAGAATATTTACAGGACTCATTGTAGCCATTTATAGTTTGGCTAGTTTAAATAATGCACAAGCTCAAAATTTTGAGCAGGTTGTTAATTCAGGGGTAGCTGATGCTAATACTTATCTGGAAAATTACATGAATCCAGTTGCCACTTCTATTGGAAATGGATTAGCCAATGGCTGGTATAATACAGCAAAACCACATAAAACATTAGGTTTTGATTTAACATTTAATATTAATATGGCTACTATTCCAGATGCGGCCAAAACCTTTGAATTTGTTGCGGCAGAATATGAAAATATAACGCTGGATGACCCATCAAATAATGAATTACCAACCTTTATAGGTTCAAGTACCAATCAAGAATTGGTTATTAGCGGAAATCGAGAAATTGCTGCAGGTCAATCAGTTTCCTATGAAGAAAGAATTGGTGCTCCTGATGGTATTTTTGGAGATTTGGATTATCCGGGACCATTAGCCATTCCTACTCCAACAGTTCAATTAGGTGTTGGGATTGTGAAAAATACAGACTTAATAATTCGATACACACCGCAAATAAATATAGGGGACTTCAGTTTTCAATCATTTGGATTTGGTGTGAAGCATGATTTCAAACAATGGATACCAGGAATGAAATTATTACCCTTTGACTTATCAGGTATAGTTGGTTTCAATAAACTTTCAACCAATTATCAGATTGATGAAAGCCAAGGTCAATTTGCTGAATTCGGTGCAAGTGCCACCACTATTCAGGCCATTATTTCAAAAAAGTTATTGTTTTTCACCCCATATGCAGGGCTTGGTGTCAATATTGTAAGGTCAAATTTTGCCATGAAGGGTGATTATACATTTAATGAAGGGGAGCCTTCTGAAGTGACCGTAACAGATCCTATTGACTTAACTTTTGATGGTAGCGGTGGGCCAAGATTTACTGTTGGGGCAAGAGTGAAAATCTTATGGGTATTGGCTTTAAATGTTGATTATACCATACAAAAATACAATACTCTATCGGTAGGATTAGGATTAAATATCCGATAGGTTTAAAAACAAGAAATTGTGTCATTCATAGCACAGATCAATACTTTGGTCTGTGCTTTTTTGTTATTTATGGTAAAATAATACATCATATACTAAATCTTAAATCTTTCAGTTAATATTGCAGCGCAACTAAATAAAAACATATATGAAAAAAGTAACATTAATTTTATTCGTTTTATTATTAGCTCAACAAGCCTATTCGCAAATTGGCAGCGGAAATATTTTAATTGGAGGAAGTGCCCAATTTCAAAATATTGAAAATGCTGATTTTCAGGAAATAAGAGTGTTACCGAATGTACAATATTTTTTAAGTGATAACCTGTCTGTAGGTGGTGCTGTTGGATTTAGTACTCAAAGGAATAATTTAGGAGAAGATGACTATGTAAGAACTAATAGCATATCATTTAGCCCTGAGGCAAGGTACTATATTGGATTAGGTGAAAATGTTCACTTTTACGGTGCTGCAAGATTTGGTTTTGGTTTTGGTGGTTCTACTGCGATTAATGGCAACGATAGAACCGATTTGAATGACCGCACTTCTTTTAATTTGGGCATTAATCCTGGGATATTATTCACCCCTGGCTCTAAAATCGGTTTTAATTTCGAATTAAATATGGTGTCATTTAACCGGACTGGTGTAACACCTGCGGGAGGAAATACTACCACCGTTTCAAATGGAATAAACCTAGGCATCAATACATTTGCACCAACATTTGGAATGTATTTTATTTTAGGCGAGTAATTCAGAAAGGATTTTCAACTAAGCCTCATTGGAAATAGAACCAATGGGGCTTTTTGATTGATTTGGTAATTAATCATTCATTTATGGGCAATACCGTCCTAAATAAAGAGAGGGGTTTAAGTTTTATCCCAAAATATTAATTTTGGGTTGACACAAAAACCAAAAAACCCCTCATGAGCAATATTACACTTTTTGCACAGATAATTAAAAAAATT